>JBBSKY010000003.1:0-79412 GCA_038255915.1 Acidimicrobiales bacterium | reverse complement strand
GCACGTCCTGCGCGCCGCATAACGACCGGCCCGAGGTCGGCGGCGCGTGCCCCGGAACGCCGGGTGGATGACCAGGTCGGGGTGCCCACCAAGCGGGTGGGAGCCGCCGGTCCCTCGCCCAAGAGCGACCAGGGGACCTAGACGTGTCGGGCTTAGCGTGCGATCTCGGCGACGAGCGCGTCGAGGTCGCACGGCGGCGCCGCCGGGTCGTTGACCCACGTCTCGGTATAACCGCCCTGCGGAAACGCCAACGGGCCCACGACCGCCCGCCACGGCGCGTACCGGGCGAGCACCGCCGCCTCGACTAGCAGCGCCGTGGCCCGGTCTGGGACGACGACCGCGGCCAGCACCTCGCCGCCCTCGAGCCGGTGGGCGTCGAGCCGGGCGTCGTGACGGGCGTGCGTAAGCCCGACCTTCAGCACGCACAGTTGCGGGAAGCGCACGAGGTACACGCGGTGCGGCTCGTCGGGCCGGATGCCGTGCGTGCACGTCCAGCACAGCGGCGCGGACCCGTCGAGGACGCGGCGGAGCGACACGGCCCGCATCGTCTCGCACCGCATGCACTCGACCGCCTGGGCAACGTGCTCGCCCCGGCATCGGCCGACCAGGCGCAGCCCGGCCCGCTCGTACGTCTCGGTCGCGCCCGCAAGGACGCCCCGGGTACGGGCCGCATGGCAGCGATCGCAGCCGAACCACCCCCGCTCGACGACAGCCCGCTCCGGCACGATCACGAGTGTCTCGCCACACCTGAGGCACTCGATGCCCACCGGCAGGAACTCGTCGCCGACGGGCGACAACGGCCGCAGATGCATCCGGGCCAGTACGCCCAGCGAGAACTCGGCCCTGCGCACCTCACGCCACGTCGCAGCCATCGCCCGGGACCGCTCACCCCACGGGCCCCACTTCGCCCAGCCGTGGCACCAGCGGCATGCCGGGTGGGGGAGTGGGTGCTCGACGAGCTCAACCTCCACCTCCAGCAGTTCGGCGCCGGGGACGGCGGCGTCATCGTCCACACCGACGGGCGACCGGTCGACGCCGCCCGCTGGGGCCACTACATGCGGGCCTCCCGCAAGCATGCCGGCGTGTCCGATCGGGTGTCGTACCACGACCTCCGCCACTTCTTCGCCTCCGCACTGATCGCCGCCGGGTGCACGGTGAAGCAGGTCCAGGCGGCGCTCGGGCACGAGTCGGCGAAGGTCACGCTCGACGTCTACGGGCACCTGTGGCCCGGTGACGAGGACCGCGTGCGGGACGCCATCGACCGCCTCGGCACCGGCGCTACGAAGGACCTGAGAAGGACCACAGCCTGACCGCTGGCGCGAAAGCCCAGGTCAGCGGCCCTTTGTGGGCCCAGGCACAAGTTCCGCTTCAACGTGTAGAGGGCGAGCGAGACCTCGGTCAGCGTCTGCCGTCCTTCTTCATCCGAAGGGCTCGCCTGCCGAAGAAGACCGCGAAAGAGCCGAAGATGAGCATCTGGGCGACTCGTGCGAACGGCAGGAACCAGCCGCGACCGTTGCTCATATCCTCAGCGATCAGCGCCACACCCATGAGGACAAGGAGGAAATAGCCGACAACCGAGACCACCGTCATTCGGTATGCGACCTTCGGCGACCGGTCGACGTTGACGACGTAGCGGTGACCCCTGGATGGTCCCACAGGCAGTCCCTCAACAGACCGCCGCTGCCATCGACCGGTTGCGGCCCGACGAGTGTCAACAGATGCCACCCGTTCAACGGCCGCAGCGCGCAGGATGGGCCGCCGCACGAGGTGCAGACTATTTCAGTGCATTCGGGCCAATCCTGGCTTGGGTGTTTAGATTCTGCTCCTCGGGGGCGGAGTATGTAATATGCCCAATGCCATCAAGATGCTTCAGGATGACCACAATTCCGTGCACATGCTGTGCCGGCAGATTCCGACGCTGCTGGCGGGCACCCAGGACGAGGAAGAGAAGGCAGCCCACCAGCTGGTCTCGATGCTCCAGACCCACCTCAAGCTCGAGGAGGAGCTCGTCTACCCGCTCGTCGCGTCGTCGGCGCCGGACGTTGTGTCGGGCTTCGAGGTGGCCCACGCCGAGATGGACGAGATCCTGGCCGAGATCCGGGCCATGCCGGCCGGCATGCCGCTGCGCGATGCCGTCACCCGCCTGGGCGAGGCGGTCGAGTCGCACGTGGTCACTCAAGAGAGCACGCTCTTCCCGCTCCTCAGTGAGGCGCTAGGGATCTCAGGCCTCGAGGACCTCTCGCACGGGATGATGGCTCGTCAGCAGGAGCTGATGCAGCACGCCTATGAGACCGCCGGGGCGGCGGGCACGGCTCTGCCGAAGAACGTCTACCCCAAGCTGTAGCCCTGCGGATCTCTCCGCTGAGGCTCAGCCGAGCGCAGGGGAGCGGTGCAGGTGCCGCTTGGCGTAGGAGGCGGTGACCGCCGCGAGGAGGGGGCCCCAGAGCAGCATCGGGGCATAGCAGGCGCCGACCACCACACGCTCGAAGCCGTCGAGGCCGTAGATGACGAAGATCTCTTGGATGACGAAGAGGAAGACGCTGGTCCACAGCAGGGTCAGGGCCAGGGCGCCGGTCGCCGCCGGGATCACCGCAGCGAGCGGCCGGACGGGCCGGCCACCGATCCAGGGGACCCACCGCGGCACCACCTCACCCCACGGCCGCACCAGGCCCAGGGTCACAAGGGCCAGGCCGACGAGGAGGAAGCTCAGGCCGAAGACGTAGACCGTCCCCCAACCAGGGAACCCGTAGTGGCTCCGCCGGTAGGAGTCGTCGACACCGAGCGGCACGCCCACCGCCATCGCCATGCGCCACAGAGCTGAGGGGACCGGCGTCAGCACGGCGAGCACCGCAGCGCGCCGGGCCCAGCGCGGCGGCGGGGGTGCGGGGCGGCTGGCCCACATCCTGGGGGCGGGGAGGCGCCGGTTGGCGACGGCGCTCAGTACGGCCAGGCCCAGCGCCACCGGGGCGAAGAGGAACCGGGCCTGGATGGTGTTGTCGCCGAGCAGGTTCGAGGTGCCGACCAGGCCGAAGGCCGCCGTCATCAGCCCCAGCCCCAGGCGCCACAGAGACTGGGGAAGCGGCGCCCGCCACAGGCCGAGGCGAGCCAGCACGATGGCGATGCCCGCCACCAGCAGCGCCTCCTGCGCCCACACCAGCGCCAGGGGCACCGTGCAGCCGGCGCACCCCAGGATCCAGCCGAGGCCCCAGGTGCCGCCCAGAGCCCAGAAGGTGTTCAAGGGGAGGAGAGCAGCCAGGAACCCGGAAACCCAGAGGCCGGCGGTCCGTCCCCGGACCTCGCCGGCTGCGGGCTGGGGGTGCTGCGGCTGCTCGCCGTGCTGGGCCGGCACGACCCTTGGGGTGTCCACCATCGTCATGTCGGTCTCCTCGTTCGGGGGCTTGCTCTCAAGGTAAGGAAACGGGGCAGGCGGGGCATCAGGGTCAACCCTGATTCCGGGGTTCTTCATGGCCGCCGGGCCACGACGGCGCGAGCATCAGGGCATGCGGCGGGCAGCGCTCCTCCTCGCCGGGAGCTGCCTGGTCGGAACGGTGGTCGGGGTCACCGTCCGTCGCCTCCCGATCGCCCCCGGCCTGCCGGTCATGGTCGTCGGCTCGCTGTTCGTCCTGGCCGGCATCGTCGCCTCGACCCGGCGACCTGAGAACCCGAGTGGCCGGCTCCTCAGCGCCGCCGGCGTGGCCTGGCTTCTGTCCGTCGCTCTCACCACTGTCGGCCACCCCGTGGTGTTCACCACAGGGCTGGCTCTGCTCCCGCTCGGGCTGGCGCCGCTGGCCCAGCTGGCCGTGGCCTTCCCCGGCGGGAGGCTGCGGTCGCCGCTGGAGCGCTGGCTCGTGGCCGCCATCTACGGGGTGGCGCTGGCCTGCCTGCCGGTGGCCGGCTCGCCGTGCGATGACTGCCCCACCGACACGGTCGGCCTCGACGTCCGGCGGGGCCTCGGGCGGCTCTGGTACTCGGCGCTGCTCCTCGCCGTCCTAGCCGTCACGCTGGGGGTGCTCGTGGTCCTGGTCCGCCGCTGGCGTGAGGCAACACCGGCGGCCCGCCGGATCCTGCTGCCCGTGGTCCCGGGCGCCTGCTTCTTCGCCGCGGTGTACGTAGGGGCGATCCTGGCCGAGCTTGGCATCCCCACCGGTCTGGGGGAGCGGTGGGCGCTGGTGGGGCTCTTCCTCATCGGCGCCGCTCCGCTGGTGTTCCTCGGCGGCCTTCTCCGGTCGCGCCTGGCCCGCGGCGGCGCGGGTCGGCTGGTGGTCGAGGTAGGCGACTCGTCACCCCACGGGCTGCGCGACGCCTTGGCCCTGGCCCTCGGCGACCCCAGCCTCGAGGTGGCCTACTGGATGGCTGACGGCGCCCGCTACGTGGAGCCCGGGGGCTCGCCGGTGACCCTGCCGGCGGACGGGACGGGACGGTCGGTGGCCGTCATCCAGCGGAGGGGCCGCCAGGTGGGTGCCCTGGTGTACGACGCCGCACTGTCCGAGGACCCGGCCCTCGTCGACGCCGTGGCCGCCGCCGCCGGGCTGGCCATGGAGAACGAGAGCCTGCACGCCGAGGTGCTGGCCAGGCTGGAGGAGGTCCGGACCTCGCGGGCCCGGATCGTGCTGGCCGGCGACGACGCCCGCCGCCGGGTGGAGCGCGACCTCCACGACGGGGCCCAGCAGCGGCTGGTGGCTCTGACGATGGCTGTGGGGCTGGCCCGGGCCCGGCTCGGTCCGGCGTCGGATCCCGCCGTCGACGATCTCCTGCGCCAGGCCTCGGAGGAGGCGGCCCTGGCCCTGCGGGAGCTGCGCGAGCTGGCCCAGGGGCTGCACCCGGCGGTGCTCACCGAGGAAGGGCTGGCTGCGGCGGTGGAGTCGCTGGCCGAGCTGTCGGCGGTCCCCGTCGTTGTTGCCGTCACCGTCGAGGGGCGGCTGCCCGCCCCGGTGGAATCGGCCGCCTACTTCGTGGTCTCCGAGGCGCTGGCCAACGTGGCCAAGCACGCCCAGGCTTCGGTGGTCGAGGTGCACATCGACCGGCGCGACGACCGGCTGCACGTAGAGGTCTGCGACGACGGGGTGGGCGGGGCGGCGACCCGGCCCGGTTCGGGGCTGGAGGGCCTGACCGACCGGGTGGCGGCGCTGGACGGGCAGATCGAGGTCGGGTGCGGCGACGGCGGCGGGACCCGCCTGAGGGTGGAGCTTCCGTGCGGGTAGTGCTGGCCGACGACTCGGTCCTGCTGCGCGAGGGCGTGGCCGGGCTGCTGACCGCCGAGGGCTTCGAGGTGGTGGCCCAGGTCGGCGACGCCGAGGCGCTGCTCGCCGCCGTGGAGCACGAGCGGCCCGACGTCGCCGTGGTCGACATCCGGATGCCGCCGACCCACACCGTCGAGGGCCTCCGCGCCGCCCACGAGATCCGGCGCCGCCACCCGGCGATGGGGGTGCTGGTCTTATCTCAGCACCTCGAGTCCCGCTACGCCGTCGAGCTGCTGCAGGGCGGGAGGGGCGTCGGCTACCTGCTGAAGGAGCGGGTCGGCGACGTGCACGACTTCGCCGAGGCCGTCCGACGGGTCGCCAACGGCGGCTCGGCCATCGACCCGGAGGTGGTCAGCCGGCTCCTGGGGCGGCCCCGTCGCCGCAGCCCGCTCGAGGCCCTGTCGGCCCGGGAGCGCGAGGTGCTGGGCCTCATGGCCGAGGGACGCTCCAACCAGGCCATCAGCGCCCGCCTCTTCCTCAACGCCAAGACCGTCGACTCCCACGTCCGCAACGTGTTCACCAAGCTGGGCCTCCTCCAGGAGCCTGACGACCACCGCCGGGTCCTGGCCGTCCTGGCCTACCTGCAGCGTCCCCCGGAGGAGGGCCCCGGCCCGGGCTGAGCCGGGGGGTCGGAGGAGGTGGTCAGGCGCGGGTCTCGGCGTAGCGACCAAGGGCGTCGGCCCGCTCGGCGGCGTGGTCGACGATCGGGGTCGGGTAGCCGCCCGGGGGACCGCCGGGGACCTTCCACGGCTCGAACACTCGGGGCGGTGACAGGCCGGCCAGCTCGGGCACCCAGCGTCGGATGTAGGTCCCGTCGGCGTCGTGCTCCCTCGCCTGGGTGGTCGGGTTGAAGATCCGGAAGTAGGGCGCCGGGTCGGTGCCGGTTCCGGCCACCCACTGCCAGCCGTGGTTGTTCGAGGCGAGGTCGCCGTCCACCAGGTGCTGCAGGAAGAAGCGGGCACCGCGCGTCCAGTCGAGGTGCAGGTCCTTGACCAGGAAGCTGGCGGCCACCATGCGGACCCGGTTGGGCATCCACGCCTCGGCGGCCAGCTGGCGCATGCCGGCGTCGACCAGCGGATAGCCGGTGCCGCCGGCCGCCCAGGCCTCGAAGCGCTCGTCGGCCCGCCGGCCGGCGTCGACCGCCATGGTGGCCATGCGGGGCTGCAGCGACCGGCGGGCCGTGGCCGGCTGGTGCCACAGGACGTCGGCGTAGAAGTCGCGCCATGCCAGCTCGCTGCGCAGCTTCTCGTGGGGCTTGGACCGATCGAGCCGGTCGAGGATCTGGCGGGGGTGGATGCAGCCGTACTTGAGGTAGGGGGAGAGCCGGGTCGTGGCGTCGGCGGCCGGCTGGTCGCGGCGGGTGTCGTAGTTCGGGGCGGGGCCGGCCAGGAAGGCTTCGAGCCGCTCGAGGGCGGCCGCCTCACCGGCCGCCGGCAGCGAGGCGGTGGTGGCCGGCGCCTCGGGCACGCCGTCGGAGCGCAGGCCCTCGGCCCACACCACCTCGCCTGGGGCCGGCAGGGGAGCCGGCCAGCCCTGGGCCCTCCAGGCCCGGTAGAACGGGGTGAACACCTGGAAGGGCTCGCCGTCGCCCTTGCGCACGGTGCCCGGGTCGGCGGTATAGGGCGAGGCGACCCGCACCAGCCGGCGCCCGGCGGCAGCCAGGACCCGCTCCACCCCGTCATCGCGTTCGGTGCCGTAGGGGCCGAAGTCGGCGGTGACGTGCACCGCCTCGGCGTCCGCCTCGGCGGCCACGGTGGCGACCGCCCCGGCGGGATCACCGGCCCGCACCACGAGGTGGCCGCCGGTCGAAGCGTCCAGCGCCTCCAGGCACCGGGACAGAAAGGCCAGACGAGGTGCGCCCGACGGGCCCCGGAGTCGGGGGTCGGCCACGAACAGGGCGACCACGGCGCCACCCCCCGCCGCCGCCTCGATCAGGGCCGGATGGTCGGCCAGACGGAGGTCGCGCCGGAACCAGAGCACGATGGTCGGCATCGCACCATCCTCCCCACCGTTCTGCCGGGAGTACCGGTGTTCCAGCGACACGTGCTCCCGGCAGAAGCCCGGGGGTGCCCGGTGGGCGGCGGTTAGCGTCCAGCCGTGGCGTCGCTGGTGCGGGGTGAGGAGGTTCTGGGCCCGGTCGAGGTGGCGGACGATCCGGCGACCCGGCTGAAGGGCCTCCTCGGGCGCGACGGGATCGAGGGGGCGCTGCTCCTGACCGGCTGCCGCAGCGTCCACACCCTCGGCATGCGCTTCGCCATCGACGTCGCCTTCCTCGACCGGCGGGGCCGGGTGGTCGCCCTCGTCACCCCGATGCGGCGCTGGCGCCTGGGCCGGGCCCGCTGGCGCGCCCACCAGATCGTCGAGGCCGAGGCCGGCACCTTCGCCCGCTGGAACCTCGCCTCCGGCGACGTCCTCGAGGTCCGATGAGAGACGGCGGCTCCCCGCGGCTGGTGCTGGTGGGCACTCCCATCGGGAACCTGGGTGACCTCACCCCGCGAGCGGTCCAGGTGCTGACCCGAGCTGACGTCATCTGCTGTGAGGACACCCGGCACAGCCGCCGGCTGCTGACCCACGCCGGGGTGCGGGCCGAGCGGCTGGTGGCGGTGCACGAGCACAACGAGCAGGAGCAGGCGGTGAAGGTGATCCACTGGCTAGACGAGGGGAAGGTCGTGGCCGTGGTCACCGACGCCGGGCTGCCGGGCATCTCCGATCCCGGCGAACGGCTGGTGCGGGCCGCGGCCGACGCCGGCCACATCGTCGAGGTGGTGCCGGGGCCGTCGGCGGCGGTGGCGGGGCTGGTGGTCTCGGGCCTGCCCACCGATCGCTTCTGCTTCGAGGGGTTCCTACCCCGCAAGGGCTCCGAGCGGGGGCGGCGCCTGGCCGTCGTGGCCGTAGAGGAGCGCACCACCGTGCTGTTCGAGGCCCCCCACCGCCTGGCGGCCACCCTGGCCGAGCTGGCCGAGGCCTGCGGGCCCGACCGGCCGTGCTCGTTGGCCCGCGAGCTGACCAAGCTGCACGAGGAGGTGTGGCGGGGCACGCTCGGCGCCGCCGCCCAGCGGGCTGTGGGGCAGCCTCCCCGTGGCGAGCACGTCGTGGTCGTCGGCGGCGCTCCGCCGCCCGAGGTGGGGGATGAGGAGGTCGCCGCCGCGGTGGCCGAGGCGCGCGCCGCCGGCCTCTCGGCTCGTGACACCGCCAGAGAGGTGGCCGAACGCCTCGGGGTGCCCCGCAACCGGGTTTACGCCGCCACCCGGGCGGAGCCTTCCGAACGCCGTCGCTAGGGTCGGGCGATGGCCTCCAGGCGCATCCTCACGGCCGTGGCCTGGCCCTACGCCAACGGGCCCCGCCACATCGGCCACGTCGCCGGCTTCGGGGTGCCGTCCGACGTGTTCAGCCGGTACCATCGGATGGCCGGCGACGAGGTGCTCATGGTCAGCGGCACCGACGAGCACGGCACCCCGATCCTGGTGCAGGCCGACCAGGAGGGTGTCGGCCCCCGGGAGCTGGCCGACCGCTACAACCGGGTGATCGCCGAGGACCTGCAGGGGCTGGGCCTGTCCTACGACCTGTTCACCCGCACCACCACCCGCAACCACGAGGCGGTGGTGCAGGAGCTGTTCTCCGGCCTGCACCGCAACGGCTACATCCAGGCCCGGCCCACCAAGGGCGCCATCTCGCCCTCTACCGGCCGCACCCTGCCCGACCGCTACATCGAGGGAACCTGCCCCCACTGCGGCTACGACGGGGCCCGGGGCGACCAGTGCGACAGCTGCGGCCGCCAGCTCGACCCCGCCGACCTGATCAACCCCCGGTCGAAGATCAACGGTGAGGTGCCGGTGTTCGTCGAGACCGAGCACCTGTTCCTTGACCTGCCCGCCTTTTCCGACGCGCTCGGCGGATGGCTGGCGAGCCGGGTCGACTGGCGCCCGAACGTCCTGGCCTTCTCCTCCAACTTGCTGCCCGACCTCAGGCCCCGGGCCATCAGCCGCGACATCGACTGGGGCGTCCCGATCCCGCTCGACGGCTGGCGTGAGCAGCCCGGCAAGCGCCTCTACGTGTGGTTCGACGCGGTGATCGGCTACCTGTCGGCGTCGATCGAGTGGGCGCGGCGCAAGGGCGAGCCCGACGCCTGGCGGGCGTTCTGGCAGGACCCCGAGGCCAGCGCCTACTACTTCATGGGCAAGGACAACGTTGTGTTCCACACGGTCATCTGGCCGTCGCTGCTGCTCGGCTACGGCGGCCACGGAAGCCGGGGCGGCAGCCCCGGCCGGCTGGGCGAGCTGGGCCTGCCCACCGAGGTGGTCTCCAGTGAGTTCCTCACCATGGAGGGCCGCAAGTTCAGCTCGTCCAAGGGCGTGGTCATCTACGTGCGCGACGTGCTGGCCCGCTACGGGCCCGACCCGCTGCGCTACCACCTGGCCATCGCTGGGCCCGAGAACCAGGACACCGACTTCACCTGGTCCGAGTTCGTGCGCCGCAACAACGAGGAGCTGGTGGCGGCCTGGGGGAACCTGGTCAACCGCACGGTGGCGATGACGGCCAAGAACCTGGGCGCCATCCCCGAGCCCGGCGACCTTTCCGACATCGACCACGCCGTGCTGGCCACCGCCGAGGCCGCCTTCGACGAGGTCGGCGCCCTGTTGGCCAAGAGCCGCCAGAAGGCCGCCATCGCGAAGGCCATGGAGGTTGTCTTCGCGGCCAACAAGTACCTCTCCGACACCGAGCCGTGGAAGCTGCGCACCGCGGAGCCGGCCCGCATGGCCACGGTGCTGCACGTGGCCCTGCAGGTGGTCGACGACGCCAAGGCCCTGCTCACCCCGTTCCTGCCCCACTCGGCCCAGAAGGTGCACGAGCAGCTGGGCGGCCAGGGGACCTGGTCGTCGATGCCCGAGCTGGTCGAGGCCGACGAGGAGGGCGGCCCGTCCTACCCCATCCTCACCGGCGACCACGCGGCGGCGTCGGCCACCTGGGGCCGGGTGCCGATCGTGCCCGGCACCCCGCTCAGCCCGCCCACCCCCGTCTTCGCCAAGCTCGAGCCGTCGGTCATCGACGAGGAGCTCGCCCGCCTGGCCGACGAGGCGGGCTGAGGCCCGCCGTGGGCTGGATCGACTCGCACTGCCACGTGCCGTACCACGAGGGCCGCTTTACGGTGGAGGAGGACGTGCTCGCCCAGGCCCGGGCCGAGGGCGTGAGCGGGTTCGTCACCGTCGGCACGGACCGGGCCCAGTCGCTGGCCGGCATCGAGGTGGCCGGCCGCCACCCCGACGTGTGGGCCACCGTCGGGCTCCACCCCCACGACGCCAGCGAGGGGACAGCCACGGTCGCCGACCTCCTCGACCGGCCCCGGGTGGTGGCGGTGGGCGAGTGCGGGCTCGACTACCACTACGACCACTCGCCCCGCGACCTCCAGCGCACCGCCTTCGCCGAGCAGATCGGCTGGGCCCTGGAGGCCGATCTGGCTCTCGTCATTCACACCCGCTCGGCGTGGGACGACACCTTCGACGTGCTGGCCGAGGTGGGCGTGCCCGAGCGCACCGTCTTCCACTGCTTCACGGGCGGGCCGGACGAGGCCCGGCGGGCCCTCGACATCGGCGGCCACCTCAGCTTCAGCGGCATCGTCACCTTCCCGGGAGCGCCCGAGGTCCGGGCCGCCGCCGCCCTGTGCCCGGTCGACCGGCTGCTGGTCGAGACCGACGCCCCCTACCTGGCACCGGTGCCCCACCGAGGGCGCTCGAACACTCCGGCGTGGGTGCCGGTGGTGGGCGCGGCGGTGGCCGCGGCCCGGGGCGAGGCGGTGGCGCTGGTTGAGGAGGCGACGGCGGCGAACACCCGCCGGGTGTTCCGGCTGCCCCCGCCCGTCTTGCCCCCTTCGCCCCTGTCTCGGTAGGTTCTCCAGTCACCGCCCGAGCGCCTGGCCCTTGTGTCGCGCTTGCTGGCAGTTGACCTGTCCCCGAGACAAGAGGCGCGCCCCCTGCTCAGTTCACCTGCACCCAACCTCCGCAAGCCGGTCCTCGCCCTCGCCCTGAGCGGGGCGATGCTGCTGGTCCCCGTGGCCCTCTCCCGCCTGGGCGGTTCGCCCGGTGCTCCCGGAGCGGAGGTGGTGCTGGCCTCCGGGTCAACCGATGGCTTCGAGCTGGAGGCGACGGGTGACGACGACGAGCTCCTCGGCATCGTGGTCGAGGCCGGGGTCGCCGCCCAGGCCGAGAGCAGCGCCGTCAGCGTCGAGGTGCAGGCCGCGGAGGTTTCCGAGCGGAACAGCAGCCCCCGTCCTGCCGCTGGCACGGCGACGACCGCTCGGCCTCGGCTGCTGACGGCCCGAGCGGCGACGATGCGCACCACGACCTCGTCCCCGCCCAGCGCCCAGCCCACGGCGACCACGGCCAAGAAGGCTCCCGCCACCACTGCCGCCCCCCCGCCCCGGCCCACGACGGCGACGACCCGTCCGCCGGCCGCCCGGTTGGCGGCCCCCGCGCCGACCTCCAGCAGCGACGCGGTGTGGGACCGCCTGGCCCAGTGCGAGTCGGGCAACACCAACGACCTTGGCGCTCCCTACTACGGCTACTGGCAGTTCAGTGAGGCCACCTGGCTCGGCCTGGGCCAGGTCGGCCTGCCCAGCGACCACACCCGTGAGCAGCAGCTGGTGGTGGCGAAGCGGTTGCAGGCCATGAGCGGGTGGAGCCCGTGGCCCGGGTGCGCCCGCTCCCTCGGCCTCCTGTAGCGGGGACCGGGCTCAGCTCGGCCAACATGGACAGGTGACCCTGAGCCGAGGTCGGGTGCTCGGGCTGCTCGAGGCCAACGGGCTGCGGCCGAGCCGGGCCCTGGGCCAGAACTTCGTGGTCGACCCGAACACGGTGCGGCGCATCGCCCGCCTGGCCGAGGTCGGCCCCGGCGACCGGGTGGTCGAGGTGGGCGCCGGCCTTGGAAGCCTCACCCTGGCCCTGGCCGAGACGGGGGCAGCGGTGACGGCGATCGAGGTCGACCGCCACCTCCTGCCCCTCCTTGTCGAGGTGGCCGAACCGGCAGGCGTCCGGGTGGTCGGCGGCAACGCCCTCACCCTCGACTGGGCCGCCCTCCTCGGTGCCGACGAGGGGCGCTCCGCTTCCCGCTCTGAGGGGCCGCTCGGGCCCTGGCACCTGGTGGCCAACCTGCCGTACAACGTGGCCACCCCGCTGGTGTGCGACCTCCTCGACGGCGTGCCCGTCATCAGCGACCTGCTGGTGATGGTGCAGCGGGAGGTGGGCGATCGCCTGGCCGCCGGCCCCGGCAGCGCCGCCTACGGGGCCGTCTCGGTGAAGGTGCGCTACTGGGGGTCGGCCCGAGTGGTGGGCAAGGTGCCGGCCTCGGTGTTCGTGCCCAGGCCCAACGTCGAGTCGGTCCTGGTGCGCATCGTCCGCCACCCCGGCGGCCCCTCCGTCGACCCGGCCCTGGTCAGCGCCGACCGCCTCTTCCAGGTGGTTCGGGCCGGCTTCGCCCACCGCCGCAAGATGCTTCGCGGCACCCTGGCCGGCGTGGTCCACCCTGCCGCCTACGCCGCCTCCGACGTGCCCGAGACGGCCCGAGCCGAGGAGCTGGACGTCGACGCCTGGGGCCGCCTGGCCTCCTTCGCCCCGTGAGGAGCGTCACCCTCGCGGCGCCAGCCAAGCTGACGCTGACGCTGCGCATCACGGGCCTGCGTGGGGACGGCTACCACCTGCTCGACGCGGAGATGGTGACCCTCGACCTGGCCGACCTGCTGACCTTCAGCGACGGCGACGGCATCGAGCTGGTCGGCGCCGCCCCCGACGTTCCCGCCGGCCCCGACAACCTGGTGTCACAGGCGCTGCGGGCCGTGGGCCGGACCGCCCACGTGCGGCTGGACAAGCGCATCCCGAGCGGCGCCGGCCTGGGCGGCGGCTCGGCCGATGCCGCCTGCGTGCTGCGCTGGGCGGGGGTCGGCGACCTGGGGCTGGCCGCGTCGCTCGGGGCCGACGTGCCGTTCTGCCTGGTCGGGAGCCGGGCCCGGGTGCGGGGCGTCGGCGAGTTGGTCGAACCCCTGGCCACAGCCGCCCTGGCCGGTCGGGCGTGGACGCTGCTCACCCCGCCGGTAGCGGTGTCCACCCCGGCGGTCTACCGGGCGTGGGACGCGCTGGGCGGGCCGAGGGCCGACGGCCCCAACGACCTGGAGCCGGCGGCGCTGGTGGTCGCCCCCGAGCTGGCCCGGTGGCGGGACCGCCTGCAGGAGGCCACCGGCGTCGAGCCGGTGCTGGCCGGGAGCGGCGGCACCTGGTTCGTCGAGGGGGCCTTCGAGGGCGAGGGCCTCGTGGTCGTGAGGCCTGAAGGGTTCGGGAGCTAGCCGGCTACTTGCCGGCGGCGCGACGCTGCCAGCGCGTCTTCTTCAGCATCTTCTTGTGCTTCTTCTTCCGCATGCGCTTGCGGCGCTTCTTGATCAACGAACCCATGAGGAAGAGCAGGGTAGTGGCCCCGGCGCAAGGGCGGCGAAGTGGCCAGGGCCCGAGCGGCCCCGCAGAGCGGGGAAGACAGGGCGGCCGGTACGCTCATCCGGCGCCTTCGGGGGTCGTCCAAATGGCAGGACCCGAGATTTTGGATCTCGTTATCAGCGTTCGATCCGCTGCCCCCGAGCCATGCCCGCGCCGGTCCCCACCCCCGGGAGTAGACCTAGGGGCATGCACCCCCTGTCAGCCGTCGTGCTCGCCGCAGGCGAGGGCACCAGGATGCGCTCGGCCCGCCCCAAGCCCCTGCACCGCCTGTGCGGGCGCCCCATGGTGCTGCACGTCCTCGACGCCCTGGCCGAGCTCGAGGTCGACCGGGCCGTGGTCGTCGTGGGCCACGCCGCCGACCGGGTCGCAAAGGCGCTGATCGAGCAGGCTCCGCCGGGGCTCACCCTCGAACTGGTCGAGCAGCAGGTGCAGGCCGGCACCGGTGACGCCCTCAGCGTGGCCATGACCGCTTTCGCCGGCGCCGACGACGACGCCGAACCCGAACACGAGGCTGACCTGATCGTCTTGCCGGGCGACACCCCCCTGCTGCGCCCCGAGACCCTGGCCGCCCTGGTCAAGCGCCATCGGGCCGAGGGCAGCTCGGCCACCGTCCTCACCGCCCGCCTGCCCGATCCCACCGGCTACGGGCGGGTGGTCCGCGGCCGCAGCGGAGGCGTGGCCCGCATCGTTGAGCAGCGTGACGCCACCGAGGAGGAGGCGCTGATCGACGAGGTGAACGTCGGCATCTACGTCTTCCGTCGGGGTCTGGTGGCCCCCACGCTGCGTCGGCTCAACCCGGTGAACGCCCAGGGCGAGTACTACCTGACCGACACCGTCGAGGTGCTGGCCCGGGCCGGCTACAAGGTGGGGACGGTGGTGATGGACGACCCGATGGAGGGCGCCGGCGTCAACGACCGGGTGCAGCTGGCCGTGGCCGAGGCCGAGCTGCGGGCCCGGATCAACGCCCGCTGGATGCGGCGTGGCGTCACGATGATCGACCCGGCCCGCACCTACCTCGAGACCACTGTGGAGCTGGCCCCCGACGTCTGCCTGTACCCCGGCACCATCCTGCAGGGGCGGACGCGCATCGAGGCCGGAGCCGAGATCGGACCCGACACCCGGCTGGTCGACTGCATCGTCGGCCCGGGGGCCCTGGTCGACCACGTCGTCGGTCGCCAAGCCACGGTGGGGGCGGGGGCCACGGTCGGGCCCTTCGTGGTGCTGCAGCCCGGCAGCGCGGTGGCGGTTGATGCGACCACCGGGTCACACTTGGTCGTCACCCCCGACACCTGACCCCCCGGGAGCCCGCCCGTGCCGATGGAGATCACCCCCAAGCGGACGCTGCAGGTCTACTCGGGCCGAGCCCACCTGCCGCTGGCCCAGCGGGTCGTGGAGGACCTCGGCATTGAGCTCGGCGAGGCCAACCTGGTCGACTTCCAGAGCGGCGAGCTGCGCTGCCGCCTGGGGGAGAACGTGCGGGGCGCTGACGTCTTCATCCTGCAGACCCACGCCGATGCGCCGGACCAGTCGGTCAATGACGCGATCATGGAGCAGCTGATCATGATCGACGCGGCGAAGCGGGCCTCGGCCAAGCGGATCACCGCGGTCATGCCCTACTACGGCTACGCCCGCCAGGACCGCAAGTCCAAGGGCCGGGAGCCGATCACGGCCAAGCTGGTGGCCGACCTGTTCACCGCGGCCGGTGCCGACCGGCTCATGTCGGTCGATCTGCACTCCAGCCAGATCCAGGGCTTCTTCGACGGCCCGGTCGACCACCTCACCGCCTCCACCGTGCTGCTCGACCACCTCAGCGCCAACGCCAAGGGCGACTTCGTGATCGTGGCCCCCGACACCGGCCGCACCAAGGTGGCCGAGCAGGCGGCCAAGCGGGTCGGCGTCGACATGGCCGCGGTCTACAAGCGCCGCAGCAAGGACGTCCTCGGGTCGGTCGAGGCCCGCGGCGTGATGGGCGAGGAGGCGGTGGCCGGCAAGCTGTGCGTGGTGATCGACGACATGATCGACACCGCCGCCACCATCTGCGCCGCCGCCGACGTGCTGCTAGCCAGCGGTGCCACCGAGGTGTGGGCCATGGCCACCCACGGCGTGCTGTCCGGGCCGGCGGTCGACCGCCTGAAGAACTCCCAGATCTCGCGGCTGGTGGTCACCGACACCCTGCCGATCCCGAGCGAGAAGCAGCTCGAGACCCTTGAGGTGGTGTCGATCGCCCCGCTGCTGGCGGCGGCCATCGACGCGGTGTTCGAGGACCGCTCGGTCAGCGAGATCTTCGGCGGCAACAACCAGAGCTGAGCTGCGCTCGGCGCTGGCCTGCGGCGGGCAGGGCCTGGACGGCCTTCGGCCGGCTGCCTTCTGTTCGACCAAGCGCAGCTCCTCCGTCGCCGCTTGGCCGTGGCTCGCAGGATTTGAGCTGCGGTGTGACGGGCCGTGGAGCCAGGGCGCGGGTGATGCCGGTCCGGAGGACTGGTGGTAGCGTCGGCGGGTCCTCTGCGCCGTTGCGGCGCGCTCAACCGTCCCCCCAGGAGCTGCTCCGCCATGTCGTCCCGCCTCGTCACCGAGACCGGCCGGACCCTTGGGTCCCGCTCAACCCGGCGGTTGCGGGCCACCGGGAAGATCCCCGGCGTGCTGTACGGGCTGGGCGTCACCCCGACGCCGCTGGCCGTCGACGCCCGCGAGCTGCGGGCCGCCCTGCGGGGCGACCACGGCACGAACGCCGTGCTCACCCTCGACGTCGATGGCACCGAGCACGTGGCCATGGCCCGGGACATCCAGCGCCACGTCACCCGCGGCACCGTCTCCCACGTCGACTTCCTGGTCGTCGACCGCAACGTCTCGGTCAGCGCCGACGTGCCGATCAACCTGATCGGTGAGGCCGACCTGGGCGGCTCGGCCATGGTCGACGTGGTCGTGTCCTACCTCACCATCAACGCCAAGCCCGAGGCCATCCCCGCCTCCATCGAGGTCGACCAGTCGGCGCTCAAGCTGGGCAGCCAGGTGCTGGTCAAGGACCTGGCGCTGCCCGAGGGCGTCACCACCGACGTGGACCCCGACGAGGTCGTCGTGCGGGTCCTGGTCGCCGACGCCACCGCCGAGCTCGAGGCCATCGACGAGGAGGCCGCCGAGGCGGCGGCCGAGGCGGGCGAGGGCGAGGCCGGTGCCGAGGGCGAAGCCGCCGAGGGTGCCGCCGAGGGCGAAGGGGCCTAAGCCCGCTGGCCGCCGACCTGCTGGCGGTCGGCCTCGGCAACCCTGGGGCTGAGTACGAGGGCACCCGCCACAACGTGGGCGCCGAGGTCGTCGCCCTCCTGGCGGCCCGCGGCGGCGAGCGGCTCAAGCGGGGCAGGGAGCTGGCCCTGGTGGCCGAGATCCGCCTCGGGGGCCGGCGCCTGGCCGTGGCCTTCCCCCAGACCTGGATGAACGAGTCGGGCCAGTCGGCCCAGGCCCTCGTCCGCCGCCACGACGTGGGGGTCGAGCGGCTGGTGGTCGTCCACGACGAGCTGGACCTGCCGACCGGGAAGGTGAAGGTGAAGGTGGGTGGCGGCCTGGCCGGCCACAACGGCCTCAAGAGCCTGAAGGCCCATCTGCGCGACGATGGCTTCATGCGGGTGCGGATCGGGATTGGCCGACCGCCGGGGCGCCTGAACGGGGCCGACTACGTGCTGAGCCGCCCCGGCAAGACCGAGCGGACCGAGCTCGACATCGCCGTCGAGCAGGCCGCCGACGCCGTCGAGCTCATCCTGGCCGAGGGCGTCGATGTGGCCATGGCCCGCACCAACGGGACGACCTGATGGGCCTCGCCGTCGCCCGCCACCTTCGGCGACGACCCGGCGCGGTGCTCCTGGTGCTGGTGGCGGCGCTCGCGGTCACGGCGGCGTCGGGGGCTGCCCTTCTTCGGGTTGCCGGGCGGACCGAAAGGATCAGCGTGATCGTCGTGGCGGGCGGCACGCCTCACATCGCCAAGGTGGCCACGGCGGCGACGGTTGCCGACGCCCTGGAGGAGGTCGAGGTGGCGCCCCGCCCCGGCCGGCTGCTGTCGATCGGCACCGCCAAGGTGCTGGACCCCGCCCTCCGGCCGGTGACGCTGACGGTCAACGGGCTGCTGGTCGGGCTCGACGCGCCCCTGCTGGCCGGCGTCACCATCGAGGTGGTCGAGCCGCCGGACCAGACCGAGGGAGTGGTCGAAGCCGAGATCGACGTCCCGGCCCCGCCCATGCCCGACGTCGTCAAGGGCCTGTGGCACCCGGGCCGGCCCGGGCGGGCGCTGAGCCGTACGGGTGCGGTGAGCGACGAGGTCGTCAGCCTCGACCAGCTGGTGGCCCCGCTGCCGCCCACCCCCGTCACCGAGAAGATGGTGGCGCTGACCTTCGACGACGGGCCGTGGGCCGGGACGTCGGAGTTCCTCCGCATCCTTCGGGAGAAGGACGTGAAGGCCACCTTCTGCGTGGTCACCCGGCAGCTGAAGGGCGCCGGTCTGGACCTGGCCAAGGCCGCCCTGGCCGAAGGCCACCGCCTCTGCAACCACACCGTCGACCATGACCAGTCGCTCCCCGGCAAGTCGCAGCAGGCCGTCGACGAGGAGATCATCGGCGCCAACACCCACCTGCAGGACCGCCTCGGGATCAAGCCGGCCTACTTCCGCCCCCCGGGAGGCAAGCTAGGGCCGAAGGTGATCGCCACGGCCAAGGCCCAGGGCCAGCAGGTGCTGATGTGGACCGTGGACACCAAGGACTTCACCAAGCCCCCGCCCGAGGCCATCGTCGGCTCGGTGCTGGGCCAGGTGAAGCCGGGCGGTGTGGTGCTGATGCACGACGGGGGAGGGGACCGCAGCGCCACCCTGGCCGCCCTGCCCGAGGTGATCGACCGGCTACGAGCCGACGGCTATGAGTTCGTGCTCCCGGATGCGGTGGCGCCCGTTCCAGAGGTACCCGCCTAGACATCACCGCCCGGTAGCCTCGCCGGCCTCGTGGCGCTCGACCGGCTGCTCTCGTCGGGGCGCGTCCTGGCACCCCTCCTGCCGCCTGGTGGGGCGCGGTCCGCCGTGCTGTCGGTGCCCGATGTGGCCCGGCCGTACGTGGTGGCGGCGCTGGCCAACCTGGGCCACGGCCGCCCGGTGGTGGCCGTCACCCCGACCCAGGCCGACGCCGAGCACCTGGCCCACGACGTGGCCGCCTACCTCGGGCGCCAGGCGGTGGCCACGTTCCCGGCCTGGGAGACCCTGCCCTTCGAGCGGGTCAGCCCCGCCGTCGACACCATGGGCCGGCGGCTCGAGGCGGTGTGGAGGCTGCGCCACGACCCGCCGAAGGTGCTGGTGGCGGCGGTGCGGGCCCTGGTGCAGCGCCTCGGTCCCCACGTCGAGGACGCAGAGCCGATCCTGGTCAGACCCGGCGAGCGGGTCGACCTCGATGAGCTCCTGGGCCGCCTGGTGCGCATGGGCTACCGGCGCGAGCACCAGGTCGAGCACCGGGGCGAGGTGGCGGTGCGGGGCTCGATCGTCGATGTCTACCCCTCCACCGGCGACGGGCCCGTGCGCATCGACCTGTGGGGCGACGAGGTCGAGCGGCTCACCGGCTTCGACGTGGCCGACCAACGCTCGAAGGACGACCTGGCCGAGGCCTGCATCTTCGGGGCCCGAGAGCTGGTGCCCACCGAGGAGGTGCGGGCCCGGGCCAAGGAGCTGATCGCCGCCGAGCCCTGGGGCCGCGAGCAGTGGGAGCGGCTGTCGGAAGGCCTGCTGTTCGAGGGCATGGAGTCGTGGCTGCCGTGGCTCACCCAACCCCCCGGCTCCGGGGTGGCCCAGCACGTGCTGCCCGACCTGCTGCCCCACGACAGCCTGGTGCTGCTGTTCGAGCCCGGGCGCCTGCGCGACCGGGCGGCCGAGGTCCTCGACGAGGAGCAGGCGCTGGCCGCGTCGCTGGCCACCACGTGGGGGGTGCCCGGCGGCGACCTGCCCCGGCTCCACCTGTCGTTCGAGCGGCTGCTGGCCCACACCACGGCGCCGGCGTGGACCATCACGTCGGTGCCCACCCCCGGCGCCGCCGAGGTGACCGCCTTCCACGCCACCGCGTGGGAGCCGGTGGCCGGCGATCCCGACGCCGTCACCCGGCACGTGCAGCGCCTGCTGGCCGACCGCTACCGCATCGTGGTGGCCGCCGACGGCGCCGGGAGCGCGGCCCGCCTGGCCCGCAGCCTGGCCGACGCCGGGATCATCGCCCCGCTGCGCCGGCCCGACGACCCTGCCCTCGACGTCCCCGGCGTCAGCGTGGTGGTCGAGCCGCTCGACCGGGGGGTGGTGCTGGCCGACCTCAAGCTGGCCATCCTGGCCGAACCCGACCTCACCGGCCGCAAGCGGGCCCACCGCAAGGCCCGCCCCCGGCCCCGGGCCACCGAGGGCTTCTTCGACGCCCTCGAGCCCGGCGACCACGTCGTGCACCACCACCACGGCGTCGGCCGGTACAAGGGCATGGTGCGCCGGGCCCTCATGGGCGGGCCGGAGCGCGACTACCTCCTCATCGAGTACCGCGACGGCAGCCTCCACCTGCCGTCCGATCAGATCGACCTGGTGCGCCCCTACTCGGGCGGCGAGCAGCCCTCGCTGAACCGGATGGGCGGCACCGACTGGTCCAAGACCAAGGCCCGGGTCCGCTCGGCCGCCAGGGAGATCGCCCAGGAGCTGGTGGTGCTCTACCAGCGCCGGCTGCAGAGCCCCGGCTTCGCCTTCGGCCCCGACACCCCCTGGCAGCACGAGCTGGAGGACGCCTTCCCCTTCACCGAGACGGCTGACCAGCTGAAGGCCATCACCGAGGTGAAGGCCGACATGGAGGAGCCCCGGCCCATGGACCGGCTGGTCTGCGGCGACGTGGGCTTCGGCAAGACCGAGGTGGCCATCCGGGCGGCCATGAAGGCGGTGCAGGACGGCAAGCAGGTGTGCATCCTGGTGCCCACCACGCTCCTGGCCAACCAGCACCACGCCACGTTCTCCGACCGCTTCGCCGGGTTCCCGGTGCGGGTGGAGGTGTTTTCCCGCTTCCTCACCGCGGCCCAGGCCCGCAAGGTGCAGCAGGCCGTGGCCGCTGGCCAGGTCGACATCGTGATCGGCACCCACAAGCTGCTGGCCAAGGAGGTGGAGTTCAAGGACCTGGGCCTGCTGGTGATCGACGAGGAGCAGCGCTTCGGGGTCACCTCCAAGGAGCAGATCAAGCAGCTGCGGGCCAACGTCGACGTGCTCACCCTGTCGGCCACGCCCATCCCCCGCACCCTGGAGATGAGCCTCACCGGGATCCGCGACCTCACCCTGCTGAACACCCCGCCGGCCGAACGCAAGCCGATCCTCACCTACGTGGGCGAGACCGACGCCCGGGCCGTGGCCGAGGCCATCCGGCGCGAGCTGCTGCGCGAGGGCCAGGTGTTCTTCGTGCACAACCGGGTGCAGGACATCCAGCGGGTGGCGGTGTCGCTGCGCGAGCTGGTGCCCGAGGCCCGGATCCTGGTGGCCCACGGCCAGATGGACGAGGGCAGCCTGGAGCAGGTCGTCTTCGACTTCTCCGAGGGCAAGGCCGACGTGCTCGTGTGCACCACGATCATCGAGTCGGGCATCGACATGCCGACGGTGAACACCCTGGTCGTCGACCGAGCCGACCTCCTCGGCCTGGGCCAGCTGCACCAGATCCGGGGCCGGGTCGGGCGGTCGGGCCAGCGGGCCTACGCCTACCTGTTCCACCCCCGCGACAAGGTGCTCACCGAGGAGGCCTACGAGCGGCTCAAGACCATCGGCGAGCACACCGAGCTGGGTAGCGGCTTCAAGATCGCCATGCGCGACCTGGAGATCCGGGGGGCGGGCAACCTGCTGGGCGGCAGCCAGAGCGGCCACATCGCCGCGGTGGGCTACGACCTGTACGTGCAGATGGTGAGCGAGGCCGTGGCCGAGCTGAAGGGCGAGGTGCCCAAGGTGCCGGCCGAGGTGAAGCTTGAGGTTCCGGTCGATGCCAACCTCCCCACCGATTACGTGGCCCGCGACGACGTCCGCCTCGAGGCCTACCGGCGCCTGGCCGGAATCACCACAGACGCCGAGGTCGACGACATCCGCAGCGAGTGGGAGGACCGGTTCGGGCCGCTGCCGGCCGCCGCCGAGGGCCTGATCGCGGTGGGCCGCCTGCGGGGCGACTGCTTCCGCACCGGGGTGCGCGAGGTGGTGGTGGCCCGGGGCGCGGCCGGCGGGATCGTCGGCCCGACGGTGCGCATCACACCCATCCAGCTGCGCACCAGCCAGCAGCTGCGCCTGCGCCGCCTCCACCCCAAGGCGGTGTGGAAGGAGGAGACCGGCCAGATGGTCGTTCCCATCCCGAAGAAGGTGGAGGGCCTGGAGCTGGTCACCTGGATCCTCGACCTGCTGCGCACCCTGGTGCCCGTCGAGGTCGCCGTTCCCGTTCCCTCATGAGCGGGACGGTGGTGGTGGTCGGGCTGGGACCGGCGGGGCCCGACCTGCTCGCCCCGGCGGCGCTGGCCTCCTTCGCCGCCGTCGCCCCCGAGGCCCGGTGGCTGCGCACGGCCCGCCACCCCGCCGCCGCCGCGGTCGAGGCGGCGGGCACGTTCGACCACCGCTACGAGTCGGCGGTGACGATGGACGAGGTCTACGAGAGCATCGTGGCCGACCTGATGGCCGGCGCCGCCACCCATGGGCGGGTGGTGTACGGGGTGCCCGGCTCGCCGCTGGTGGCCGAACGCACCGTCGAGCTGCTGCGGGAGCGGGCCGCCGCCGGCGAGGTGACCCTGGAGGTGGTGCCGGCCCTCAGCTTCCTCGACCTGGCCTGGGCCCGCCTCGGGGTCGACCCGGTGGCCGCCGGGGTGCGGCTGGTCGACGGCCACCGCTTCGCCATCGAGGCGGCCGGCGAGCGGGGTCCGCTGCTGGTGGCCCAGACCGACTCGACCTTCACCCTCTCCGAGGTGAAGCTGGCGCTGGAGGAGGGCGACGGGCCGATGGTCACCGTCCTGCAGCGCCTCGGGCTGGCCGACGAGCGCGTGGCCGAGGTGGCCTGGGCCGACCTGGATCGCGAGGTCGACGCCGACCACCTCACCACCCTGTGGATACCCCGTCTGGCCGCCCCCGTCGGCGCCGAGGTCCAGCGCCTCACCGCCACCGTGCGGGCCCTCCGAGAGCGCTGCCCCTGGGACCGCGAGCAGACCCACCAGAGTCTCACCCGCTACGCCGTCGAGGAGGCCCACGAGGTGGTCGAGGCCATCGACGCCCTCGGCGCCGACCCCGGTGACGCCGAGGTCGACGCCCTGTGCGACGAGCTGGGCGACCTGCTGTTCCAGGTCGTCCTGCACGCCGCCATCGCCGAGCAGGCCGGCTGGTTCACCCTGGCCGAGGTGGCGGCGGGCGTCGACGCCAAGCTGGTGCGCCGCCACCCCCACGTCTTCGCCGGCCTCGAGGTGGCCGACGCCGACGAGGTGGTGCGCAGGTGGGATGCCCAGAAGGCCATCGAGCGCCCCGAGCGGAAGGGCCCGCTCGACGGGATCCCTCCGGGGCTGCCGGCCCTGCAGCTGGCGGCCAAGGTCCTGCGCCGGGCCGGCGAGCTGGGCCCCAAGGCGACGGCCACCGAGGAGGAGGCCGGCGAGCAGCTGCTCGAGGCCGTCCGCCGCCTGGCCGCCGGCGGCGTCGACCTCGAGGCCGCCCTGCGCCGCGCCGTCCGCCACCACGTGTCCTGAGAGGGTCCTTCGCTAGCCTGCCGCCTCGACCTGACCCCCTCGACCTAGGAGGCCCGTGTGACCGATCCATCCTGGGACGTGCAGGAGGAGGGGACCTGGTTCCACGTCACCGCCCGAGCCACCTGCCCGAGGTGCGGCCAGCCCTTCGAGGAGCGCTCCCAGCGCCGCAAGGCGGCGGGACCCCCCGACACCCCACCCCTGTCGGTGCAGGTAGCCGGCGACGGCACCGTGGAGCTGCTGGCCCAGGGCCTGTTCCTGCCCATCGTCACCCACCGCTGCGCCGGGTAGCGGCCCGCCACGCAACTCCGTCGGAGCTTCCTCGGCCCAGGCCGCTGGCCTGATGAAATTCACGCGATGAGCGACGGCTGCGGCCGACCCTGACGTGACGCTGCTGCGGAGCAACGTCCCCGCGCTGCCGTCGGTCTGAGCCCCGCGCCAACCGGCACGCGTGTACCAGTCGTCGCGAGGATCGCTGAACCGCCACAACTCTTGCCGACTTGCCGGTCTCGTAGAGAAGCTGACCGAGCTGCTCCCGGTTGTAAAGGAAGTCAGCCACCTCCTGGGCGCGTGCCTCATCGGCCGCGTCGATCGCGAGGAGATTCACCGACGACCACTCGAGCAACGCCCCGAGGTCGCCGAGCTGCTCGGCCACCTCGTCACGAGGGTGGAACGACTCGCCGAACCACACCCGGAACACGTAGCGACCGGACGACTCCACCACTCGATGGAGCACGTACTTGCGCTCTCCTTGAGGGGAAGTCTCGACCACATCGCCCAAGGCCACGTCGAAAAGGAAGAATGGGATGCAGCAGATCTCGAACCTGTCGGCGCTGAGCTGCTTGGCCCACAACTGCTCGAAGCGTCGGGGAAGATCCTCCTCGCCGAGCTCGGGCCTCGGCCCGGTCTACCTCCACCGATATCGCACGCAGCAGTGCCGACAGCTCATCGTCGTCCACTGTCGAAAGGTCATCGGTTGATACGAACACATGTTCGAGTCTATTCCTCCTCGTTCGCCGCGTCAAGAGCATTAGTTAGGAGTCGCCATCTCGCGGATGAGCAAGACGACGATGAGGCAACGGATCATGCCATCCGAGGCCGAGGCATCGAGGCCCTCTATGTCCGTAAGGGCCTTCATTCCGGGCACCGTCACCGGTTCAGTACCGGATCGTGGGTCGGGCCTCGAGCACCGACGAGTACGTATGTCCATCCCCACGGCCAAAGCGGGCTGTCATCGACGCCGGGCGGCCAACGAAGGGAATCAGCCAGCCGACGTCGACGGAGGGGACGAAGCCCGGGGGCTCGGCTCTCCTGCCAGCCCTCCGGGTTCGCGACCAGAACCGGGCCCAGCGGACGACCTCCAGGTCTCCCTCACCCGTCGGCAGGCCGGATGGGCCGCGGGGCAGCTGCTCGCCGGCCCGGCGCCGACAGCGACCCGAGAAGAATGTCCCGGAATCAGGGAAGGTTCTGGCTGCCGGGCCCGTCATAACAGGTGTGTCAGCCTCCTCCCGCCGAGATCAGGTTGACTGATGGCTGTGGCGACGGCGCCGTCGAAGGTGGAGACCCTCGGGAAGGCGCGCGGCGGCGACCAGCACGCCTTCAGCCTGCTCCTGCGCCAGCACGACGAGCGCATGCGGGTCCTGGCGTGGAAGCTGCTCGGTGACCGGGACCGCATGGACGACGCCCTGCAAGAGGCGTACGTGAAGGCGTGGCGGTCGCTCGGCGGCTTCCGCGAGGACGCCGACTTCGGGACCTGGCTGTACCGCATCACCTACAACGCGTGCATGGACGAGCTGCGCCGCACCAAGCCGACCGTCCTCTACGACTGGACCGATACCGGCCAGCAACCGGCTGTCAACGGCAGCGGGCCCGAGGGCAGCGTCGTCGCCTCGGACTGGCTGAGCCGCCTGCTGGCCACCCTGCCCGCCGACCAGCGGGCCGCCGTGGTGCTGGTCGACGGCGAGGGCTTCGACAACCAGGCTGCCGCCGAGATCCTCGGCGTGGCCGTCGGCACCATCGCCTCGCGCCTGTCCCGGGCCCGGGCCACGTTGCGGGCCGCCCGCGGGGAGGAGACCCGATGACAGATCCCTGGAACCCGGCGAACGAACCGGACGAGGCCGACCCCGAGATCACCAGCGCCCTTCGGACGATGGCGCCGCCCGCCCACGGCTACGGCTTCTGGGCCATGCTCGATGCCCGCCTCGCCGCCGAGGAGGTCACCGAGACCCCCCCACCTCCGCCGCCGGCCGCGCTGCCGCCGGAGCCGCCGGCTGAGCCGCCGCTGGCCGAGGTGGTACCGCTCGCCAGATGGGGGCGGGGTCGCTGGCTGCTGGCGGCCGCCGCCGCCCTGCTCGTCGTGGCGGGCATCGCGTCCATCACCCGGAGCGACGACACCAAGCTCGAGACAACGCCGGCCGCCCCGGTCGCCCCCGTCGAGACGACCACTCCCACGACCTCGGTGGCACCCCCGGAGCCGACCTCGGTGCCCTCGACAGCGCCCACTGCGTCCACGGTCCCGGTGGCGCCGGGTACGAGCAAGCCGTCGGTGTCGCCGACCACCGTTCCCCGCTCGACCACCACGACCCGGTCGGGCAGCCTCACCCTGTCGCCCGCCGGTGTCGGGCCGCTGCGCCTGGGGATGAGCCCCCAGCAGGCGGCCGCCACCGGGGCCATGGGCCGCTACCGCGACGCCGATCCCACCTCACCCGGCAGCTGCGGGACGGCGCCGCCCGCGGGGAGCTACCGGAGCGGCGACTTCACCGGCCTGTTCGTGGACAACAAGCTCGTCCGCTTCTACGTGACGGCGTCGAGCCGCCTCAGCACCCCACAGGGGATCAGCGTCGGTTCGCCCTCGTCGATGATCGCCAGCGTCCCCGGCACCCGGTCCGAGCAGCCCGAGCCCTACGGGGCCGGGACCAACGTCACGGTGACCACGGGCGGCGCCGGCTACCTGTTCACCGTCAGCCAGGGTGCCATCACCGAGTGGTCGGTGGGCACCCCGGCGGGCCTCGACCTCAAGGAGGCCTGCAGCTAGCCCACCCCTCCCGTTCTGCCGGGACAAGGGGTGCGTCAGGCGACACCTACTCCCGGCAGAAGCGGAGGGGGGTTCGGGGTCTGGAGGTCGTAGGCTGCCTGCGATGCAACCGGCCCCGACGGAGGATGCGCTCACGGCGCCGGCCTCCGCGGTGACCACCGAGGCGACCGCAGGGCGCTGCCCGATGAAGCACGGCCCGGCGCCCGCCGCCGCGCCGCCCAGCGGCTGCCCCGTCGCCCATCAGCCGGTCGTCGTGCGGCGCTCCAGGGCCGATCTGGTGGTGCGCAGGGTGCTGCGCATCCGCGAGCGCCCCGTGGGGATGACGACGGGGTCGGCCTACGGCTCGTTCCAGCGGTCGATGCTGATCTCGGCCGTCCGGTGCACCCTCACCTACGTCGTCCTGCCCTTCGTCGCCCCGGCCGTCGGCCTGGCCACCGGGGTGGGGCCGGTGCTCGGCCTGCTCATCGGCTCGTTCGCCATGGTCTGCGACGTGTTCACCATCCGCCGCTTCTTCGCCGTCGACCACAAGTGGCGGTGGCCCGTCTCGGCGATCGCCCTCTCCGTCATCTGCCTGCTGTCGGTGCTGTGGGTGCAGGACATCCTCCACCTGCTGCGATGAGCCGGCCGACCCCGCCGCCCGCCCCGGTGGTGCGCAGCGGGGTGTCGCGGGTGGTGTGGCTGGTGGCCGGGATGGTCGCCGTGGCCCTCGGCAGCATCGGCATCGTGGTGCCGGGTCTGCCCACCACCGTCTTCTTCATCATCGCCGCCTCCTGCTTCGCCCGGTCCAGTCCCCGCTTCGAGGCATGGGTTCTCGGCCTTCCCGGCATCGGGCCCCTGGTGGCCGACCACCGGGCAGGGCTGGGCATGCCCCGGCGGGCCAAGGTGATCGCCCTGTCCATGATGTGGGCCGCCATCGTGGTCAGCGGGCTGGCCCTGCGTGAGCGGTGGCCGATCGTCGCCGTGATCGTGGCCCTGGGCCTGGCTGGGACGCTCTACATCCTCCGGCGGGTGCCCACCCGGGAGCGGGTGCTGGGAGCAGGCTGAGCGGGCAGGACCGTCGGCTCAGGCGCCGGCCAGGTCCCGGCAGACCACGCAGACCGGCAGGCGGTGCGGGTCGAGGTGGGGCAGGAACAGCGTGCCGCACAGCGCCTTCACTGGCCGGCCCTGGCGACGGGCCTGGTCAAGCTCGTCGTTGCGGGCGTAGTGAGCCAGGTCGTCCGGACCGTCGTCCACCTCGGGCGATGCCACCTCCGGCGCCAGATCAGCCATGCCGCCTCCCTTCGGACCTCTGACGCTACGCCCGACGCCGGCGGCAGCCCTCTGCCGGTCGAGGGCTTCCCCTACGAGGGAGGGGTGACGGGACGCCGGCGACGGGACCGGCCGACGAGCAGCGTGGCCGCCGAGGTGACGAGCAGGGCGAGGGCGGCGACCGCAGCCGGGGTGCCGGTGGAGGAGCGGGCGGATCGGGCGGGTGGCGGCGCCGGCGGGGAAGCGGCCAGCTCGATGTCGACCACCTCGGGCGGAACGGTCTCAGGCGGCGGCGGCTCGGTCGTGGTGGTGGGGGCCTCGGCGGTGGGCGGCGCGGTCGTGGTGGTGGGCGCCGGCTTCGGCTTGGCCGGGAGCCCATCGGACGAGGCCGGGTCGGGGGGCGGCGGGCCGGGCGGAGCGGGCGGCGGCCGGGGGACGACCGGGCCGGCGGCCAGGGTGCGCACGGCGCCGCCGTCGACGGGCACGACGGCCAGCACGTTGGTCACCCGGCGCTCGCTGCCGTCGCTGGGGCGGTTCAGCACCTGAGCCCCGCGCCCCGACCCCGGGGCCAGCGACACGAAGGTCGACGAGCCGCCGCCGTCGAGGTTGAAGCCGTCGGTGGCCCCGAGCTGGCGCAGCACGTCGGCGCCCTCGGCCAGGCTGACGCCCACGCTGCCGGGCTGGCGGCCGTCGACGGTGGCCAGGATCAGGTCGCCGGCCGGGTTCCAGCCCACCAGGGTGCGGGGGTTGCGCCCGCTGACGAAGGCCGGCCCGGTCGTCCCGATGACCGTCCGGCCACCGGCCAGGAGCACCGGGTGGCCGCCCACCGACTCCTCGGCCGGCCGGTCGACGCTGGTCTTCAGCACCACCGACCGCCGGGCGGCGGCCGGGTCGGAGGCCCTGGCCAGGAAGTCCCGCAGGCGGGAGGTGCCCGCCCCCTCGGACGACACCACCATGCCGTCGCCGGGGATGGCGCTGGATCCTCGGTCCGGGGTGTACGACCGAGCGGTGACGGGCAGGTCGGCGCCGAGCGGGGCGGGCCCGCCGCCCAGCACGATCTCGTCGCCGCCACGAGTTGAGGTCGAGCCACCCCACGGCGGTGTGAACAGCACAACCTGGTTGGGGCCGCGGCCCCGGTTGACGGCGTCGAGCCCCAACCGGACCGTCTCGACCCGCTCAACGGGCGGCCCTGAGGGCAGGAGGCCGCCGAGGACCGGCGGCGGCGTCGTCACATAGGTGAGGGTGGCCTCAAGGAAACCGCCCCAGCCCAGGGGGCCGGCGGCGGTGCCGGCCGGGCTCAGCGTCAGCTGCTCGTGGCCCCCCACCGGCGAGCGCTGCAGCACGTTGTCGTGGACGATCCCCCCGAAGGCGGTGGTGCAGGTGCGGCACTCGGTGAAGTCGCCGTTGATGCACAAGATGCCGCCCACCCGCCGGCACACCGAGCTGGTGGTCTCCACCCCGCCGGCCACCGCCCCGGCGGTCACCACCTCGACGCGGACAGGGGCGCCCTTGGCCACCCGGCCCACGTCCACGAGGAGGGAGTCGGTGCGCAGCGCCCGCACCTCCACGCCGGGCAGCGGCTCGAAGCGGTTGCGGACGCTGAAGCCGGCGGCCCGGGCCGGCGACGGCCAGGCCAGCACCGACCCGAGGACGACCACGGCCAGAACGGCGCGACGAACAGCCAGGCGCCGCATGGGTCCCATGATGGCGCAACGCCCGGCGTCCCGTGCACCGCCCGGCCGGGCCGGCGCTGTGACCGATGTCACGTGCACCGGCGGTTACCGCGGGATAACGACCTTCGAACGACCTGCGAGCGGGTCGTCAACCCCCCGAGGAGATCAGATGGCTGATGCACCCGAGCAATCCGGCAGCTTCAAGGGCCCCGGCAGCTTCAAGGACAAGGTGGTGGGGAAGGTGAAGGAGACCGCCGGCTCGGTGCTGGGCGACCCCGCCCTGCGCCAGGAGGGCCAGCTGCACCAGGACAAGGCGGCGGCGGCCGAGGAGGCCGGGGCGCAGGAGGCTCGGGCCGACCGGGAGCGCGAGGAGGCCGAGGTCACCGCGGCCGAGGCGGAGAACGCCGTGGCCCGTCGGGAGCTGGCCGCCGAGCAGGCCCGACGGGAGGAGGCGGCCGAGGCCAAGGCCCGCAAGAGGCAGGAGGCCGCCCAGGCCGCCGAGGAGGCCCGCTACAAGGTCGTGGGCGCCCAGGAGCGGCAGGCCCGCACCATCCGGCTCCAGGAGGAGTCGCAGGCGCTGGCCGAGGAGCGAGACGCCGTCGAGGCCAAGCAGGAGGTGGTCGAGGTCGACCGGGCGCTCGAGGCGACCAGGGCGGTCCGCAGGCAGAAGGGCTAGCGGCGCGACGGGCGGACCCGGCGCACCGCCACCGGCGTGTCCTTGTAGGACGGCTGGCGGGAGATCGGGTCCACCACGGGGTGGGTCAGCACGTTGGTGGCGGCGTTGTGCATGGGCAGGAACACCTGGCCCCGCTGCACGACGTCGCCCACCCGGGCCCGGCACCGCACCGACCCGTGGGCCGAGGTCACCTCGACCTCGGCGTCGTCGCCCACCCCGAGGGCGGCGGCGTCGTCGCTGTGGAGGTCGACCAGCAGGCAGGCCGGCTGCAGGCGGCGCAGCAGGGCCGAGCGCCCGGTCCGGGTCTCGGTGTGCCACGACGCCGTGCTGCCCCGCCCGGTCAGAAGGACCAGCGGGAACGACTCGCTCACCGGGCTCGGGGTGGGCTCGGGCTCGGCCACGAACAGCCGGAAGCGGCCGTCGGGGTGGTAGGACCGGCCGTCCTCGAACAGCCGCCGCTCGCTGGCCCACGGGCCGCTGCCGGCCGGCGCCGGCCACTGGATCCCGCCGGCGTCGTCCAGCTGGCGGTAGCTGTCGATCCCCGAGTGGTCGCACGGCCTCCCGGCCGACAGCCGGCCCAGGATGCGGAACACCTCCTCGGGTGTCGACCAGGCCTCGAACAGCTCGCCGCAGCCCCAGGCGTGGGCCAGCAGGCGCAGGATGGAGAAGTCGGGCAGGGCGTCGCCGGGCGGGCGGCGCACCTGCTTCACCAGCCCGATGCGCCGCTCGGAGTTGATCATCGTCCCGTCCTTCTCGCCCCAGCCGGCGGCGGGGAGGAAGACGTGGGCGTGGCGGGCGGTGTCGGTGTCGGCGTACAGGTCCTGGACGACGAAGAAGTCGAGGCTGTCGAGGAGCCCGGCCAGCTCGCCCCGGTCGCCCCAGCTGTGGGCGGTGTTGGTGGCCAGCACCCACAGGCCCTTGATCTGGCCGGTGCGGATCCCCTCGATGATCTGGTCGTAGGCCAGCGACGGCTTGGACGGGACGGCCTCGGCCGGCCAGCCGCAGATGGCCGCCACCTCGGCCCGGTCAGCCTCGCTCTCAAAGGCCCGGCCGGCGAAGAGGCTGGCGGTCATCGACCACAGGCGGCTGCCCATGGCGTTGCACTGGCCGGTGATGGAGTTGGCCCCGGTGCCGGGCCGGCCCATGTTGCCGGTGACCAGGGCCAGGTCGATGATGGCCTGGGCCGTGCGCACGGCCTGGTGGCCCTGGTTCACCCCCATCGTCCACCAGAAGCTGACGGCCTTCCCGGCCCCGATGCGCCGGGCGAGGTCCTCGATCGTGGCTATGGGGACGCCGGCCACCTCGGCGGCCCGCTCGGGCGGCCACCGGCGGGCGGCCTCGGCCAGCTCGTCGTAGCCCGAGCAGTGCTCGGCCACCCAGGCCTGGTCCACCAGCCCGTCGCGGATCACCACGTGCAGAAGACCGAGGACGAGGGCGAGGTCGCCCTTGGGGGCGATGGGCACGTGCCAGGTGGCGCCGGCGGCGGTCTCGGTGCGGCGGGGGTCGATGACCACGATCTCCGGCCGGTTCGGGTTGCGCTGCAGCCGCTCCCACAAGATGGGGTGGGCGACGGCCAGGTTCGACCCGACCAGCACGACTACGTCGGAGGCCTCGAGGTCGCTGTAGGTGTAGGGCGGGGCGTCGAAGCCGTAGGACTGCTTGTGGGCGGCGACGCTGGTGGCCATGCACTGGCGGGTGTTGCCGTCGCCGTGGGCGAAGCCCATGCCGACCTTGGCCACCGCCCCGAGCAGGGCCATCTCCTCGCTGGTGATCTGGCCGGTGGAGAGGAAGGCCACGCTCTCGGGGCCGTGCTCGGCGATGATGCTGCCGAAGCCGTCGACGAAGGCGGTGAGGGCCTCGTCCCAGCCGACGGGACGGCCGTGGAGGAGCGGGGTGGTGGCCCGGTCGGGGGCGGCCACCGGGGTCAGCGCCTCCCACCCCTTCGGGCAGGCCGACCCCTGGTTCACCGAGTAGCCCCGGGTGGGGGTGAGGTTGACGGCCTGGCCCTCCTTCAGGTGGGCGTCCATCGAGCAGCCGGTCGAGCAGTAGCCGCACACCAGGCGGGTGGTGGCGTCGGGGTGCAGCCGCGACGGGACCTGGCCCAGCCCGAAAGGCCCGGTGGTGCGGTCCAGCTCGCCGGCGCAGGAGCCCAGCCCCAGGGCCTGCATGGGCGTGGTCATGGCATCCGCTCGGGGCTGGCCGCCCGGAACAGGAGCCCCCGCTCGACGAGGTCGCCGGCCAGGAGCAGGGCGATCCCCACGGCCGGGGCGGTGGTGAGCGCCGCCAGCCCCAGGACGAGGAGGGCTAGGCGGCGACCCACCTGGGCCTGCAGGGGCCCGAGCAGGAGGCGGGCGGTGCGGGCCCGCTCGCCCCGCTCGACCCGGCGGTGGCGCACCACCCCGCCCTCGATCACCAGCTTGGCCACCGCGGCGGCGGCCACCGCCCCGACGGGGGCACCGGCGAGGGCGACCACCGCGAGCACGGCGGTGGCGCCGAACAGGGCGAGGAGCCGGGGCAGCCGCCACCAGCGCCGACCGGTCACGGCGTAGACGCCGGCCGAGCAGCCGACCACCACCAGGCCGGTGGCCACGGTGGCCACCCGCAGGGGGAGCCACGACCCGGTGAGGATGGTGGCCAGGGCCAGCACGGTGAAGGCGGCGACGGCCAGCACCTCGCGCGACAGCCAAGAGTGGCGCCAGCCGAGCACGGCCCGCCAGGCCAGCAGGGGCCGGCCGAGGTGGACCACGCTGGCCGTTGACGCCGCGGTGATGAGCGCCAGCGACAGCTCGGGGTCGCCGACCAGGGCGGCGCCCAGGGCCCACTGGGACAGCACGAGAAGGCCGGCCAGGGCCGGGTGGCCGTGGGCCGGCGCCGGGCGCACGTCGGCGGGGGAGGGGCGGTCAGCCGGGGGCCGGGTGCCGATGTAGGTGGTGGTGGGCCGGGAGAGCTTGGGGTCGGGGCCGGCGGCCAGGCCCCAGTCGGCGCCGGCCGTGGCCACCTCGACGACCTGGATGCGGATGGCCTCGGTGGGGCAGGCCTGCACGCAGGCCGGCGCCTCGCCGGCCGACAGGCGGCCGTGGCACAGGTCGCACTTGCGGACGATGCCGAGACGGTCGGAGAACGACGGTACCTCGTAGGCGCAGGTCATGGTGCAGTAGCTGCAGCCGATGCAGGCGTCGTCGAGGTGGATCACCGCCCCGGTCAGGGCGTCCTTCTCGTAGGCCTCGGCCGGGCACCCCTTCAGGCAGGCCGGATCGGCGCAGTGGTGGCAGGCGCTGGTGACGGCCTGGGGGCCCAGGTTGCCGACCTGGCGCCACACCTCGGCACTGCTGGCGTCGAGCCCGTTGAGGCTGTGGCACCCGGTGACGCACGCCTTGCAGCCCGTGCAGGCGTCGAGGTCGACGAGGAAGGCGTACTGCTGGCCCTTCTCCGGCGGGGTGGCGGGGAGCAGGTCGACGTAGCGGCCGGCGCCCTCGTGCTCGTGCTGGCTGAACCTCTCCACCGCAGTCAGCTCGTGGGCGTTGCGCAGCTCGGCCTCGAGCAGCGGCAGGAGCGTGGGGTCGAGCCGGCTCACGGCGATGGCAAGGAGGCGGGCTGGCCCACCTCGACCCTGCCCGCGTGCACCCGGACCGGCCAGGTGGTCACTGCCACCGAGGGGTCCTCGATGCAGTAGCCGGTGCGCAGGTCGAAGCGCTGCTTGTGCAGGGGCGAGGCCACGGTGTCCCGGCCGCCGAAGTTCCCGACCAGGCCACGCGACAGCACCGACACGCCCCAGAACGGATCGATGTCGTCGACGGCCAGCACCTCGTCATCGTCCAGGCGGAACAGGGCCACGGCTCGCCCGGCGACCAGCGCCGCCGCCCCCCGCTCGACGGTCAGGGCGTCCAGCCCGCACACGTCCTGCCAAGGGTTCTGCCGGGGGTAGGTGTCGCAGGGCGCAGCCGTACTCCCGGCAGAAGCGGCGGTGGTCGGGTCGAGGATGGTCATGTCGATGCCCCTTCGTTCACGTAGGTGCGGAACTTGGCCAGGCGCTCGGGCTGGCGGAGGGTGGCGGCCCACTCGCACTCGTAGCCCTCGACGTGCGCCGTCATCTGGGCCTCGAGCTCGGCGCCCAGGCCCAGGCTGTCCTCGATGACCACCCGGCGGACGTGGTCGACGCCGCCCTCGATGCGCTCGATCCAGGCCGCCGTGCGCTCCAGCCGCTCGCCGGTGCGCACGTAGAGCTGCAGGAACCGGTCGATCGAGCGCACGAGCTCGGCGTCGCTCAGGCCCTCGGCCAGCAGGTCGCCGTGGCGGGGCTTGAAGCCGCCGTTGCCGCCGACGTACAGGTTCCAGCCCATCTCGGTGGCGATGATGCCCACGTCCTTGGACTGGGCCTCGGCGCACTCGCGGGCGCAGCCCGACACTGCCAGCTTCAGCTTGTGGGGGGCCCGCAGGCCCCGGTAGCGCAGCTCCAGCAGCTTGGCCATGGCCGTCGAGTCCTGCACGCCGTAGCGGCACCAGCTGGTGCCCACGCAGCTCTTCACCGTGCGCAGCGCCTTGCCGTAGGCGTGGCCCGACTCGAGGCCGGCGTCGCCCAGGCGGGCCCAGATGGCGGGCAGGTCGTCGAGCTTCGCCCCGAACAGGTCGAGGCGCTGGCCGCCGGTGATCTTCACGTACAGGTCGTAGTCCTCGGCCACCTCGGCGCAGGCGATCAGCTGGCGGGGCGTCACCTCGCCGGCGGGCATGCGAGGCACCACCGAGTAGGTGCCGTTGCGCTGCAGGTTGGCCAGGGCGAAGTCGTTGGTGTCCTGCAGGGCGGCCTGCTCGCCGTCGAGGACGTAGCCGCCGCCGAGGGAGGCGAGGACCGAGGCCACGGTCGGCTTGCAGATCTCACATCCCCGGCGCCCCGTGCCGTAGCGGGCCAGCAGGTCGGAGAAGGTGTCGACCCGGTCGATCCGGCAGATGTCGTAGAGGTCCTGGCGGGTGCGGTCGGGGAAGTGCTCGCACAGGCCCCGGCGCACCTCCACGCCCTGGGCGGCCAGCTGGCGCTCCAGCACCACCTTCACCGTCGGCAGGCAGCCGCCGCAGCCTGTGCCGGCCTTGGTGCAGGCCTTCAGGGTGGCCAGGTCGCAGATGCCGTCGGCCTCGATGGCGGTGACCAGGTCGCCGGTCGTGACGCTGTTGCAGCTGCAGACCAGGGCCGAGGGCCCGGTGGCCTCGGGGGCGGTGCCGGCCAGGAGGGTGACCACGTTCGGGGTGGGCGCCCCCGAGCGGTGGAGCTGGACCAGCTCGCCGAAGGAGGCGGCGTCGCCCACCAGCACGGCGCCGATCAGGCGGCCGTCGGCGTCGAGGCGCACCTTCTTGTAGGTGGCGCGGCCCGGGTCGTCGAGGACGGCCCCCGGGCCGTGGGGCTCGCCCACGCTGGCCACGTCGATGCCCAGCAGCTTCAGCTTGGTGGACAGGTCGGCGCCCTCGAAGAGCGAGTCGCCGCCGGTCAGCTGGTCGGCCACCGCCGCCGCCATCTTGTAGCCGGGGGCCACCAGGCCCCACACCCGGCCGGCGGCGACGGCGCACTCGCCGATGGCCGAGATGGCCGGGTCGCTGGTGCGGCAGGCGGCGTCGACCAGGATGCCGCCCCGCTCGTGGAGGTCCACGCCGAAGCTGCGGGCCAGCTCGTCGCGGGGGCGGATGCCGGCCGAGATGACCACGACGTCGGCGGCCAGGGTGGTGCCGTCGGCCAGGCGCAGCCCGGTGACGTTGCCGTCGGGGCCGGCCTCGATCTCCTGGGACGAGGCGGCGAGGTGGACGTGCACACCCAGGCTCTCGATGCGGGTGCGCAGCGCCGCCGCCCCGCCGTCGTCCAGCTGCACGGGCATGAGGCGGGGGGCCATCTCGACGACGTGGGTGTCGAGGCCGAGGAGGCGCAGGGCGTTGGCCGCCTCCAGCCCGAGCAGCCCGCCGCCCAGCACCACACCGGTGCGGCGGCCGGCGCACCAGGCCGTGATGGCCTCGACGTCGTCGAGGGTGCGGTAGGTGAAGACCCCGGGAAGGTCCTTGCCGGGCAGGGGCGGGACGAACGGCCGGGAGCCGGTGGCCAGGACGAGGTGGTCATAGGCCAGCACCCGGGCCTTGGACGTGGTGGCCGTGCGGGCCTCGCGGTCGACCGTGGTCACCACCTCGTCCACCAGCAGGCGCAGGCCCGGCGTGTCGAAGAAGCCGTCGGCCACCAGGGTGAGCTGGTCCTCGCCGGCCCCGCCGAAGGCGGAGGACAGGGCCACCCGGTCGTAGGCCGGGCGGGTCTCCTCGCCGACGACCGTCACCTCCCAGCCGTCCGGTCCGCCGAGGGCGCCGGCCTCGACCAGCTCCTCGACCAGGCGGTGCCCGACCATCCCGTGCCCTGCGACGACCAGCTGACGAGCCATGGTGTTGCCTCCGTTCATGGTCATGCCGGGACCGGGATGGGGGTGAGGTGGGGGATGGCGATCGAGGTGCGCCGGGTGACCACCAGGGCCCCGCCGGCGGTGATGAAGGCCACGACCAAAAAGCCGTAGGCGAAGGTGCCGGTGCCGCCCTCGAGCGCCCCGAAGCCGAAGGGCAGGAGAAAGCCGCCCAGCCCGCCGGCGGCGCCGACCAGGCCGGTCATCGAGCCGACCCGGGACGGGAAGCGGCGCCCGACCAGCTGGAACACCGCGCCGTTGCCGATCCCGAAGGCGCCGAGGGTGGCCCACAGCAGGACGACGGTGACGGCCAGTCCGGGCAGGAAGCCCAGGATCAGGGCCAGGGTGGCCACCGAGCCGAGGACGATGCCGAGGACGCGGGCGCCGCCGGCCCGGTCGGCCAGCAGGCCGCCGAGCGGCCGCAGGAATGAGCCGGCCGAGGCGCACAGGGCGGTGAAGGCCCCGGCGGTCACCAGGGTCAGGCCGAAGCGGTCGACGAAGAACACCGGGAGGTAGCTGGCCAGGCCGACGAACCCGCCGAAGGTGACCATGTAGAGACCGCACAGCCAGCGGGCGTCGACCTCGGCGAGCAGGCCTCGCCGGCCCGCAGCCGCCTGGCCGTCGGCACTGGCGGCGAGCGGCGGGGGTTCCTTGGCCATCACCGCGAAGAGCACCCAGACCAGGGCCACGGGGATGATGGCCAGGCCGAACGTGGCGTGCCAGCCAACCTGCGCCGCCACCCGGGGAGCGGCCAGGGCGGCGATCAGGGTGCCGGAGTTGCCGGCGCCGGCGATGCCCATGGCCAGGCCCTGCTGCTCCGGCGGGTACCAGCGGCTGGCCAGGGGCAGGGCGATGACGAAGCTGCTGCCGGCGATGCCGAGGAGCAGGCCGAGGCCGAGCACCTGGACGTAGGTCCCCGCCGCCAGCCAGCCCCACGCCAGGGGCAAAAAGGTCAGGGCCAGGGAGGCAAGTCCTGTGCGCCGGGCCCCGAAGCGGTCGACCAGCGGGCCCAGGATCAGGCGGAACGCCGAGCCGCTGAGCGGCGGCACGGCGATCATCAGCCCCTTCTGGAAGCCCGAGAGCCCGAGGTCGGCCCCGATGGTGGCGCCCAGGGCCCCGAGGAGCACCCAGACCATGAACGAGATGTCGAAGTGCAGCAGGGCGGCGACGAGGCTCGGGGTGTGACCGGCCCCGCGCAGCTTCGAGAGGGACATGCCCCCATGCCACCAGGCCACTGTTCCCGGGACTTTGCTCGTGTGTCACGTCCCTACGTCGGTTGGCACACCGGCTTGCCCCGGCGACGTGAGGTGATGGCAACGAGGCGGTAACACAGGTGGAAGGAAGCCGTCAGGGTGCTGGAACGCCCCGGTGGCACGCGAGAAACCCCGAGGAGACGGGACACTGCTCGAATGGCAGCATGACGACACCCCTCGACGTGCGCCCCCTCCAGGGCTTCACGGTGGCCGTCACCGCCGACCGGCGCAGCGCCGAGCAGATCGAGCTGTTCACCCGCCGGGGGGCCAGGGTGCTGCACGCCCCGACGATGGCCACCCAGTACCTCGACGACGAGGCGGCTCTGCGCCGGGCCACCGACGAGGTGCTGAAGGCGCCGCCGGACATCGTGATCATCACCACCGGCATCGGGTTGCGGGCCTGGTTCGAGGCCGCCCAGGGGTGGGGCCTGGGCGACGCCCTGCTGGCCTCGCTGCGCCCGGCCCGCCTGGTGGCCCGGGGCGTCAAGGCCGCGGCGGCGGCCCGCCAGTGGGGGCTGGAGGTGGCCCTGCAGCCGCCCTCGGAGCGGCTCGACGACGCCGTCGCCCTGCTCCTCGAGGGCGGCGTCGCCGGCCTGCGGGTCGTGGTGCAGGAGCACGGCCAGCCCACGGGCGCCGCCGCGGTCGACCTCAAGCTGGCTGGCGCCGAGGTGGTGCCTGTGCCCGTCTACCGCTGGCGCCTGCCCGATGACCCGGCGCCCGCCCTCCGGCTGGTCGACGCCACCCTCGGCGGCGAGGTCGACGCCATCACCTTCACCAGCGCCCCGGCGGTCACCAACCTGTTCACCCTGGCCGACCTCAACGGCAATGGCGCCGCCCTGCGCTCGGCGTTCAACAGCGGCCGGGTGGTGGCCGGGTGCGTGGGCTCGGTCTGCGCCGGCGCTGCCTCCGACGAGGGGGTCGAGGCGCCGCTGTTCCCCGGGGTCGGCCGGCTCGGCCTGCTGGTCCGCGTCGTCTCCGAGGCGCTGGCCTCGCGCTGCGTCGAGCTGCACCTCGGCGGCCACGTCGTGGTCCTGAAGAGCACCATCGCCGTGATCGATGGCGTGGCCGTCGAGCTGCCGCCTCGAGAGGCTGCGGTCCTGGGCACCCTGGCCGAGCGGCCCGGCGCCGTGGTGGGCAAGTCCACCCTGGCCAACCGCCTGTGGGGGCCGGGCAGCGACCCCCACGCCGTCGAGGTGGCGGTCAACCGCCTGCGAGGCCGGCTCGGCCCCGTGGGCTCCCACCTCGTCACCGTCCGGGGCCGGGGCTACCGCCTCGATGGCGCCGTGCGGGTGGGGGCGGCGTCACCGGAGGACGACGAGGCGGTGTCGCTCACTCCACCGTGATCGCCCGCAGCACGTCCATCTTGGCGGCCTTGCGGGCCGGGTAGAGGGCGGCCACCACGCCGGCCAGGCCTGCGAAGATCACCGCCGCGATCAGCTGGCCCACGGGCAGGCCCAGCTTGTCGATGCCGTCGTCGGCCAGCGACAGCACGAACGCCGCCCCAAGCGCCACCCCGACGGCCAGGCCGACGACGCCGCCGAGCACCGACACGACCACCGCCTCGGTGCGCACCATCCGCCGCACCTGCTTGCGCTGCATGCCCACGGCCCGCAGCAGGCCCAGCTCTCGGGTGCGCTCGAGCACCGACAGGGCCAGGGTGTTGATGATGCCGATCACGGCGATCAGCACCGACAGGGCCAGGAGGACGTAGACGACCTGGGTGGCGGTGTCGACCTGGCTGCGCAGCTCGTCCTGGAACTCGTTGCGGGTCTGGACCTTGATGGTGGGGTTGTCCTGGGTGACGGCCCGCACCTGGGTGCGCAGCTCGGCCAGCCGGCCCGGCTTGGCGTTGACCAGGGCGACGGTGTCGACGTTGCTGGTGAAGTTGCGGTCGTAGGTGGCCAGGGAGGAGATGAACGAACCGGCCAGCTCGTTCTTGCCGAAGATCCCGCCGATCCGCAGCCTCGCCGGCCCGGTGCGGGCGAACACCACGTCGATCGACTGGTCCACCCGCCAGCCCTGCTCCTTGGCCAGGTCCTCGTCGACCAGCACCTGGCCGCCGAGGATGGTGCCCACCGACCCGGCGGTGACCTGCAGGCCCAGCAGGTCGCCGTCGGCGGCGTCGAGGGCGGTCAGGCTCTTGGTGCCGCCGGCCACCTGGATCTCGCCGGTCCGGATCGGGGTGCTGCGGTCGGCGGCGGGGAGAGCGGCGATCTGGTCGGTGATGTCGGTGCCGAAGCCGGGGCTGAAGCCGTTGGGCTGCACCACCAGGTCGGCCCGCACCGACCGGTCGATCACCTCGGAGATCGAGGCGCTCACCGAGGCGGCGAAGGTGGACACCCCTCCGATCAGGGCGAGCCCGATCATGAGCGCCGAGGCGGTGGACGCCGTGCGGCGGGGGTTGCGCTTGGCGTTGGCCAGCCCCAGCTTGCCGGCGGCGCCGGTGCGGGAGAGGGGCAGGCCGAAGGCCGCCACCAGCGGGCGGGCGGCCAGGGCCAGCAGCAGCGACAGCCCCACGAAGAGCAGAACGGCCCCGGCGCCGAGGAGGGGCGCAGGCCCGCCAGTGAGGGCGACCACGAAGAGAGCGGCACCGGCCGCGGTGGTGATGCCACCGACGATGCCCCGCTTCGCCAGGCCGAGATCACCACCGCCTTCGTCCTCGCGCATGGCGGCGAGCGGGGTGACCCGTGAGCCCCTGATGCCGGGGTAAAGGGCAGCGAGCACGGTGATGACCGTGCCCAGGACCAGGGGCACGGCTAGGGCCAGCGGCTTGACGACTGGCGTGGCGGAGGAGCTGCCGAGGAACGAGCCGAGGGCCAGGTTCAGCACGAAGGCCAGGCCCACCCCACCGGCCACGCCCAGCACGGAGCCGAGGATGCCCACGGCCACCGACTCGCCCAGGATCGAGCCGAGTACCTGGCGCCGGCTGGCCCCGAGGGCCCGGAGCAGGCCCAGCTCTCGGGTGCGCTGGGTCACCAGGATGGAGAAGGTGTTGACGATGATGAAGGACCCCACGAACAGCGCGACCAGGGCGAAGCCCGTGAGGCCGATGCGCAGGTAGCCGACGAACTCGCCCACGCTCTCCGACTGGGCGGCGGCGTTGTCCTCGGCCGTCTCGGCCTGGGCCGTAGGCGGCAGCACGGCGGCGATCCGGTCACGCAGCTGCTCCTGGGTGAGGTCGCCCGAGCCCCGCACGTCGATCTGGTCGTAGAGGCCGACGCGGTCGAACAGCTCCTGGGCCTGGCGGGTCGGCACCTCGACCAGAGTGGCGCCGGCCAGGCTGTTCGAGGAGCCGAAGGTGAAGATGCCGGTGACGATCACTTCGACCCGGCCGTTGGGGGTGATGAGGGCCAGCCGGTCGCCCAGGGTGGCGTCGATGCGCTTTGCCGTGCCCTTGTCGAGGGCCACCTGGTCGGCCTTGGTGGGCCGCTCGCCCTGGGCGTAGGTGGTGGTGCTCAGCTGCTCGTCCTCGGCTGGGTTGCCCACGAGGGTGGGGCCGGCTCCGGTGACCTGCTTGCCCTTCTCGTCCAGCAGCTGGCCCAGGCCCAGCACCGAGCCCTCGGCGGCGGCGACGCCCGGGACCCTGCGCACGGTGCCGAGCGTGGCCTCGGGAATCGGCTCGCCCGTGCCCTCGGTGGCGTCGCCGAAGGCCGGCCTGGGCACCACGACGACGTCCTTGGACTCGTTGACCTCCTGGAACAGGTCGTCGAAGGTGGCAGTCAGGGTGTCGCTGAGGACGAAGGCGCCGGTCATGAAGGCCACGCCGATGACGATGGCGGTGGCGGTCAGGGCCAGCCGCAGCTTGCGGGCGAAGAGGCTGGCCAGGGTGGCCATCAGCATCTCAGCCCCCCAGCCCGGCCATGCGGCTCAGGATCGTCTCGGCCGTCGGGTCGTCGAGGTAGCCCACGACCCGGCCGTCGGCCAGGAACAGGACCCGGTCGGCGTAGGCGGCGGCGGTCGGGTCGTGGGTCACCATCACGATGGTCTGGCCCAGCTCGGTGACGGCCCGGCGCAGGAAGGCCAGCAGCTCGGCCGACGACCGGCTGTCGAGGTTCCCCGACGGCTCGTCGGCGAACACGATGTCGGGCCGGCCGGCCAGAGCCCGGGCGCAGGCCACCCGCTGCTGCTGGCCGCCGGACAGCTGGTTCGGCTTGTGGCTGAGGCGCGGGCCGAGGCTGACGGCCTCGACCACCTGGTCGAGCCAGGCCTTGTCGGGCTTGCGGCCGGCCAGGGAGGCCGGCAGCACGATGTTCTCCAGGGCCGTCAGGGTGGGCACCAGGTTGTAGGCCTGGAAGATGAACCCGATGCGGTCGCGGCGCAGCTGGGTCAGCTGCTTGTCGGACATCTTCGACAGGTCCTGGCCGGCGATGAACACCTGCCCGGAGGTGAGTGAGTCGAGGCCGGCCAGGCAGTGCAGCAGGGTGGACTTGCCCGAGCCCGACGGACCCATGATGGCGGTGAACCGCCCCCGCCCGAAGGCGGTGGAGACCTGGTCGAGGGCGATGACGGCGTTGTCCTGCCCGTAGGTGCCGTAGACCTTGGTGGCGGCCACGGTCCAGGCGGCGACGGCGTCACGACCCAGGGCCGGGCCGGCGGGGCTGGGGTGGACGGTGGTGGCCATGGCCCCATCTTCGCCAAGTTCGGCCGTGGTCGCGCCGGAAATCAAACCGGTCCCGTCGGGCACCCGGGCACGGGCCTGCGGCCGGCAGCGGCGGGGCCGCCGGTACGCTCGTTCTCGCCGTGCGCCGCACCATTCTCCCGCTCCTGGCGACGCTGCTGGTGGCCGCAGGATGTGCGTCGGCGGGCCGTCTGCGGGATGGGGAGCGGCCGGCGACGGATGGGTCCGCACCCGGGCCGTCGGTCACCGCTGGGCCGAGCACGGCGCCGCCGGTCCCGCCGCTCGACTGGCAGCCGTGCGGGCCGTTCGAGTGCGCCACGCTGCAGGTGCCGCTAGACGCCGCCGACCTCGGGGGCCGCCAGATCGGGATCGCCCTGAACCGCCGGCGGGCCACCGAACCGGACCGGCGGATCGGGTCGCTGCTGGTCAACCCCGGGGGACCGGGAGCGTCGGGGGTGGACGGCCTCCCGGGCCTGCTCGCCCGCCTCTCGGAGAAGGTGAAGACCCGGTTCGACGTCATCGGCTTCGACCCCCGGGGAGTGGGCCGCAGCGCCCCGGTTCGCTGTCTGCCGAGCGCCGAGCTCGACGCCTACTTCGCCATCGATCCCACCCCCGACGACCCGGCCGAGACGGCTGCCCTGCTGCGGAGCACCGAGCACCTCGTGGCCGGGTGCCAGGAGCGCAGCGGCGATCTCCTGGCCCACGTCGGCACCGTGGACGCCGCCCGCGACCTCGACCGCATCCGCATCGCGGTGGGCGACGACAAGCTGACCTACGTCGGCTTCTCCTACGGCACCGCCCTCGGCACCGCCTACGCCGAGCTGTTCCCGGACCGGGTCCGCGCCCTCGTGCTCGACGGCGCCATCGACCCCTCGCTGGACGGGCCGACGCTGAACCGGGTGCAGGGCGAGGGCTTCGAGCGGTCCTTCGACGCCTTCGTCGACGACTGCCGGCAGCGCCCGACCTGTGCCTGGAGGCCGAAGGGTGGCGTCACCAAGGCGGCGTTCCTGGCCCTCATCGCTCAGGTCGACGCCCGGCCCATCGCCGCCGGCAGCCGCCGGGTGGGATCGTCGGAGCTGCAGCTCGGGGTGGCCGCCTTCCTCTACAGCCGCGACACCTGGCCCCCCCTGGCCCGAGGCCTGGCCCAGATCGAAGCCGGCAGCGGCACCATCGTGCTGGGCGGGTTCGACGCCCTCACCGGCCGCAGGCCGGACGGCTCGTTCTCCAACGACCAGGAGGCCAACGCCGCGGTCAACTGCCTCGACCGGCCGGCGCCGCGCGACCCGGCCACCTACGAGCGGGCGGCCGCCGACGCCGCCCGCACCGCCCCGGCCTTCGGGCCGGCGCTGGCCTGGAGCGGTCTGATCTGCGGCCTGTGGCCGGTGCCTTCCACCGGCACGGTGGCGCCGGCCAACGCCCCTGGCACCCCCCCCATCCTGGTGGTGGGCACCACCAACGACCCGGCCACCCCGTTCGTGTGGGCCGAGGCGCTGGCCCGCCAGCTCCCCCAGGGCCGCCTCCTCCGTCACGAGGGCGAGGGGCACACCGCCTACGGCCTGAACTCCTGCACCACCGCCATCGGCGACACCTACCTGCTCACCCTGGAGCTGCCGCCCGGTCAGCTCACCTGCTGACACCCGACGCGGCCTTGCGTCAGGCGGGTCCGAGGGTGACGTCGTAGGTGGCCACGCCGTCGCCGGTCAGCTCGACGTACTCGATTGCGGCGAGGGTGCCGGCGGCGATCAGGTCGCCCTCGGCCAGGCGCAGCGCGGCCAGGCGCTCGGGCTTCTCGGTGACGACCAGGCGCTCGACCGGCCACAGCAGGGAACGCTTCTGCTCGCTCTTGGCCCGACGCACTGCGGCCAGGGCGGGGGCGGCCACCGCCGCCACCAGCGGGTCGCCGTCGCCGGGGATCTCGGCCACCGACGGCCAGGCGGCCCGGTGGATCGAGCCCTCCTGCCACCACGACCACACCTCCTCGGTGACGAAGCACAGGAACGGGGCGAACAGGCGCTGCAGCACTGACAGGGTGAGCTCGAGGGTGGCCCGGGCCGATGCCGCCCCCTCGTCGCCGCCGTCGCCGTAGGACCGCTGCTTGACCAGCTCGAGGTGGTCGTCGCAGAACGACCAGAAGAACGATTCTGTGCGCTCGAGGGCCCGGGCGTAGTCGTAGCTCTCAAAGGCGTTGGTGGCCTCGGTGACCAGCCGGGCCAGGGCGGCCAGCAGCGACAAGTCGACCGCGGCGGTGGGGACGGCGCCGGGCGGCGCCTCGCCCAGGTTGAGGGCGAAGCGCGAGGCGTTCAGCAGCTTCTTGGCCAGCCGCCGGCCCACGTTCATCTGGTTGGGGTCGAAGGCGGTGTCGGTGCCGGGCCGCCCGCTGGCCGCCCAGTAGCGCACGCCGTCGGTGCCGTGCTCCTCGAGCAGGCCGAGCGGGGTGACCACGTTGCCCTTCGACTTCGACATCTTCTTGCGGTCGGGGTCGAGGATCCACCCGCTGATGCCGGCGTTGCGCCACGGGGCCACGCCGTGCTCGAAGTGGGAGCGGACCATGGTGGAGAACAGCCAGGTGCGGATGATGTCGTGGCCCTGGGGGCGAAGGTCCATCGGGAAGGTGCGGGCGAACAGGTCGGGGTCGTCCTCCCAGCCGCAGGCGATCTGGGGGCTGAGCGAGGAGGTGGCCCAGGTGTCCATCACGTCGGGGTCGGCCACGAAGCCGCCGGGCTGGCCCCGCTGGGCCTCGTCGTAGCCGGGCGGGCAGTCGGAGGAGGGGTCGATGGGAAGGGCGTCCTCGGGCGGGAGGATCGGGCGGTCGTTGGCCACCGTGCCGTCGGCCTCCACCGGGTACCAGACGGGGAAGGGAATGCCGAAGTAGCGCTGGCGGGAGATGAGCCAGTCGCCGTTCAGGCCTTGCACCCAGCTCTCGTAGCGGTGGCGCATGAAGGGCGGGTGCCAGTCGACCTCTGCGCCCCTGGCGGCCAGGGCCGCCCGCAGCTCGGCGTCACGGCCGCCGTTGCGGATGTACCACTGGCGGCTGGTGACGATCTCGAGCGGCCGGTCGCCCTTCTCGTAGAACTTCACCGGGTGGGTGATGGCCCGGGGCTCGCCGATCAGCGCCCCGGTCTCGCGCAGATGCTCGACCACGGCGGCCTGAGCTGAGAACACCGTCTTGCCCGCCAGCCGCTCGTAGGCGGCCCGGCCGGCGCCGGTGGTGATCCACTCGGGGCAGTCGGCCTTGGTGCGCCCGTTGCGCTCGAGGATCGACCGGGTGGGCAGCTGCAGCTCGCGCCACCAGGTGACATCGGTGGTGTCGCCGAACGTGCAGATCATGGCGATGCCCGAGCCCTTGTCGGGCTGGGCCAGCTCGTGGGCCAGCACCGGCACCTCGACCTCGAACAGGGGCGTGGTGACGATGGTGCCGAACAGCGGCTTGTAGCGCTCGTCGTCGGGGTGGGCCACCAGGGCACAGCAGGCGGCCAGCAGCTCGGGTCGGGTGGTCTCGATCTCCACCGCACCCTGGCCGTCGGCCCGGGCGAAGCCGAAGCGGTGGTAGGCGCCCGGCCGCTCCCGGTCCTCAAGCTCGGCCTGGGCCACCGCCGTCTGGAAGGTGACGTCCCAGATGGTGGGCGCCTCGGCCGAGTAGGCCTCACCCCGGGCCAGGTTGCGCAGGAACATGCGCTGGCTGGCCCGCCGGGCCGTCTCGCCGATGGTGGCGTAGGTCATGGCCCAGTCGACCGACAGCCCCAGCCGCCGCCACAGCGACTCGAAGACCTTCTCGTCCTCGACCGTCAGCTGCTGGCACAGCTCCACGAAGCTGCGGCGGCTGATGGCCACCTTGCGCTTGTCGTCGGGCTTGGCCGGCGGCGCGAAGCCGGGGTCGTAGGGCACGTTCGGGTCGCAGCGCACCCCGAAGTGGTTCTCGACCCGCCGCTCGGTGGGCAGCCCGTTGTCGTCCCACCCCATCGGGTAGAAGACGGTCTTGCCCCGCATCCGCTGGTAGCGGGCGACGGCGTCGGTGTGGGTGTAGCTGAACACGTGGCCGACGTGCAGCGACCCCGACACAGTGGGCGGCGGCGTGTCGATGGAGTACACCTCCGCACGCTCGGCGCCGCGGTCAAAGGCATAGGTCCCCTCGGCCTCCCACCGGGCCGCCAAGGCCTCCTCGATCCCGTCGAGGCTGGGCTTGTCGGGAACGCTCCGTGTCACCCGGGCCAGCCTACGGGTGGGCCGCCGGTCGCCCGGCGGCCCTTTCTCCGCTCACTCAGCTGCGGGCGGCCCGGGCCGAGCTGTAGTCGCCGCTGCTGCGGCGGGGAGGGCGGTTGTCGTGGTTGCGGCCCTGGTAGCCGGGGCGGCTGGGGCGGTCGGGCCGGGGGCGGCGCTCGGGCTCGGTGGGGGCCACGAAGACCGGGAGGTCGAGGGCCTCGAGGATGGCCATGTCCGGGTTGGTGACGGCGCTGGCGGCGCCGGCGGCGAACAGCAGGCGCTTCACGCGGCGCTCCTCGCCGGGGGCGACCAGGGTGATGACCACGCCTTCCTTGCCGGCCCGGGCGGTGCGGCCCGAGCGGTGCACGTGGTCCTTCGGGTCGTCGGGCAGGTCGAGGTGGATGACACAGGCCACGTTGTCGACGTGGATGCCGCGGGCGGCGACGTCGGTGGCCACCAGCACCTGGGCCCGGCCGTAGGTGAAGTCGGACAGGGCACGGGCACGGGCCGACTGGTTCTTGTCGCCGTGGATGGCCACGGCCGAGGTGCCCCGCTCGACGAGGCGCTCAGCCACGCCCTCGGCGCCCAGGCGGGTGCGGCAGAACACGATGGTGGGGCCGCAGGCCCGGGCGGCGTCGGCCACCAGGCCGAGCTTGCCGTGGCGGGCGGTGCGCCAGGCCAGGTGGGTGGCGGGGACCGTCTGCTCCTCGGGCAGCTCGTGGCGGGCCGGGTTGTTCTGGTACCCCTTCACCAGCACGGCGACGGCGCCGTCGAGGGTGGCCGAGAACAGCAGCACCTGGCGCTTGGGGCCGCACTGGTCGAGGAGCCACTGCACCTCGCCCAGGAAGCCGAGGTCGGCCATGCGGTCGGCCTCGTCGACCACGGCCACCTCGACGCCGGACAGGTCGATCGCACCCCGCTCGACCAGGTCACGCAGGCGGCCGGGGCAGGCCACGGCGATGTCGACACCCCGCTCGAGGGCCTTGAACTGGGGGCCGAAGGGCATGCCGCCGTAGAAGGCGGACACCCAGCGGCGCCGGGCCTGGGCGAAGGGCATCAGGGCCTTTTGGACCTGGGCGGCCAGCTCGCGGGTGGGGACCAGCACCAGGCCGGTAGGCCGGCGGGGGGAGGACGAGCTGATGCGGGCGATGGCGGCCAGGCCGTAGGCCAGGGTCTTGCCCGAGCCGGTGGGGGCCCGGCCGCAGACGTCACGGCCGGCGAGGGCGTCAGGCAGCGTGGCGGCCTGGATGGGGAAGGGCTCGGTGACACCGGCGGCGGTGAGCGCGGCGAGCAGGTCGGACGGCACGCCAAGGTCGGCGAAGGAAGGCACGTTGATCTCCAGGATCTGTTGCGACGAGGTGGCGGGCCAGCTTCAGGAGCGGGTCGCTGCGAGCCTCAACGCACGATGCACCGGGGGGAGAGGCCAGGCTGAGGCACGCCTGACCGAAGAACGACCCTAGCAGCCGCCCAATCCCTACCGGCCTGCCGCGTCGCCACCTCTATCCTGCGGCCATGCTCCGGCTGCACGACACGGCCACAGGGATGGTGCGCCAGCTGGCCCAGCGCGACCCCGGGCGGGTGTCGCTGTACGTGTGCGGCCCCACCGTCTATGACCTGCCCCACATCGGGCACGGCCGCTCGATCCTGACCTACGACATCCTGCGCCGCTTCCTCGAGTGGTCGGGTCTCGAGGTCCGCCACGTCTCCAACGTCACCGACATCGACGACAACATCATCAAGCGTGGCCAGGCTCTGGGCGAGGACCCCGCCGAAGTGGCCCGGCGCTACGAGGCCGAGTGGTGGGCGGCGGTCGACCGCCTCGGCGCCCTGCGCCCGACCGACGCCCCCAAGGCCACCGACTTCGTGACGCGGATGATCGAGGTGATCGCCGAGCTGGTCGAGCGCGGCGCCGCGTACCCGACCTCCGACGGGGTGTACCTGGCCGTCGAGGAGGTCGAGGGCTACGGCCTGCTGGCCCAACAGGACCTGCGCCAGCTGCGCACCACCGAGCGGGTCGACGAGGGTCGCCAGGAGGAGAAGCGCAACCCGCTCGACTTCGTGCTCTGGAAGCTGGCCAAGCCGGGCGAGCCCACGTGGGCCTCGCCGTGGGGCGACGGCCGGCCGGGCTGGCACACCGAGTGCGTGGCCATGAGCCTCGACCTCCTGGGCGACGGCTTCGACCTGCACACCGGCGGGCTCGACCTCAAGTTCCCCCACCACGAGAACGAGCGGGCCCACGCCCTGGTCCTTGGGCGCGCCTTCGCCCGGCACTGGATGCACCACGCCTTTGTGGTCGACGCCGCCGGCGAGAAGATGTCGAAGAGCCTGGGAAACTTCACCTCGCTCACCGACCTGCTGGAGCGGGTCGACCACCGGGCCTACCGCCTGCTCCTCCTCCAGGCCCACTACCGCTCGCCGCTGCTGGTCGACACCGCCTCGATCGGCGCCGCCGAGCGCAGCCTGGGCACCCTCGACCGCCTCGACCGCCGGGCCATCGAAGCCGACCTCGACCCGGAGGCGCCGCTCGACCGGGCGGCGCTCGAGCCGTGGGTGGCGGCCATGGAGGACGACCTCAACACCGTGCGGGCCCTGGCCCTGGTGTTCGACTGGGCCCGGGAGGCCAACGCCGCCCTCGACGCCGACCGCCCCGACGACGCCGCCCGGCTGGTGCGCCTGGTGCGGGAGGCGACCGGGGCCGTGGGCCTCGACCTGGCCGGCAAGACCGGGGAGATCGATCCCGCCGCCCTCGACCTGGCCTCGGCCCGCGACCAGGCCCGCGAAGCCAAGGACTGGGCGGCCGCCGACCGCCTGCGAGCCGAGCTGGTCGAGCGGGGCTGGGCGGTGGAGGACACGCCACAGGGCACACGCCTTCGGCGCTGATCTTCATTGCGGATCCGCGACGTGCCCGGCGCCTCTTCCGGTTTGACGGCCCCTTTCCGGCTGCTGCTCCCCGGCGAACGGCTGTGCGGGCGGAGGCTGTCCTTGGTGAATTGGTGAGCCCGGGAGGCATGTTACCGTTCGGTAACTGAGCCGTCCGGCGGCGTGACCTGCAGTGAGGTGCCCTGGTGACCGACTTCTCCCTCTCCCTCAGCGAGGACCAGCAGACCATCCAGAAGTGGGTGCACGACTTCGCCGAGGAGGTGGTGCGCCCCGCCGCTCACGAGTGGGACGAGCGGGAGGAGTACCCGTACCCGATCGTCGAGCAGGCGGCCGAGATCGGCCTGTACTCCTTCGACTTCTTCGCCAACGCCATGGCCGACGAGACCGGCCTCACCTTGCCCATCGCATTGGAGGAGCTGTTCTGGGGCGACGCCGGCATCGGCCTTTCCATCTTCGGCTCGGGCCTGGCCGCCGCCGGCATCGCGGCAGCGGGCAAGCCCGAGCAGACGATGGAGTGGGCCCCGCAGTGCTTCGGCGGCGGCGGTGGCGAGAAGCTGCGCTTGGCCGCCTTCTGCGTCAGCGAGCCCGACGCCGGATCGGACGTGTCGAGCCTGCGCACCCGGGCCGTGTACGACCAGGCCACCGACGAGTGGGTGCTGAACGGCACCAAGGCGTGGATCACCAACGGCGGCATCGCCGATGTCCACGTGGTGGTCGCCACCGTCGAGCCCGCCCTGAAGAGCCGGGGTCAGGCCACCTTCGTCATCGGGCCCAACACCCCGGGCCTCAGCCAGGGCCAGAAGTACAAGAAGCACGGCATCCGGGCCAGCCACACCGCCGAGGTCGTCCTCGACGACGTCCGCATCCCCGGCGCCTGCCTCCTGGGCGGCAGGGACAAGCTGGACCTGAAGCTGGCCCGGGCCCGAGAGGCCGGCGTCACCGGCGCCAAGCAGCCGGCCATGGCCACCTTCGAGGCCACCCGCCCCTCCGTAGGCGCCATGGCTGTGGGCATCGCCCGCGCCGCCTGGGAGGAGGCCCGCGACTACGCCAAGGAGCGCAAGGCCTTCGGCAAGCCCATCATCCAGAACCAGGCCATCGCCTTCATGCTCGCCGACATGATCACCGAGATCGACGCCTCCCGCCTGCTCGTGTGGCGGGCGGCGTGGATGGCCCGCAACGGCGGCTACACCAACGCCGAAGGCAGCCAGTCCAAGCTGAAGGCCGGCCGCACCGCCGTCTGGGTCACCGAACGAGCCATGCAGATCCTGGCCGGCTACGGCTACACGAGGGAGTACCCGGTGGAGCGCATGCACCGCGACGCCAAGATCTACGACATCTTCGAGGGCACCGAGCAGATCCAGCAGTTGGTCATCGCCCGGGCGCTGTCAGGGATGCGGATCGAGTAGTAACCAGGCGGGATTCTCGCCCTTTGGCGGCCGATCGGCGCTCGCCTCTGGAGGTCGTCGGGACCCCTTTCGGGTCGAGCAGATCTAGTGCAGGACTAGTCAAGAGGGCTCCACTAGTCCTACCCTGTAGTCCCGTGGCCACCCTGATCGAGCGCCGACCGGGTGTCTGGTACGCCCGCGTCTTCGTGCCGCCGCCGACCGGCTCCCCCGGTCGACAGGTTGGGAAGATCTTCCACGGGACCAAGAAGGTGGTCAGGCTCGAGGTGGCGGTCTGGGAAGCCGAGATCCGTGGTCACGCACCCTCGAGCGTCGGCTTCACGGTGACCGACCTGTTGACCATGTGGCAGGAGGCTCGGGCTCACGACTGGCAACCCCTGACCGCCCGTGACCACCGAAGCCGCGCGTCGCTCATCGCCGCAGACCTCGGAACCGTCCGCCTGCTCGACCTCGACCCGCTCCGAATCGACGCCTGGCTCGCCCAGATGCGCCGGCGGGGTGTGGGCGACGGCGCCATCCGCAGCCGGGTGTCCGCCCTCAAGGCGGCGTGCTCCTGGGGTGTGTCCCGCCGGATGCTCAGGTCGAACCCGGTCGCCGACGCCGCCCCCCGGCTCTCGACAGGCCGCCGCTCCGTCACCCCGACCCCCGAGCAGGTCGTCGCCCTCCTCCAGGCAGCCGAGGCAGAGGACGCCCGTGCCGGCCTCGGCCTCCGCATCGCTGCGGTCACCGGCGCCCGAGAGGCCGAAATCGTCGCTTTGGCTTGGAGCGACCTGACCGCCACCGTGCTCCGCATCGGCCGCCAGCGCCACTCCATGGACGGTCAGGTCCTCCTTCGTGACCGGACCAAGACCGGGCGTGACCGAAGCGTCCTCCTCGACGCTGGCACGGTGACCGCGATCCTGACCTGGAAGGCCGAGGTCGAGGAGCTGGTCGGCGCCCCGACCGCATGGATACTGTCCGAGCCCGGCGCCGCCGACCCACCCTCGCCCCGCTGGCTCTACGAGGTCTTCAAGCGGGCGTCCAAGCGGGCCGGCATCCCCTACGGCCGAGGCGCCGGCATCGTCCTCCATGACCTCCGCCACTGGGCCGCCAGCACCGCCCTGCGCGACGGTCACGACCCGGTCACCGTGGCCGCCCGCCTCGGTCACTCGCCCGACACCCTCCTCCGGATCTACGCCCAGGAGATCGAGAAGGGCCAGGTCGGCGTCGCCGCCTCCCTCGCCGCCCGCATCGACGGCCCACCGACCTGAGGTGGCGGTCACCGGAACGGTTCGAGGCCGACGATGGCTGCGAGATCGACGAGCCGCACCAGCAGCCGCCCCCCGAGCCTGACCGTCGGCAACCCGGAGGCGCCCCCGCTCGTCCGGTGCTCCTCCGCCAGCTTGTAGGCCGAGCTCCGGCTGATCCGAAGCACCTCAGCCGCCTCGGCGATGGTCAGCATCAGCGGCAGCCCCTCCAGCGTTGCCGGCGCCGCTGGAACCTGGCCGATGCCGGAGCCCGTCCTGGCCATCTGGTCTGTCATGCCCGGCCTCCATGGACGGGATGCGTAGGCGGCACGAGCGCCCTTCGCCGTGCTGGCGCCGGTCGAGAAGGGCAGCGCCGCTGCGGCCGCTGCCGCCGAGGAGCACCTGGCCGTCGACATGGCTTCCGGACGGGTCGAGGATGACGCCGCTCAGCCTGATTCGACTGCCCTGCCAGTACTTCGACCGGGCGCAGGGGCCCGAGGCCCACACGCTCGGTTCTCTCCCCGCAGAGGGCGAAACCGACCCCACCGACGTCCACTAGCGCCACAGGTCCCACACCCCTGGCTAGGTGCGCACCACGACCGAACAGGACACGGTCATTGCCGATTTTCGGCAATGGCAAGTCTGTGTCTTTGGTCGGGCTGCCGTTCGGGGCGCGGTCAGGGGTGAGGGCGAGGGTGCGGAGGTGGCAGAGCTGTGGCAGCCGGTGGAGGCGCTGGTGATGAGAAGACCGGCGTCGATGGTGCGGGCCACGGCAGGGCGGGTGGCGATTGACGGGACGCCGAGGACGACGTGACGTCGGAGGCGGTCAGGCTGCCGCCGTCCTCGGCCACCAGGACGACGCCGTCGAGGCTGGACAGCAGGCTGGCCAGGGCGACCTAGCACGACCTGGGGGCCCGCTTCGTCGACCTGTGCGAGGTCTTCGACGTGCGGCTGCTCACCCTGCTCGTCACCCCGGCTTGTTCCCCGGCAGGGACATGGGTGGCAAGGAATGTTCCGCCACGGCGGCCAGCTGGCCTACCGCCCGGGTCACCGTGCCCCCGAGTGTCGGTCATCCTGCGCAGGGCTGCGGGCGCCTACATCGTCATGGACTGCCGCTCAATGGGCAACGACCTGGCCTGGCCCTCGTCAGGGCCGTGCGCTCGTCGGGGTTCATCGCCGGGAGCATCGAGCGGAGAACACCTGCAGCATTCCGGTCAGGCGGCGGTGAGCTGGGCGACGATGGCTCCGGTGTCGAGCCAGACCTGCTCCCGGGTGATTAGCGAGTCGTCGAACTCAAACACGTGGAGGATCCGGAAGGTGATGTTCCGCCCGTTGCCCGGGATCCCCATGAACTCGCCGATCACGTCGGCGGACATCTCCGCCTCCAGCACGATCGCGCCTTCAGCGGTCACGTACTGGTGCAACGGGCGCTCGCCGGTCGTCCGGACGTTCGCCGTCAGGTACCCGTAGAACGCCTTGGCGGCCTCGATGCCGAAGCACGGCGCACCGGGGAACCCAACCGCATGGTGCTCGATGCCCTCGGCGTACACCGAGCAGGCCATCTCGATATCGCCGGCACCCTCGGCATCGAGGTGCTTGTGGATCAGGGCCAGCTTCTCGTCCGTCTGCATGTCCGTCCTCGCTCTCGTGTTGGTATGCTGGTATCATCATGCGACGGTGCTCGCATGTCAAGAGGGAGGTTTTATGACTGACGGCCGGACGAACCAGAAGGCCCGCACCCGCAAGGCGATCCTCGACGCCGCGGTGAAGCTCCTGGGTGACGGGAAGGCCGTCACCGTCCCCGACGTGGCCGAGCGAGCCCAGGTCTCCGTCGCCACGGCCTACCGGTACTTCCCCTCATCTGACGCCCTGGCGGAGGAGGCCTCGCTCCACACCATCGTGTACCTCCTGAGCCTCGAGGAGGTCACCGCCGCCATCGACCGCGCCGGCGGCGACGTCCATGCCCGGGTCGAGGCGCTCGCCCGCAAGCTCGGCAAGCTCATCCTCCACAACCAGGCTCCGTTCCGAACCGCCGCCCGTGTGGGCTGGGACACGTGGTTCGCCCAGCAGCAGCTCCCCCCCGACGAGCGGGTCCCGGTGCGCGAGGGTCGCCGAACCGCACTGGCGCGCCACGCGCTCATCCCGCTCGACGGGAGGATGACCGACGAGCAGATGGACCAGCTCGTCAACGCGCTCGCGATCGCCGTCGGGACCGAGGCCGCGATCAGCCTGACCGACGTCGTGCACCTCGAGCCCAACCCCGCGCTCGAGGTCATGGTCACGACGGCGCGGTGGATCCTGGACGGTGCGCTCACCGACGCGGGGATCGGCTAGCGGGTGTCGCGGACAGGTCGGATGACTCCTATCGAGCTCTACGTGAGGACCGCGGAAGAGCTCGAACCTAGGGCACAGCTCGTCGTGCGCGGTTGGCCCTTGACCATTGATGGGGTCCTCCGAAATGCCGACGCCACGCGTCGCCGGTACTCCCTTGCCGGGAAGCCGCTTGTGGCCATCTCGGCGGAGGTCACGGTGACCGGATGGAATGTCGACACGATCCTCTCTGGGCCGCGCCTGCGAGTCCGACGGAGCTACGCAGCGGCTCTCGTTGGCTCCTTGGCGGACGTGGGCTTCACGTTGCTCCCCACGTTCCAGGCGCCCCACTACAGCGTGGTGCTGCCTGCGTACACTGAAGAGGTCGCCCAGCGCCTGCTCGACGTGCTGGGCGAGATTCGTGGTAACCCGCACTACGTCAGGAGGGACCAGTGACCGAGCAGAACAGCGTTGCGGTCACCCTGAACGCTGACGTGAACCAGGTGGACGAGACCGGCTACGTCTGGGCGTTCCTCAGCGAGGCGGCGGAACCGAACCGGGTGCGACCTGGAGCGTTGATCGTCGCTGGTGACCCCGTCGAGCCGTTCCTGGCCCGTGTCGTCGAGGTGATCGAGGGGCCGGACGATGACCCGATCGTGCACCTCGACGTCGTCGGGGTGCCGGATCAGGCCATCGATGAGCTGCGGCACGCTCACCTCCTCCCGCAGTAGCGCGCTGTGGGCGTCCCGCTGGAAGCGCTTCGGAGCCTCGCGGGACTAGTTCGGGACTAGTACCCCCCGCCAACGGCCGGATCCGGGCGGAACGGATGCACAGAAAGCCTTTGGTTTGCTGGGATTCTCGACGGGCTGGACCCCTTTGCCACACCTACGACCTCTTCGAGGGCACTGAGCAGATCCAGCAGCTGGTCATCGCCAGGGCGCTGTCGGGGATGCGGATCGAGTAGCAAAATTGGCTGGCAGTGCTGCAGGCCAGCGTCAACGGCCCGGCCACCGACGCAACCGATCGCATCACGCTCGCGGCCGCGGTGATCCACGCTCTGATTGCTGCGGGTTGCTGAGCGTCTTGCCTTGCGGGGTCCGGCCTTGGTCGGCGGCGACCGTTGCGGGCCGGCGTGGGATCCGGTGGCGCGGCGTTTCGCTCGGATGCTCTCGCTAGAAGGCGAAGTCGACGGTGAAGCGACGGTGGAGCACAAGCTCGGCGAGGAACTCCGTTGCGTCGCCGAGGCGCGTGGTATCGACGTCGAATCCGTCGAGGGCCCAGAACGCCAGGTTCGGTGAGTCCTGAGCTGTGGTCCGTGATCGGTAGAGGATGCCGTCGAGGTCGTCCCACCAGCGGGGAGCGGCATCGGCCAGATTCTGGCAGGCGGCGAAGTGGTCGGCTGAGCGGCTCGTGTTGATCTGGTCGTCGACGCCGAGGAGGTCTTGGGTGCGTTCTCCGCGCAGGTCCAGGACCCGAAGCGAGCGGGTGGTACGTAGGTGCACGAGGTGATCGTCAGCATGTGCGGCAGGGATGACCCGGCCGGTGCCGGCGTAGCGCTCCCGCGCTGCGCCATGGCGTCGCGTGCCGGCGTAGCGGGTCCGGAACGCGCCCGAGGTCGGATCGAAGCGGTAGCGAGGTGTCGCGAATCCTGCCCAGGTCCAAGTGGCGGGTTCGGATCCGTCGATGCGCCACAGATCCGTACCGGCCCGGATCGAACGGCGTTGCAGCCCTGCTGGGCGCTCCGCAGGAAACATGATCATGCCGCCGTTGCCTTCAGTGCGACGAGTCGGCCAGCACGATCCAGGCGGTCGGCGCGAGGTGGCCGTCGTCGAGGGCATCGATGATGCTCCGCCCGTCCAGGTCTTCTCTGGGAAGACGCATCACCCTGTCAGCGATGACTGCGTCAGCGGCGTACCGGCCGAGAGCCTGCAGGATCTGTGCCAGGTCAGTACGGATTGCGCCGTCGTCGAACTGCCAAGCTGGGTAGTAGGTGACGTTCCCGAAGGTCTGGCCGATGAGGCGCCCTCGCTGGCGGGCGGTGTGGAGGTTCTGTGCACGGGCCACACCCAACAGTTGACGGGCCGCCTCGGTCGTCAGCGCCTGCGCCCTGAATTCGTCGTGCATGACCCGACGACGAGCACCGTTCACGGCTCGCGCAGCGTAGGCGACGGGCTCGTCTGCGGGCCGCGCGGGGAGGTCTGCGACGAGATCGAGCACGCGGCGGAAGTCGACGTCCGTGGCCGCTCGCGCTGCGATCTTGTCCACCACCGAGACGCCCCTCCGGACTTTGACCGAGCCGGTCCTCGTCGATCGCTTTACCGTCTTCGCGGACTTCGATGCCGTGTTGTCGGTATTCAGACTTGGCGCAGTAGTTGGGCGGAGAGCCATGTGGGCACTGTACACGATTTACACGGCTCGGGGGCCCGTCGCGTCTCGGGGTCAGATCTTGCGAGCGCACCAGCACCGGACACCATGACTGCCCTCCCCGGTAGCGGCGGCGGCGGACCAGAACCTCTTTGGTGGCCTGGTGACCGGTTCGCCTGAACCGGTCACCAGACCCAACGCGTTCGATCAGGCGATGTCGAAGCGGTCGAGGGTCATGACCTTGTCCCACGCCGCCACGAAGTCGCGGACGAACCTCTCCTTGGCGTCGTCGCAGGCGTAAACCTCGGAGATGGCTCGCAGCTGGGAGTTGGAGCCGAAGACGAGGTCGGCGGCGGTGGCGGTGCGCCTGACCTCGCCGGTGGCGCCGTCGTGGCCCTCGTAGACGTTCTCCGTTGCCTCCGACGGCTTCCATGCCGTGCTCATGTCGAGCAGGTTGACGAAGAAGTCGTTGGTCAAGGTCTCGGGACGGTCGGTGAAGACGCCGTGCTGGGTCTTGCCATAGTTGGCGTTCAGGGCCCGCATGCCGCCGACGAGGACCGTCATCTCGGGGGCGGTCAGCGTCAGGAGGGTCGCCCGCTCCAGCAGGAGGTGCTCGGCCGGGCGCTTCTCTCCGGCTGTGAGGTAGTTGCGGAACCCGTCGGCGGGCGGCTCGAGCCAGGAGAACGACTCGACGTCTGTGAGCTCCTGCGAGGTGTCCGTGCGGCCCGGGGCGAAGGGGACCGTGACGTCGTGCCCGCCGGCCTTCGCCGCCTTCTCGACGGCTGCGCAGCCGCCCAGGACGATGAGGTCAGCGAGCGAGACCTTCTTCCCGCCCGACTGGGCGCTGTTGAAGTCCTGCTGGACCTGTTCGAGGCCCTGCAGCACCTTGGCCAGCTCGGCCGGCTCGTTCAGCTCCCAGTCCTTCTGCGGTGCCAGGCGGATCCTGGCCCCGCTCGCCCCGCCCCGCATGTCGGTGCCCCGGTAGGTGGCCGCCGAGGCCCAGGCCGTGGCGACCAGCTGCGAGGTGGACAGGCCCGAGGCCAGGATCTTCTCCTTGAGGGCGGCGATGTCCTGCTCGCCCATCAGCTCGTGATCGACGTCGGGGATGGGGTCCTGCCACAGCTGGGGCTCGGGGACCCACGGGCCGAGGTAGCGGCGGACGGGCCCCATGTCGCGGTGCAGCAGCTTGTACCAAGCCTTGGCGAACGCCTCGGCCAGCTGGTCCGGGTTCTCGTGGAAGCGCTTGGAGATCGGGCCGTAGATCGGGTCCAGGCGCAGCGCCAGGTCCGACGTCAGCATCATCGGGGCGTGCCGCCTCGAGGTGTCGTGGGCATCCGGCACCGTGTCCTTCGCCGCCGCATCCTTGGGCGTCCACTGCTTGGCGCCCGCGGGGCTCGTCGTCAGCTCCCACTCGTAGCGGAACAGGTTGTCGAAGTACCCGTTGTCCCACGTGATCGGGTCGTTGGTCCAGGCGCCCTCGAGCCCGCTGGTGATGGTGTCGACGCCCTTGCCGCTGCCGCAGGTGCTGAGCCAGCCGAGGCCCTGGGTCTCGATGGGGCAACCCTCGGGCTCGGGGCCGACGCAGTCGGGATCGACCGCACCGTGGCACTTGCCGAAGGTGTGGCCGCCGGCGATGAGCGCAACCGTCTCCTCGTCGTTCATCGCCATCCGGCGGAAGGTCTCACGGATGTCCCGGGCCGAAGCAAGGGGGTCCGGGTTGCCGTTCGGCCCCTCGGGGTTCACGTAGATCAGGCCCATCTGCACGGCGCCCAGTGAACCGCCGAGCTCCCGGTCGCCGCTGTAGCGCTCGTCGCCGAGCCAGGTGTCCTCGGCCCCCCAGTCGGTGTCGTCCTCGGGCGCCCAGATGTCCTCCCGGCCGAAGCCGAAGCCGAAGGTCGTGAACCCCATCGACTCCAGGGCGCAGTTGCCGGCGAAGACGATCAGGTCGGCCCAGGAGAGCTTGCGGCCGTACTTCTGCTTGACCGGCAGCAGCAGCCGGCGGGCCTTGTCCAGGTTGGCGTTGTCGGGCCAGCTGTTGAGGGGGGCGAAGCGCTGGGCGCCGGAACCGCCGCCGCCGCGGCCGTCGGCCGTGCGGTAGGTGCCAGCGGCGTGCCACGTCAAGCGGATGAACAGGCCCCCGTAGTGGCCGTAGTCGGCCGGCCACCACTCCTGCGAGGTCGTCATCACGTCGATGACGTCCTGCTTCAGCGCGTCCAGGTCGAGGGTCTTGAACTCCTCGGCGTAGCTGAAGTCGCCGCCCAGCGGGTTGGGCGTCTGGTTGTGGAGGACCTTGAGGTTCAGCTGGTTCGGCCACCAGTCCTGGTTCGACCGGGGCCGGCCCGGGGCCGGGGTCGGGTTCGGGATCGCTGGGTTCTCGCTCTCGCTGCCCATGTCAGTCATGTCGTTCTCTCTCTCCTGTCTCAGATTTTCGTTGTGATGGATGGTTGCGCTTGCCGTTGGCCGGCGCACTCGGGGCATCGGCCCCAGTAGATGACCTCGGCTTCGTCGATCTCGTAGCCCGAATCGTCGGCGGCGGTCAGGCACGGGGTGTCGCCCACCGCGCAGTCGACGTCGACCATCCGGTTGCAGGTTCGGCAGATGAGGTGGTGGTGGTTGTCGCCGACCCGGTCCTCGTAGCGAGCCGGCGACCCGGCGGGCTGGATGCGCCGGACGACGCCCTTGTCGGTCAGGGTGGCGAGGGCGTCGTACACCGCCTGACGGGAGATGGCGCCGATCTCGGCCCCGACCACCTTGTAGATGTCGTCCGCAGCACGGTGCGGTCCGTCGGAGACAGCGCGCAGCACGGCCAGACGCTGGGCCGTGACCTGCAGGCCGTGCCGGCGGAGCAGCGCCCCGCGGTCGATCGATGTTTCGCCGGGCACAACCGGACCATAACTCCAATCCTGGAGTGAGTCCAGATCTGGTCCAGCCTGGCTCAGGTCGGGAGGACGACCGTCTTCACCCGGGTGCACTCGTCGATGGAGTAGCCGAGACCCTCCCGGCCGATGCCGGAGTCAGGCTTGTGGCCGCCGAAGGGGAAGTGACCGACACCGTGGGCGGGGGCGTCGTTGATGTGCACCATGCCGCACTCGAGCGCATGCGCCGCCTTCCAGGCCTGCTCGAGGCTGCGGGTGAACACCGCCGAGTCGAGGCCGTAGCGGGAGCCGTTGGCCACCTCGAGGGCGGCGTCGAGGTCGGCGACCCGGGCGACGGCCAGGACGGGGCCGAAGGTCTCCTCCCAGATGATCTCGGCGTCGAGAGGGACGTCGACCAGGACGGTGGGCTGGTGGTAGGCGGCCTCCACCTCGCCGCCGAGCAGGACCTTGGCCCCCTTCTCGACGGCGTCGGCCACCAGGCGGTGCACGGCCTGCGCCGCCTCGGCATTGACCAGCGGCCCCACCTTCACGCCCTCGGCCCGGGGGTCGCCCACCGTCCACTGCTCGGCCTCGGCCAGCGCCCGGGCCACGTAGTCGTCGTACACCGACTCCTCGACCAGGACCCGGCTGACGGCGTCGCAGCGCTGGCCGGCGTTCTTGAAGGCGCCGAGAAGGGTCTTGGTGACGGCCAGCTCGAGGTCGGCGTCGCCGCAGACGATGGCGGCGGCGTTGCCGCCCAGCTCGAGGTGAAGCGGCTTGGGGCTGGCCGCCTGGGCGATGCGGCGGCCGACGCCGCTGGAGCCGGTGAACGAGATCATGGAGATGTCCTCGTGCTCGGCCAGGAGGCCGCCGATCTCCCCTCCGGCGCCGGTGATCATGTTCAGCACGCCGCGGGGCAGGCCGGCGTCCTCCAGGACCCGGGCGAACAGCACCAGGGCCAGCGGGTCGTCCGAGGGGGCCTTGGCCACCACGGTGTTGCCGGCGGCGAGCGCCGGGATGATCTTCGAGGCGGCCAGGAAGAGCGGGTAGTTGAACGGGCCGATGGCGGCCACGGTGCCGACCGGCTCGCGCAGCACGATCCCCTCCTTGCCCCTGGTGTCGGCGATCCAGTCGCCGGGCAGGTACTCGCCGAAGATCTTCCGCACCTCCTCACGGGCCAGCAGCAGCCGCTCCCTGGTGGCCGCCACCTCCGAACGTGCCTGCTCGGGCGTCTTGCCCAGGTCGGCCACGATCACGTCGGCAAAGGGATCGAGGTGCCGGCCCAGCACCTGGGCGGCGTCGGCGCAGATCTCCAGGCGGGCGGCGGCGGGCAGGCCCCGGAAGACGCGCCGGGCCCGCTTGGCCGCGCCGATGGCGTCCAGCACGTCCTGCTTGGAGGCCTTGGCCGCGGTGGCGATGACGGTGCCGTCGATGGGGGAGCGCACGTCGAAGGTGGCACTGCCCTCGGCCTCCCGCCAGGTGCCGTCGATCAGCAGCTTGAAGCCCGGCACCTCGCCACCGGCGGCCACCGCCGCCCGAGCGACGTCGGGCAGGGAGAGGCGGACCGCCTGGTCGAGCATCGGGGCAGAGGCGAGGAATCCCATGGCTGCTGGTCTACCCGGCGGGCCGGCCGGCGCCACCTGCCCGCGTCCGCGGCAGCGTGCCGGGCGGTGTGAGCCCGAAAACCTGACCAGAGAGGTAGGATTTCCGGTGTGCGGGACATCCTCGGCTTTCCGAACCCGGTGAACGAGGTGTCGGCGCGGCTGGTGGCGGCGGGGGTGGTGCTGCTCGGTGCGCTTGCGCTGGGGCTTGATCAGCCGTGGCTGCTGCTTCCGCTGGCCTACGGTTTCCTCGCTCGGGTGCTGACCGGGCCGACGCTCAGCCCTCTCGGCCAGCTCGTCACCCGGGTGGTGACGCCTCGCCTCGGGATCGCGCCCCGTTTGGTGGCTGGTCCTCCGAAGCGGTTCGCCCAGGGGATCGGGGCGACGATCTCGGCGACCGCCGTCGTCGCCCACTTCGGGTTCGGGGCGGCCGGTGTCGCCGATGTGCTCGTGGGGATGATCCTGGTGGCGGCGACGTTGGAGGCCGTCCTCGGCTTCTGCATCGGGTGCAAGGTCTTCGGGCTTGCGATGCGGGCCGGTGTCATCCCGGCCGAGGTCTGCGCCGAGTGCACCGACCTCGCCGCTCGCCGGTCGGCGGCCGTCTCCTGAACCTCCCGGTAGCGCCGATCCTCCGAGCGCGGTTCGGAGGAGGGGCGGCTGGGAAGGATGACGGGTGCGGCTCGGCGAGGCCGTTGTGACTGGGTGGCCGCACGTCGGCCGCGAAGGGGAGATGCTGATGCCCGACATCCAGACCTGGGGCCTGCTCTCGTGAGCCCGCTCCTGGGACACGCTGAGACGGTGATCACCGCCTGCGGCGAGGCCGGACAGGCCGGCAAGCTCTGCACCGGGGTCTTCAAGGTGACCAACAGGGAGTCGCTGGCCCAGGCCGCCGACATCTTCCTGGCCAAGCCGATCAAGATCGCCCTCATCGTCGTCCTGGCGATGGTGGCCACCTGGCTCCTGCGCCGGGGGATCCGCCGCTTCACGCGGGGCCTCAAGTCGGTCACCGCCGAAGGCGCTGCGAACGTGGGCGACCGCTCGCCTGGCGCGCTGCTGCGCACCGGCGGTCGGACCAGCGTCCGCACCGTCCAGCGGGCCGAGACCATCGGCACCCTCCTGGTCAGCGCCGCCGGCTTCATGGTCTGGGGTATGGCGGGCCTGATGGTGCTGGGCGAGCTCGGCGTGAACCTGGGCCCGCTGGTCGCCGGTGCCGGCATCGCCGGCATCGCCTTGGGCTTCGGCGCCCAGAACCTGGTGCGCGACTTCTTCTCCGGCTTCTTCATCCTGATCGAGGACCAGTACGGCGTCGGCGACGTCATCGACGTGGGCCCGGCCACGGGCACGGTGGAGGGCATCAGCCTGCGCGCCACCCGCCTGCGCGACGTGGAGGGCAACGTGTGGCACATCCCGAACGGTGAGATCGCCCGGGTGGCCAACAAGTCCCAGGAGTGGTCGCGGGCCCTGCTCGACATCCAGGTCTCCTACCAGACCCCGACCGACGACGCCGTCCGGGTCATCGAACGGGTGGCCGAGGGCCTGCACGACGACCCCGAGTGGTCGGCGTGCATCCTGTCGACACCCGAGGTGTGGGGCGTAGAGGAGCTTGCCGCCGACGGCGTGACCATCCGTCTGGTGGTCCAGACCCAGCCCCTGACCCAGTGGAAGGTGGCCCGCGAGCTGCGGGCCCGCATCAAGCGGGAGTTCGACGCCGAGGGCATCGAGATCCCGTTCCCGCAACGGACCATCTGGCACCGCAACGAGGAGGATCGGGAGCCGGTCGGCAGCGGCGTCTCGTCGGAGAGGTAGCAGTGGAGCTCGTGGAGCCGGCCAGCCGGGTTCGCCGGGAGCCGCCACGGTTCCGGCCGGTGGCGGTGCGGCGGCTTGAGCGCCGCAGCCCCCGCCTGGTCGGGGTCACCGTGGCCGGTCCTGAGCTGGAGGGCTTCGTCCTCGACGAGCCGGCGGCCAGCGTGCGGCTGCTGCTGCCGGAGCCGGGCGGGCGGCAACCGGCGCAGCTCACCTGGAACGGCAACGAGTTCCTCCTGCCCGACGGGCGGCGGCCGCTCATCCGCACCCTCACCCCCCGGCGGTTCGACGCCGAGGCGCTGGAGCTGGATCTCGAGGTCGTGATCCACGGCGGCGGGCCGGCCTCGGCGTGGGCCGAAGCGGCCACCTCCGGTGCCGAGGTTGCGGTCTCCGGTCCGGGGCGGGGGTACGGCGTCGATCCTGACGCCTCCTCGTTCCTCCTGGCCGGAGACGAGACGGCCATCCCCGCCATCAGCCAGCTGCTCGAGGTCCTCGACGCCGAGGTGTCGGTGCGGGTGCGGATCGAGGTGGCGGCGCCCACCGGCCGGCTCGAGCTGCCCCAGCACCCGGGGGCCCAGATCGAGTGGTGCGACCTGGCCGCCGGCGCCACCCCGGGCGATGCCCTGGTCGTCGCGGTGCGAGCCGCCCAGCCGACCGCCGAGGAAAAGGTCTGGGTGGCCGGTGAGGCGGCGGCGGTCCAGCGCATCCGCCGCCACCTGTTCGAGGAGCGGGGTCTGACCCGCTCGTCGGTCCACGTGCGGGGGTACTGGAAGACCGGCCGCAGCGAGAGCGGCTGAGCCAACGGGGCCGGGCCCCACGGGGCCCTCGCTGCGGCGCGAGCCTGTCGGGGTGGACGACGCCCTGGCCCGGCTGCCGCTGCCGGGGGAGCGGCGGCTGGCCGTGCGGGTGACCAAGGACGCCCTGCGCCAGATCCGGGGCGGCCACCCGTGGGTGTTCGAGTCGTCGATCACGTCGTGCCCCGACGGCGGCCGGGCCGGCGACCTCGCCGTCATCTTCGATGGTGAGCGCCGCTTCCAGGGCATCGGCCTGTACGACCCAGCCTCGCCGATCCGGGTGCGGATGCTGCACCACGGCCCGCCCGTGCCGATCGACGACGCCTGGTGGCGCCAGCGGTTCGCCGACGCCCTGGACCGCCGCGCCGGGCTCCTCGCCTCGACCGAGACCACCGGGTTCCGCTGCGTGCACGGCGAGAACGACGGCCTTCCCGGTCTGGTGGTCGACCGCTACGGCCCGGCGTTGGTCGTCAAGCTCTACTCGGCGGCCTGGGTGCCCCACCTGCGCACCGTGGTGGCGGTGCTCGGGCAGCTGCTGGCTCCGGAGGTCGTGGTCCTGCGCCTGAGCCGGGCCCTGGGCGACGATCTCCCCGGCCTGGCCGACGGCACCGTCCTGGTGGGTGAGGACCCGGGCGGGCCGGTGCTGTTCCGGGAGAACGGCCTGGTGCTGGAGGCCGACATCGTCGTCGGGCAGAAGACGGGCCACTTCCTGGACCAGCGCGAGAACCGCCGGCTGGTGGGCGACCAGGCCGCCGATGCCCGGGTGCTCGACGTGTTCGCCTGCACCGGGGGCTTCTCGCTGTCCGCTGCCGCGGGCGGGGCCCGGTCGGTGCGCTGCGTGGACCTGAGCGCCGGGGCGCTGGACACGGCCCGGGCAAACTTCGGCCACAACAAGGCCCTGTCGGCGGTCCGGGGCTGCCGCCTGGACAGCACCGTCGGCGACGCCTTTGCCGTCATGGCCGCTCTGGGCGCCGCCGGCGAGCGCTACGACGTGGTCGTCGTCGACCCTCCCTCGTTCGCCCACACCCAGGCCGGGGTGGCGGGGGCGCGGCGGGCCTACCGGCGCCTCACCGACCTGGCCGTGCGGCTCGTCGAGGGCGGCGGGCTGCTGGTCCAGGCCTCGTGCTCCAGCCGGATCGGTGCCGACGACTTCTTCGCCGAGGTGCTCGCTGGTGCCGCGGGGGCCGGCTGCCGGCTGGAGGAGATCCGCCACACGGGGCATCCCGTCGACCATCCCGTCGGCTTCCCCCAGGGCGCCTACCTCAAGGCGCTCTTCGCCCGCGTCCACCGGTCCCCTCCGTAGCGGCCTGCCCACCGCTTCGCGATGCACGTCGAATCGGGCCGTCTCTCGGTACTGTCATGGTGATGTTCGTCGGTGTGGTGCACGCCCTCGCTCTCCTTCTCCTGGTGGCGGCGGCGGCCAAGCTGGGGGACCCGACGTCGGCCTCGGTCGCCCTGGGCCAGGCCGGCCTGCCCGGCGGCCCGCAGGTGGTGCGCCTCCTGGCCCTGGTCGAGGTCGCGGTGGCCGGCGCCGTCCTGCTCGTCGGAGGTCTCGTCCCCGCCGTCGCCCTGGGGCTCCTCCACCTCGGCTTCGCCGGTTTCATCGCCCAGCTGCGCCGGGCGGCCGGGGCCAAGGCCAGCTGCGGCTGCTTCGGGGGCGCCGAGGCGCCGGCCGACCTGCTCCACGTCGTGGTGAACCTCCTCGCCGGCGGGCTCGTGGCCGTCGCCCTGGTCGACTCGGTCCCCGCGCTGCCCACGGTGCTCGCCGACCAGCCCGTCCTCGGCCTGCCCTACGTCGCCGCGGCGGTGGTCGGGGCCTGGGCCATGGGCCTGTGCCTCACCTCGCTGCCGGCCCTGCTGGCGGCCCAACGCCAGCTGAGCCGGTGACCGTCCTCGTCGTGCTCGAGACGGTGGTGCTCGCCGTGTTGGTCGTCCTGGTCAGCGGCCTGCTCCGCAGCCACGCCACCATCCTGCGCCGCTTCCACGAGCTCGGGGTCGACTCAGCCGAGCGACCCACCCCGACGCGCCGCCCCCGCACCGAGCTGCCCGGCCCCACGGCCGGCCGCCCGGCCTCGCTGCCGGCTCACGACGTCAGCGGCCTCGGCCTCGACGACAGCGCCCTGGCCATCCGGGTCACCGAGGTCGAGCACGACACGATCCTGGCCTTCCTCTCGAGTGGGTGCTCGACCTGCGGCGCCTTCTGGGAGGCGATGGCCGACCCCGACCTCGCCCTGCCCCAGGGCACCCGCCTGGTCGTGGTGGCTCAGGCCGCCGACCGCGAGCACGTCTCGCTGCTGGCCGAGCTGGCGCCCCGTCACCTGCCCACAGTCCTGTCCACCCAGGCCTGGCAGGACTACGCCGTCCCCGGCTCGCCCTACGTGGTGCTGGTCGACGGGGCCTCGGGCAAGGTGGCGGGCGAAGGAACGGCGCCCACCTTCGCCCAGGTCCTGTCGCTGCTCGGTCGATCGGTCGACGACGCCGCCCACCGGACCCGACTGGCCGCCCGCCGGGGCGACAAGGCCCGGGCCGACGCCGAGCGGGAGGGTGAGATCGACGACACGCTGATCCGGGCCGGGCTCCGCCCCGGCGACCCGAGCCTCTACCGCCCCCTCGACGCCGCCGACGACGGGCCCGCCCCGGTGGCCCCGTCATGACCCCCGTGGTGACCCTCGGGGTCCTCCTCGCCGCCCTGGCCGCGGTCCGCTCGACCTGGTCGCCCTGAGGCGAGTCGATGCTGGGCAGCATCACCCCGCTCGGCGAGCAGGGGCGCGGCAGCCGGTGGTGGCTTACCGCGGGGTCCTACGCGGTCGCGTGCGGGCTCGGGGGGCTGGTCGTGGGCGCCGCCGCCGGCCTGGTCGGCGCCGGCCTGGGGGCCGCCGGGCTCGACCTGCCGCCGAAAGGCGCCCTGCTGGTGGTGGCCGTCGCCGCCCTCCTCGGCCTCGCCGCCGACGCCCGGCTCCTCGGCCTGCGCCTGCCCACGCTGCGCCGCCAGGTCGACGAGGGGTGGATCGGGCGCTACCGGGGCTGGGTGGTGGGCGTCGGCTTCGGCTTCCAGCTCGGGCTCGGCGTCGTCACCATCGTGACGGCGTCGGCCACCTGGGCCGCCCTCGTCGCCGCCCTGGCCTCCCAGTCGGTGGCCGGAGGCGCCGTCGTCGGCCTGGCCTTCGGGTCGGTTCGGGCCATGCCCCTGCTGCTCACCGCCCGCACCTCGACGCCGGAGGGCCTCCGCCGCCTCCACCTGCGCCTCTCGTCGTGGGCCCGACCCGCCGACCGCGCCGTCCGCTCGTCCCAGGCCGGGGTCGCCGCCCTGGCCCTCCTGCTGGTCCTGCCCGCCGCCTGATCCGTTGACCTCCCCCCGCACCCACCTTCGGCACCCCAACCCGCCGCACGACATCGGAGCACCGCCATGCACCTCGCCGCCCACGGCCTCAGCGTCGACCTCCCGAGGGGGTGGGAAGGGGCCATCTCCCGCCGCCTCGACCGGGTGCAGGCCCGCGTCGCCGGCGCCCAGTACGGGGCCACGCCCCTCCCCGAGGAGCAGGTCCTGCCGGTGGCCCACCTGGCCACCTTCGGGCTGCCGGGCGACCGGGGCGACTTCGGCAGCGGGGCCGTCGAGGTGATGGGACCCGACGACGTGTTCGTGGCCCTGCTCGAGTTCGGGCCCGAGTGCGCCGGCACGGCCCTGTTCGCCGGCGACCGCCTCCCCCGGCTGGAGCCGTCGAGGTTCGCCCGCAACGGCCTCCAGCGCACCCTCCTCGGCCAGGCCGGCCACCAGTCGTGGTATACGATCAACGGCCGGGCGCTCGGCCTCTACGTGGTCCTCGGCTCCCACGGCCTGGCCCGCAAGCTGGTGCCCCGGGCCAACGAGGTGCTCGCCAGCGTGCAGGTGGGTTCCTGATGGCCGCGGAGGCGACCCGGCGACCCCTGACCGAGCGCCTCGTCGAGCGGGCCGCCATCGCCCTCGACCGGGGGACCGACCGACGCAGCGTCCTTCAGGCCGCCGCCGTCGTCGGCTCGGCCCTGGCCACCGGAGGGGTCGGCTACATCCTGCGCCCCGGCACGGCCTACGCCTCGGTGTGCGGCGACGGCGCCACCTGCAGCGAGGGGTGGACGGCGTTCTGCTGCACCGTTCACGGCTCCAACACCTGCCCGCCCGGCTCGTTCGCGGCGGGCTGGTGGAAGATCGACGCCTCGCCCTTCTGCAGCGGTGCAGCCCGCTACATCGTCGACTGCAACGCCACCTGCCCCACCCAGTGCAGCTGCCGGTGCGCCTCGGGCACCTGCGACGAGCGCAGGGTGTGCTGCAACCAGTTCCGCTACGGCCAGTGCAACACCCAGATCGCCTGCGCCGGGCCCGTGGTCTGCCGCATCGCCCTGTGCACGCCGCCGTGGGTGTGGAGCCCGGCGTGCACCACCACCAGCCGCACTGACAACCGCACGGCGACCCACAGCGCCCCCTGCCTGCCCGCCGCCCCCACCTCGGCCCCCGCCAAGGAGGTGTTCGCCTTCGGTGACGCCCCCGACCTGGGCTCCACCGCCGGCAAGCCCCTCAACTTCCCGCTGGTCGGGATGGCCGCCTCGCCCTCGGGCCGGGGGTACTGGCTGGTGGCCAGCGACGGGGGGATCTTCCCGTTCGGTGACGCCGGCGGGTACGGCTCGACGGGCGCCATCCGGCTGAACAAGCCGATCGTCGGGATGGCGGCGTCGCCGACGGGCCGGGGGTACTGGCTGGTGGCCAGCGACGGGGGGATCTTCCCGTTCGGTGACGCCGGCGGGTACGGCTCGACCGGCGGCATCGTGCTGAACAAGCCGGTGGTGGGGATGGCCGCGACCCCGACGGGCAACGGCTACTGGCTGGTGGCGAGCGACGGGGGGATCTTCCCGTTCGGTGACGCCGGCGGGTACGGCTCGACGGGCGGCATCGTGCTGAACAAGCCGGTGGTGGGGATGGCGGCCACCAAGACGGGCAACGGCTACTGGCTCGTGGCCAGCGACGGCGGGATCTTCCCCTTCGGCGACGCCGGTGGCTACGGCAGCACCGGGGGGATCGTGCTGAACCAGCCCATCACCGGCATGGCCCCCACCAAGACGGGCAGGGGCTACTGGCTGGTGGCCCGCGACGGGGGGATCTTCCCCTTCGGCGACGCCGGCGGCTACGGCCGACCCGACCCGGCCCTGCTGCGCTCCGGCCGGGCCGTGGCCCTCGTCGGGACGCCGACGGGGAGCGGCTACTGGGTCGCCGTCGCTCGCCCCTGAGCTCCCGGGAGCGCAAGCCCAGCTTGCTCCCAGCTGCCGGGGATCTGGCGGGTCGCCTCAGCTCTTGTCGAGGACGAAGGTGAAGCTGGCCAGCTGGGTGGCGCCGTCGGTGCCCTCCATGGTCAGCTCGCACTCCTTGCGGTAGATGCCGTCGCTCTGGTTGCGAGCCTCGCCGGGAAAGTAGAGCTGGGTGGTGAGCTCGGGTCCGCCCGGAGGCTGGACGGTGACGTGGAGGTGCCGGGTGCGGCCCGGGTAGAGGCCCGGAACCACCGTGGTGACGGCGTAGCGGCCCTGGTCGTCGGCGAAGACGTGACCCCGCAGGCGGAAGCCCCGGTTGTCGTACTCGCCGTCGTCGTCGGCCTGCCAGAAGTCGAGCTTGGCCCGGGGAACGGCCTGGCACCCGGTGTTGAGGACCGTGCCGGCCAGGGCCAGCCGGGTCCCCGAGGTGACGTCGGCGGCCAGGTCGGCCTTGGTCGGGGACCCCGAGGTGAAGAACGGCCCTTCGGTCTGAGCCAGTGTGGTCCCGGCGTCGCCGCAGGCGGGGGTGGGGGCGAGCGTGGCGCCGTCGTCGCTCGAGCAGGCGGCCAGCAGGCCAGGGAGGCTGGAGGCGGCGAGACCGCCGAGGATCAGGTTGCGGCGGGAGATCGGCATGGCGCTCAGGATCTTGGCCCAGCCTGAGGACCTGGTGGGCGCGGCCTCGGAGATGCTGGCCGGGCGGGATCAGCGCGGGGTGAAGGGCTGGAAGACCTGCTGGAGGATCCAGCTGGTGAACTCGAGCGGGCCGGCGGCGGTGGCTGCCGGCGCCGCCTGGGGCTGGGGCGCCGACGCAGGTGCCGCCGCCGCGGTCACCGGGGGGGCGGGCGGCACCGGGGCCGGTGCGGTCGTGGCCGACGTGGTGACCCGGGGGCTGGTGGTCGGCGTGGCCCGGGGGGCGGTCGGGACGGGGGCCGGCCGGGCCGGCGCCGCCGTGGTGGCCGGCGCGCTGGAGGGGGGCGTGGGCGTAACCGTTGTGGGCGGGGCGGCTGCGGCCGTCGGGGTCACCTTGGCGGCGACGGGAGGGGCAGCCACGGCCAAGGTGGCGGCCTGAGGGCTCTCCGGGCCGCTGGGGCCGCCCCGGAGGGCGCCGTAGCCGGCGGCCAGGGCCACGACGACGCCGATGCCCACCGGGAGGAGGCGGGCCGTGCCGGGGGAGGTCGAGGCCACCCGGGTGGTGAGGCCGTCGAAGGGGCCGGTGCCGGTCGTGGCGGGCGAGCCGGCGGTGTGGCCGAGCAGGAGCAGGGCGGCGACCAGCTGGAAGGCGGCGAGTCCGGCCACCCCGGCCAGGCCCAGCCAGAACCGGCTGGCATCGCCGGCGACGGTGCCGTCCACGGCCATGGCGGCCCACCGGGCCGGGACCAGTCCCCGCAGGGCGGCCAGGCCAGCACTGCGGCCCTCGGCCCATGGGCCGGCCAGCGCCAGCTGGGCGATGAGCACCACGGGCAGCACGGCCATGGCCTTCTCGGAGGTCGACGCCCAGGTCGACACCAGCAGGCCGGTGGCCACCGCGGCGACCCCGACGACGACGGCCACGACCAGGATCTCGAGGACCGCCGCACCGAGGGCCGGGCCGCTTACGGGCGTCCCCTGGCGGATCAGGGCCAGGCCGGTGAGGGGTAGGACCTGTACGGCGGTGGCGGCCGAGAGGAACAGGGCCTTGCCCGTGAGGTAGCTGGACAGGGAGACCCCGACCAGGCGCTCGCGGCGCACGATGTGGCGCTCCTTCACCACCTCGCGGGCGGCGGCGGCGGCGCCGAGCCAGGTGATGGTCATCGCCAGGAAGAAGGCGAACGACGCTGCCGCGCCCGAGGGGCGCAGGGGCTGGCCGTCGGGTCCGACGCCTCGCTCGAGGGCACCCCCCGGGAGGACGGCGAACAGCAGCAGCCCGAGGACGGGGCCGGCGGCCAGGCCGATGAGCAGCGTGCGGCGGTCGGAGGAGGCCAGGTGCCACGACCGGCGCAGCAGGGTGCCCAGGTGGCCGGACGAGGCCGCCGCCTCCGGTGCCGGGACCGCCGCCCCCGTGCGGAAGCCGGGCTTGGCCCCCGGGGTGGAGGTCGCCGCGCCATGCCAGCGTGACGCCGGGTCGGTGCCGACGGCGCTCATCCGCCACGACGGCGCATCGGCCGTCGGGATCGTCGCGATCGTCGCCGGGGCCGGGGCCGGGGCCGGGTGGCTGGCCTGGTGGGCCGAGAAGCGCTGGCTCCAGGCGCCGGGCTCGGTGGACAGGGCGGCGTAGGCGTCCGCCGGGTCGTCCCAGTCGAAGTAGGCGGCCGCCTCGTCGGGGGGGCCGTAGAAGGCCACCGTGCCGCCGGGGGCCAGGAACAGCACCCGGTCGCACACCGTCAGCACGTGCATGCTGTGGGTGATGGCCACGATGGTGCGGCCGGTGTCGGCCAGGGCGCGCAGGCTGGCGAAGACCGAGCGCTCGTAGGCGGGGTCGAGTCCGGCGGTGGGCTCGTCGAGCACGAGCAGGTCGGGGTCGCCGAGCAGCTCGACGGCCACGTTGGCCCGCTTGCGCTCGCCCCCCGACAGGTTGGAGAGCGGGGTGGAGGCCCGGCCGGACAGCCCCAGCTCGGCCAGCAGCCCGTCCACCTTGTGGCGGCGCTGGCTGGGGGTGCCTCCGCTGCGCAGGGCGGCGGCGTGGTCGAGGGTGCGGCGCAGCGTCAGCTGGGCGTGGGTGGCGTCGTCCTGGGGCACGCCGGCGACCCGCCGGGACCCGAGCTGGCCCCGCATCCGCACCGTGCCCGCATCGAGGGGCAGCTGCCCGAGCAGGGCCTTGGCCAGCGACGTCTTCCCGGCGCCCGTGGGCCCGACGACAGCGACGAGCCAGCCCGCCTCGACGTTGAAGCTGACGCCGTCGAGCAGGGCGGTGCCGTCGGCGGCGCGGCGGGTGAGCCCGTCGACCTCGAGGATCGGGGGGGTGGTGGCCATCGTCATCGGGCCCTCGTGCTGGTCAGGGTGGTGGTGATGTTGCTGACGATCTGGCTGGAGAGCAGGCCGCCCAGGGCCTTGGCCCGGACGTTCAGCGCCTGGCGCTGCACCAGGGGGAGGCGGTCGGCGAGCGAGACGGTGGAGTCGAGCTGCAGGGTGCCCTCGACGTCGGGACCGCTGGCGGTGAAGACCCGGCTCACGGTCACCGCCGGCACCGAGGTGCCGCCCACGTTGGCCGAGCCGATGCTCGTCACGGTCGCCCGCTGGCTCAGGCTGACCCTGCCGTCGGTCGAGGGGACCGACCAGCTCCAGGACGTGCCCACCGGGGCGTCGGTGCGGACGAAGGCGAGGGGCGACGACGGCCGGAAGGTGATGGTCCGGTTGGCCGCGGTCAGGCTGAACGACACCAGGTCGAGCCCGCTGGCCGTGGCCCGCTGGACCAGGACCAGGTTGCCGGGCAGCCCGTCGATGCGGTGGGTCTGGTCGGTGGCGCTGCTCTGCTGGACGACCAGCGAGCCCGACCCGGGCACCGAGGTGCTCTGGCCGTCCACCGAGCCTGACCCGGCGATGGCCAGCGGGTAGCTGCCAGCGTCGGGCTGCAGGCGGGCGGCCGGAGCGGTCGATGTCGAGGCCCCGGCGGCGCCGGCCGTCGGCCTGGTGGACGGGGCGGGGGCCTTCTTCGCCGCCGCCGCCGGCTTGGCTGTCGAGCCCGGCGCAGCCGTGGTCGAGGCCGGGGTGGCGCCGGTGGTGGGAACGGCCACCGCCACCGTGGTCGGGGTCGTCACCGGGCCGGCCGCCGATCCGGGCTCGGTGGAGCTCGAGCTGGGACCGGGAGCGGCCAGCCCGGCCCCGCCCTCGTCGGGGCGCCCCTGGGCCGCGGGCATGACGACCACGCCCATCAGCGCCCCGAGGAGCAGCACCCCGACCGACCAGCCCAGCGCCGCGGGCACCGGCCCGCGCCCATCGCCCGTCCCTGTCTGCAGTCCATCCATGCCCAAACCCTTCGAAGACGGGAACCTTCTCCCCATCGGGCGTTTACGCCCGTCTCCGTATAGGCACGAAGGACCATTTCCTGGTGGTCAGCCCACGGGGCCTCAGCGCAGCAGGTCGTACAGGCGGGGCAGGTCGATCCGGGCGAAGGAGATCTTCTGGTCGCCGAAGCCGTAGGGCAGGATGATCTGGTCGCCAAGGGCCATGCCGCCGCAGGAGTAGACGACGTTGGGCACGTACCCGTTCTGCTCGGACGCATCCGGCAGGAGGATGGGCAGCTCGGTGGCGCCCAGCACCTTGTGCGGGTCGTCGAGGTCGAGCAGGAGGGCGCCGAGCCCGTAGGTGCGCATGGCCCCGACCCCGTGGGTCAGCACCAGCCACCCCCGATCGGTCTCGATGGGCGGCCCGCAGTTGCCGGCCTGGATCAGCTCCCACGGCAACAGGGGCGTGTCGAGGGTCTCCGGGTCCTCCCAGCACCGGAGGTCGCGCGAGGTGGTGAGCGAGCTGCGCTCCCTGTCGTGGCGGGAGAGGGCCAGGTACTGGCCGCCCACCTGGCGGGGGAACAGGGCCAGCCCCTTGTTCTTGGCCGCCCGCCCGCTCAGCTGGGAGGCCCGGAAGGTCAGGAAGTCGGCGGTCTCGAGGAGATGGGGGGCCACGTTCCTGCCGTCGTAGGCGGTGTAGGTGGCGCAGTAGCGCACCGTGCCGTCGTCCTCGACCAGGCGGGTGAGCCGGGCGTCCTCCATGCCGTTGCTCTCACTCGGGCCGCTCGGGTAGAGGACCCGTTCGCTGATCCGGCTCGAGGTCGGAAAGGTGTGGACGTAGTTGTCGAGGGCGATCTGGTCCAGCTGCTGGATGGTCTCACGGGTCTGGGCCCGCCGGAGGATCCGGGGGTCGATCCCGGCGATGACCGCATCCAGCTCGGTCCGCAGGAACGGGTCGCCCAGGGCGTCGAGGACATAGGACGCCGTTTCGTCGTCGATGCCCCGCTCCACCACCAGGGTGCGGAAGGTGGCCTGGTCGTAGCTGGTCGGCTGGGGCCGGCCCATGTCGAGGTAGGGGCCGGGATCGTCGATCCGGATGCTGCCCTCGGGCCCGGCGACGCCGGTGCGGAACTCGATGGAGGAGATGTGGCCCTCGCCGACGGCGCGGACGGTCATCACAAAGCGCTTCTCGCCGTGGGCCAGGCCCGTCTGGTCGGGGTGCTCGACCATCGAGGGGTTGGCGAAGGCGGCGCCCTCGGGGGCGTACTCGCTGGTGAAGTAGGCGCCGATCAGCAGCTGGCGCTCGGCGGAGGGGGTTTCGCCGGCGATGCGGTGGGCCATCAGCTCGAAGTGGTGTTGGAAGATGCCGGCGAGGTCGCGGTGGCGGCGCTCGAACCGGGAGCGCAGGTCAGCCAGGGCGGTGACCACCTCGGCGTCGGTCAGCTCCTGCACCCTGTGCAGCACGGTCGTGGCCCGTGAGTGGTGCCCGGGCAGCTCCTCGCCCGGCACGAACAGGCGGGCCAGCACCCGTCCCCGGTCGGGCGAAAGGCGCGGCCCGACCCGGGTGAGGGGGGGCATCTCCGTCATGCGACCGGGGCGAGGAGGCGGCGGGCCTGCTGCATGGTGGACAGGAAGGCCAGGGTGGACTCGGCCCCCTGGTTGGCGTTGCGGCCGCCGGCATGGAGGCCGTCGTAGCCGCCGCCGGTGTCGGGGTCGAACAGGGCCACGCCGACGTCGTTGGCGCCCAGGAACCACCCGGCGGCCTGGCCCACCACGTCGAGCCACCGGGGCTCGGCGGTGAGGTCGAAGGCCCGGGCGGCGGCGTCGGCCAGGGCGGACGCCTCGATGGGCTGCTGGTCGAAGGCGGGACGGGCCTCGCCCTGGGCCCAGCCGCCCACGGCGGTCAGCGAGAGGTGGCGGTCGGGGACCTCGACGTCGACGAGCCACTGGAGCAGCACCAGGCCATCTTGGCGCAGCTGGTCATCCCCGAGGGCGGACCCTGCGGCCAGGAGAGCGTCGGGCAGGGTGGCGTTGCCGTAGGTGAGGCGGGGGTCGGGCCAGGGCCACGACGGGTCGGGTGCTGGCCGGCCGATGGCGGCGGCCGCGTCGGCCAGGAGGCTCCGGGCCTCGTCGTGGCCGGGCACGGCGCCAAGCACCGAGGCGGCGCCGAGGGCGGCGACGGCCATGGCCCGTGGGTGGGGGGAGCGGACCTGGCACCCGACGGTGAAGCTGACCAGCGCCTCGTCGCGCACCCACCGAGTCGGGTGGCAGGAGGCGGCGGTGCCGAGGCCCCACAGCGCCCGGCCCCACCAGTCGCCGGTACCGGGCTCGTCCTCGAACCGGCGGTCGTAGCCCACCCGGTTGTGGAAGCGCCCGTCGGCCGACTGGGCGTGGGCCAGGAAGGCCAGGCACCGCTCACCCAGGCGGGCCACCTCGGGCGGGGGGGCGGCTTCGCGGCTGATGACCAGCAGGGCGCGAGAGACGTCGTCGACGCAGTAGCCGTGGTTGCGGCGGGGCAACGCCCCCCGGGCGTGCTCGAGCACCCCGGTGTCGTCGCTCAGGCGCAGGAGGTGGGCGAACGACGGCTCGGGGAGGTCGACGGAGCTGAGGCGGTGGTCGGTGGACGACACGACCGCCATCATGCGACGGCGGTGGCCCTGCTGCGCAGCAGCGTGTCAGCCAGCGACCGGTACTGGCCACCGACGGCGGTCCAGCTGAGGCTGGGGGCCAGCGCCGCCGCCCCGTCGACCATGCGCCGGTGCAGCGCCGGGTCGGCCAGGATCCGGCGCAGCGCCGCGGCGATGGCGTCGGGGTCGTGACGGGGCACGAGGAGGCCGACGCCGCCCCCCAGGAGCTCGACGGCGTGGGGGAAGCTGGAGGAGATCACGGCCTTGCTGGAGGCGACCGCCTCGACCAGCACCCCGGAGGTGACCTGGTCCTCGGAGTCGTAGGGCAGGACCACGACGTGGGCGGCGGCGATGCGGCGCTGCAGCTCGGCCCGGTCGGAGTAGCTGTCGACGAACTCGACCAGGTGGGCCACCCCGAGCTCGGCGGCCCGGTCCTCGAGGGAGCTGCGGTACTGCTCGCCGTGCACCTCGAGCACCTTCGGGTGGGTCTTGCCCATCACCTGGTAGCGGGGCGGGGTGTCGAGGTCCTTCAGCTGGGCCATGGCCTCGACCACCCACTCGATGCCCTTGCCCGGGCCGAGAAGCCCCCAGGTGAGGATGGTGGGCGCCTCCGGGTCGGCCTCGACCTCGACCTTGAGGTCGGGGGCCGGCGGGTGGGCGCCGTGGGGGATGACCGAGACCTTGGCCATGTCGAGGTCGTAGTCGCGCAGGCGGCGCTGGGCCGTGCGGGTCATGGTGACCAGGGCGTCGACTGAGGAAGCCAGCGACTCGATGATCCGGCGCTGGTTGGGGCTGGGGTCGTCCAGCACCGTGTGCAGCACGACGATGACCGGGCCCTCCAGGTCCTCGGCGATCTCCAGGACCTCCTCGCCGTCCTCACCGTCGAAGATGCCGTACTCGTGCTGGATGATGGTGGCGTCGAGCTGGTTGAGGGCCGCCACGGCCGCAGCGATGCTGGAGGCCGAGCCCCGCTGCAGCTCGGCCACGACCTCGGGGCCGCCGTCGCCCTGGGGGCGGTCGACCAGGCGGACGATGTCGCAGCTGTGCTGGCCCGACTCGTCGTGGCTCATGCCGGTGCGCAGGGCGGCGGCGAACGTGGCCAGCCCGCACTCGGTGGGGGGGTAGGTGCCCAGCATGCCGATCCGCAGCCGATCCCCCGTCCCGCCGGAGGCGTGACCGACGCCCGCCTTGCGCATCGAGGGGTCGGTGAAGGATCCGGACATCGGGACTGCTCCTGACTTGGGGGGTTGCTTGCACAGGAAAGGGCTCAACGAACCCCACATGCGGCCGCATCCGCGTGCTGGCCGGCGCTGAGAAAGACTGCCTCCAAGTGGGTCTGGCTCCTATGGTACCCGACGATCCCCTCCGAGAAGCAGCATCAGCGCCTTCAGTGGCGGCAGAGCAGCTTGACGTAGGCGGCAAGGTACTCGTCCACCATCCGGTCCTGGTCGAAGCGGGCGACGGCCCGGGCCCGGACCCCGGCCCGGTCGAGCACGGCGGCCCGGGCCACCGCGGCAACCGCCTCGTCGGCCCCCGCCACCAGGAAGCCGGTGAGGCCCTCGTCGACGATCTCGGGCATCGAACCCCTCCGGTTGGCGATGACCGGGGTGCCAGCGGCCATGGCCTCGACCACGCTCAGCCCGAAGGGCTCGTCGAACTCGACGAGGTGGAGCAGGGCCACCGCCCCGCCCAGCAGGTCGTTCCGCTCGTCGGGGCCGACGGGGCCGAGGTAGCGGACGTGGTCGTCGTCGAGGTGAGGGGCGATTTCAGCGTCGAAGTAGGCCTGGTCCTGGATGATCCCCGCCAGGACCAGGGGGAGACCGGCCTGGCGGGCAACCTCGATGGCCTGGGCGGTGCCCTTGTGGGGGTGGATGCGCCCGTAGAACAGCAGGTACCCGCCGGGCTCGGCGTGCAGGGAGAAGCCGCCGGTGTCGATCCCGTGGTGGATGGTGGCCAGGTAGTCGAGGTCGGGGTGGCGGTCGGAGTCGCTGATCGAGATGTAGGCCCCCCGCCGGTTGTAACGGGCGTAGACCGGCACGATCCGTGGCGAGGAGAACCCGTGGATGGTGGTGAGGACGGGGGTGTCAACCAGGCCGGAGTAGGTGAGCGGCAGGAAGTCGAAGCCGTTGTGGATCAGGTCGAACTCACCGGCCCGCTCGAAGACCGAAGCGATGTGGAGGCACTCCGCCACCTTCGGGTCGATCTCGTCGTCCTCGGACCAGCTGCGGGGCACGACCGACGACAGGGTGGCCGAGGTGACCGAGTCGCCGGTGGCGAACAGGGTGACCTCGACGCCCCTGGCCACCAGGCCCTCGGCGAGCATCGAGGCGAACAGCTCCCACGGCCCGTAGTGCCGGGGCGGCGTCCGCCAGGAGATGGGGGCCAGCACCGCCACCTTGAGGTCGGTCGGTCCGCGGTCCATGCAGCCGCGGTCTAGGCCGCCGGCCGTCGGGTGTCAACAATCCCGGGGGCGGCGGTACGATTCCTCACAGATGCCGGTCCTTGCAGAAGCAGCCCGGAACGGGAGGCCAGCCCGATGACCGAGACCGCCACCACCAACCCGACCTGGGCCTCAGCAGGCGCCGACGACGCCGACGACCTGGCCGGCGCCTCGCTGGCGCTGGCCCGCCGCTTCCACGCCGGGGCCACGCTGTGGTGCGTCGCCCCCCGGTGGCCCGAGCAGGCCCGACATGTGGCCGTCGAGTTCGTCCACCCGGTGATCATGGGCAGCAGGGCCCTGCCGGCGGTGCACGTGGGCGGTCCCGGCCTGGTCGAGGCCCTCCGGGCCCTGGTCCGACCCGGGGACGTGCTCTGCGCGGTCAGCGGCGCCGACGATCCCACGGTGGCCGACGCCTTCCGGCGGGCCCCGGCCTGGGGGGCTGTGACCATCTGGATCGGGGCAGGGCCCCGCCCGACGGCTGGCGCCGCCGACCACGTGCTGTGGAGCGATCCCGAGACCGACGCCGCCCTGGCCCCCTACGACGGGTCGCTGTCGTTGCGCTACCACATGCTGTGGGAGCTGACCCACATCTGCTTCGACCATCCGGGCCTGCTCACCCCGCCCGAGGACGAGGTGTGCGAGGGCCCCGTCTGCGTCACCTGCTCCGACGAGGGCCGCCTGGCCGAGGTGGTCACCGCCACCGGCGACCTCGACCCCGAGGCCACCGTGCGCACCAGCACGGGCCTGGAACGGGTCGACACCACGCTGGTCGGCCCCCTGGAAGCCGGCGCCCTGATCCTGGTCCACGCCGGCTCCGCCATCACCGTGGTCGGCGACGCTCAGTGACCGAGCCGCAGCACGAGAACACTGGGTTTTTGTATCCTTTCATCGAGAGCGAGGAGCGGGACGCCGGGCCGCTGCTGGCCGACCTGGCCGCCTCGGCCCGGGCCAAGGCGCTGCTCAGCAAGAGCCTGGCCGCGGCCACCATCGAGGCCACGGCCGGCGCGGTGGAGGCGGCCGCCCGGGCCATGGCCCAGCGCTTCGAGGCCGGCGGGGTGCTCTACACCTTCGGCAACGGGGGCAGCTCCAGCGACGCCGCCTCGGTGGCCACCCTGTTCTCCCGACCCCCGTCCGGCCGGGCCCTGCCCGCCCGGTGCCTCACCGAGGACCCGGCCATCCTCACCGCCCTGGGCAACGACGTGGGCTTCGAGCTGATCTTCGCCCGCCAGCTGATCGCTCACGCCCGGGCCGGCGACATCTGCATCGCCCTGTCGACCAGCGGCGGATCGAAGAACCTGCTGGTGGCAGCGGCCGAGGCCCGCAAGCGGGGCGTGCTCACCGTGGCCATGGCCGGCTACGACGGGGG
>JBBSKY010000002.1:0-111228 GCA_038255915.1 Acidimicrobiales bacterium | reverse complement strand
CTGAACGACCTCGACCGGGTGGCGATGGACGTGCTCGAAGGCAGCGGGGCCACCTCGAACTTCCTCGGTTACCACGGCTACCCCGCCGTGCTCTGCGCCAGCGTCAACGACACCGTCCTCCACGGTGTGCCCAACGGCTCGGTCCTCGACGAGGGCGACCTGCTCTCGATCGACTGCGGTGCGGTGATCGAGGGCTGGCACGGCGACGCCGCCTTCTCCATGGTGATCGGCGGCGACGCCACCAACCCCGCCGCCGCCGCCCTGATCCGCACCGTCGAGGAGGCCCTGGCCGCCGGGATCGCCGCCCTCCACGACGGGGGCCGGGTGGGCGACGTGGCCCAGGCCGTGACCCGGGTGGCCAACCGGGCCGGCTGCGGGGTGGTGAAGCACTACGTCGGGCACGGGATCGGCCGCCAGATGCACGAGATGCCGGACGTGCCGAACCTGTGGCCGTTCGACGGGCCGAACCCGAGGGTCCGGGCCGGGATGTGCCTGGCCGTCGAGCCGATCATCACTGCCGGCCGCAACCGGGTGGCCACCGAGGTGGACGGCTGGACGGTGAAGACGATCGATGGCAGCCTGGCGGCCCACGCCGAGCACTCGGTGCACATCACCCACGACGGCCCCGTCATCCTCACCTTGCCGTGACGACCTGGCCAGGGTACGATCGAACGCTGCCTGTGCGCGGGCGTGGTACGTCGTGCACAGGTTCCTGCTGGTTGGCACACGCAGCCGACTCGCGGGGTGATCCCGGTTCGCCCTTTCGACGGAGGCTCTTCTGCCCAAGGACAAGGTAAAGGAAGAAGGCATCACCATGGAGGGCACGGTCATCGAACCGTTGCCCAACGCCATGTTCAAGGTGGAGCTGGAGAACGGGCACAAGTTGCTCGCCTACAGCTCGGGGAAGATGCGCATGCACCGGATCCGGATCCTTCCGGGCGACCGGGTGCAGGTCGAGATCACCCCGTACGACCTCGAGCGGGCGCGAATCGTCTACCGCTACAAGTAGCTCGGGGCGCCGAGTCGATGAACGAACAGAGCGAAAGGTCTGGTGGAGCGCGGCAGTGAAGGTCAAGCCGAGCGTCAAGCCCATGTGTGAGAAGTGCAAGGTCATCCGCCGGCACGGGCGCGTCATGGTGATCTGCGAGAACGCCCGCCACAAGCAGCGCCAGGGCTGAGGGAGCAAACAAGACATGGCACGCATCGCCGGCGTCGACATCCCCCGTGAGAAGCGGTTGGTCGTCAGCCTCACCTACATCTACGGCATCGGCCGTCCCAACGCGGAGAAGATCTGCTCCTCCACCTCGATCGACGAGGGCACCCGGGTGCGCGACCTCACCGACGAGGAGGTCGTCCGCCTCCGCGGCTACATCGACGAGCACCTCCGGGTCGAGGGCGACCTGCGGCGCGAGGTGGACCAGGACATCCGTCGCAAGATGGAGATCGGCTCCTACCAGGGCCTCCGCCACCGCAAGGGCCTGCCCGTGCGGGGCCAGCGCACCCAGACCAACGCCCGCACCCGCAAGGGCCCCAAGAAGACCGTTGCCGGCAAGAAGAAGGCGAGGAAGTAGTGGCCAAGCCCAAGCCGGGCGGGCGCCGTCCCCGTCGTCGTGAGCGCAAGAACGTCACCTACGGGGTCGTCCACATCAAGAGCTCGTTCAACAACACCATCGTCTCCATCACCGACCAGGAGGGCAACGTCATCTCCTGGGCCTCGGCCGGAAACGTCGGGTTCAAAGGCAGTCGCAAGTCGACCCCCTTCGCCGCCCAGATGGCCGCCGAGGCAGCCGCCCGCCGGGCCATGGAGCACGGCTTGCGCAAGGTCGACGTCTACGTGAAGGGTCCCGGCTCGGGCCGCGAGACGGCGATCCGCTCGATCATGAACACCGGCATCGAGGTGGCGGGGATCAAGGACGTCACCCCGATCCCCCACAACGGTTGCCGCCCCAAGAAGCGTCGGAGGGTCTGATGGCTCGCTACACAGGTCCTGTCTGCCGGCTGTGCCGGCGGGAGAAGATGAAGCTGTTCCTCAAGGGTCCCAAGTGCGACTCGATGAAGTGCCCGATCGAGCGGCGCCCCTACCCGCCTGGCATGCACGGCCGGGGTCGGGTGCGCAACGCGTCGGAGTACCAGGGCCAGCTGCGGGAGAAGCAGAAGGCCCGCCGCATCTACGGCATCCTCGAGAAGCAGTTCTACCGGTACTACACCGAGGCCGTGCGCCAGCAGGGCATCACCGGCGAGAACCTGCTCCGCCTGCTCGAGCTGCGCCTCGACAACGTGGCCTTCCGGGCCGGTTGGGGCGCCAGCCGCAACCAGGCCCGCCAGCTGGTCCGCCACGGGCATGTCACCGTCAACGGCAAGCGGGTCACCATCCCGTCCTACCGCGTTCGCAAGGGCGAGGTCGTGGCCATCGGCCCGAAGGCACGCGACTTCATCGTCATCCGCCACAACCTCGACACCATCGACCGCCAGGTCGTGCCGTGGCTCGAGCGGGGCCAGGAGGGCATGGGCGTGACCGTGCTCGACCAGCCCCTGCGCGAGCACATCGACGTCCCCGTCCGCGAGCAGCTCATCGTCGAGCTCTACTCCAAGTAGGAGACGCCCATGCTCACCATCCCCCGTCCCACCATCGAGGCCATCACCGACGACGAAGGCGACCGCCAGCGGTTTGCCATCGGCCCGCTGGTCAAGGGCTTCGGCTTCACCCTCGGCAACTCGCTGCGGCGCACGCTGCTGTCGTCCATCCCGGGCGCGGCCGTCACCCAGGTGCGCTTCGACGACGCGCTCCACGAGTTCGACACCCTCCCGGGCATCAAGGAGGACGTCACCGACATCATCCTGAACGTGAAGGACATCGTCCTGCGCTCGCTGTCCGAAGAGCCCGTCACGATCCGCCTCGACGCCCGGGGCCCCGGCTCGGTCACCGCGGGCGACATCCAGGTCACCGCCGATGTCGAGGTGCTGAACCCCGAGCTGGTCCTGGCCTCGCTGAACGCCAAGGGCCGCCTGGCCCTCGACCTCACCGTCGAGCGGGGCAAGGCCTACTCCTCGGCCGACAAGAACAAGAAGAGCCAGACGATCGGGGTCATCCCGGTCGACGCCATCTTCTCGCCGGTCCGCCGGGTGGCCATCCTCGTCGAGGCCACCCGGGTCGAGCAGGACACCGATTACGACAAGCTCATCCTCGACATCGAGACCGATGGCTCGATCACCCCCGCCGAGGCGCTCGCCTCGGCCGGCGCCACCCTGCGCGATGTCATGGAGCTCGTCGCCTCGATGAGCGACGACCCCCAGGGCCTGACCCTGGGCGACGTCGGCGCCTCGACCTCGGGCAGCCCCGACCTCGACTTGCCGATCGAGGAGCTTGACCTCTCCGAGCGACCCCGCAACTGCCTGAAGCGGGCCCAGATCAACACGATCGGCGAGCTGGTGCTGAAGACCGAGGACGACCTCCTCGCCATCACCAACTTCGGCCAGAAGTCGCTGGACGAGGTCCTGGTCAAGCTCGACGAGCGGGGCCTCGTGCTCCGCTCCCGGGAGTAGCGGCCCGTGCGAGGGAGCCCGAGCCGGGGCCGCAACTTCGGTGGCAGCGCCGCCCACCAGAAGGCCATGTTCGGCAACCTGGTGGCCAGCCTCATCGCCGCCGAGGCCATCGTCACCACCGAAGCCAAGGCCAAGGCGCTGCGCCCGGTGATCGAGAAGGTGATCACCAAGGGCAAGAAGGGCGGTTTGCACAACCACCGCCAGGTGGTCTCGTTCATCCGGGACAAGGACATGGCCTTCAAGCTGTTCGACGAGATTGGCCCCCGCTACGCCGAGCGCAACGGCGGCTACACCCGGATCCTCAAGCTGGGGCCCCGCAACGGTGACAACGCACCGATGGCGCGCATCGAGCTGTTGTAGCGGTCCTTGACCCTCTTCGAGGACGAGCACGCTCAGCCGGCGGCCCCTGAGGGGCCGCTGGTGCGCGTCCGGCTCCAGGTCGCCTACCACGGCGCCGGGTTCCGGGGCATGGCGGCCCAGCCGGGCCAGCGGACGGTGGCGGGGGTGCTGGGCCAGGCCATCGAGCGGGTGGGGCAGGCTCCGGTCACCCTGGCCGTGGCCGGCCGCACCGACGCCGGCGTCCACGGCTGGGGCCAGGTGGTGGCCTTCGACGTCCCCGAGGGGTCCCGGGCGGCCGAGGTGGCCGACCTGGCGCACCGGCTGAACAGGATGCTGGCCCCGGAGATGGTGGTGCGGGAGGCGGCGGTGGCCCCGGAGGGCTTCGACCCCCGGCGGTGGGCGACGGGGCGGCGCTACCGCTACACGGTGCTGCACCGGCCCGTGCCCGACCCGTGGCTGGCTGGCACCACGTGGTGGGTGGCGGCGCCGCTCGACCTCTCGAGCATGCGGGCGGGTTGCGCCCCGCTGCTGGGCGAGCACGACTTCTCGGCCTTCTGCCGGCGGCAGGGCGACGCCTCCCTGGTCAGGCTGGTGCGCGAGGCCGAGTGGCACGACCTGGGCGACGGTCTCCTGCGCTTCGAGGTCGAGGCCTCCTCGTTCTGCCAGCAGATGGTCCGCTCCCTCGTCGGCACCCTGGTGGACGTCGGCCTCGGCCGCCGCACCGCCGCCGGTGTGGCCCTGGCTCTGCGCTCCAAGGACCGTTCGAAGGCCGGGGCGGTGGCGCCCCCCCACGGCCTGTGCCTGTGGGACGTGACCTACTGAGGCTCAGCCGGTGGTGAGCTCGTCGTAGAGATCGAGGATGGTGGCGAGGTTGGCGCCGATCGTGAAGCGGTGGCGGCTGGCGGCGACCCGGGTGCGCAGGGCCAGGACGTCCACCTCCCCGAGCTGCCGGGCCAGGTCCTCCACCGAGTCGAGGACGAGGCCGACGCCATGGTCGTCGAGGAAGGCGCTGAGGGCGTGGTGGTGGGGGCGCAGGGTGAGCACGGGCAGGCCGCAGCCGAGGTACTCGAAGAGCTTGTTGGGCAGCACGGTGTCGAGGTGGGCGCCGTTGAGGGTGGCGTTGAACCCGGCCCACCCGAAGTCGTAGGCGGCCAGCTGGGCCAAGAGCTTGGCCGGCTCGAGCGGATCGTGGCAGCGCAGCCCGGCCGTGGCCCCGGCCAGCGCCGCGTACTCGGGTGACGGCCGGGACGGGTAGATGTCGAGCTCGATCCCTTGGGCGGCCACCGCGGCGAAGAGGGCCCGCAGGTCGTAATGGCCGCCGTTGGTGGACAGGGTGCCCTGGTAGACCACCTTCCACGGGCCCGACCGGGTCCGGGACGCCGGCGGCAGGAGGCTGGGGAGGTCACGCTCGGCGGCGTAGTTGGCGAAGACCCGGCTCCGGGCCGGCACCTGGTAGCGAGCCTCGATCTCGGCCAGCATCTCGGCCGACACCGTGATGAGGGCGGCGCTGCCCTCCACCGCCAGCCGCTCCAGGTCGAGGGGGTCGGCGAGCTCGGGGAATCCGTCCTCGTAGGGGGTCTGGCGCAGGCTCTGGAGGTCGTGGGAGTCGTGGATGACCGGGACACGGCCGTCGGTGGCCTCGAGGGCGGCCACGGTGAGGCCGTCGGGCAGGTTGTGGCTGTGGACCAGGTCGGGCTGGAACTCCTCGACGACGCCGGCCAGGCCGGACACCGGGTCGCCATCCAGGTGCCACCACCGGTCGAACAGCTCGTCGCCGGAGCCGTACCAGCCGGTGAGCGTGGCTCCCTGGCAGGCGAACCCGAGAATGAGGTCGGACCGGGCCTGGCGCAGGCCGATGGCGTACTTGAGGGTGCGGATGCAGGGCTGGCGCTGCACGAAGAGCACGCGCATCAGCGGCGGCTCCTCACGACCTTGGCCGGGTTGCCCACGGCGACAGAGAACGGGTCGAGGTCCTTGACCACCACGCTGCCGGCCCCGATCACGCACCCGTCGCCGATGGTCACCCCGGGGAGGATGCACACCCCCATGCCGATCCAGCAGCCGGCGCCGATGTGCACCGGACCGGGCGTCCAACCCTGCTCGACGATGGGCCGGTCGAGGTCGTCGGTGATGTGGTTGGCGGTGTGGATCATCGTGCGGGGCCCGACGATGGTGCCGTCGCCGATGACCAGCCCCCCGAACCCGTTCACGAAGCACCCGTGGTTGAAGGCGACCCGGTCACCCAGCTCGATCTGGTCGCCGTTCAGCCAAACGATCTGGTCCAGGTAGTAGCAGCCCTCCCCAACCCGCTTGGCATCGCTCGCCCGAAACGGGATGGGCCGCTTGGTGCGCTCGGTGATGATCATGGCGCCCCCCCCGATCCTGCAACCACGGCCGGCACCCTAGGCGTCGCCAGGGTCGGTTCAGCGAACGACCTCGACCCGGGCGCCGTCGGCGGCCAGGGCGGCGATGATCTCCGCTCCGTGAAGCGGGCTGCGGACCTCGAGGGTGAGGAGCACCTCGACCTGGTCGAACGCGATCCGGGCGCCGGAACGGTGGTGCTCGACGTCCAGGATGTTCAGGCCCAGGTCGGCCAGGCGGGCGCTGAGGCGGGCCAGCTGGCCCGGGCGGTCGGCCATGTCCACCCGCAGCACCAGGTAGCGGCCGGCGCTCTTCAAGCCGTGCTGGATCACCTTCATGAGCAGCAGTGGGTCGATGTTGCCGCCGGAGAGGATGCAGCACACCGGCCCCCGCCCGGGGATCTTGCCGGCCAGGACCGCGGCGAGGCCGACGGCGCCGGCCGGCTCGACCACCGCCTTGGCCCGCTCGAGGAGCAGGAGCTGGGCCCGGCTGATCTCCTCCTCGGTCACGGTGACGATCTGGTCGACGTAGGCCAGGGTGTGGGCCAGGGTCAGCTCGCCCACACAGCGCACGGCCAGGCCGTCGGCCATCGTGGCCATCTTGTCGAGGACCACCGGGTGACCGGCGGCGACGGCGGCCGCCATGGCGGCCGCTCCCTCGGCCTCGACGCCGATGACCTTCACGCCGGGTCGGGTGTGGGCCAGGGCAGTGGCCACGCCGGCGATCAGCCCGCCTCCGCCGATCGGGACGACCACCACCTCGGCCTCGGCGGCCTCGTCGGCCACCTCGAGGCCCACCGTGCCCTGGCCGGCGATGACATGGAGGTCGTCGAAGGGGGGCACCAGGGCGGCTCCGGTGGCGTCGGCGTGGGCCCGGGCGGCCAGGAACGTGTCGTCGACGACCACGCCGGCCAGACGGACCTCGGCGCCGTAGCCGCGGGTGGCGTCGATCTTGGGGAGCGAGGCCCCGAGGGGCATGAAGATGGTGGCCAGACGTCCCGTGGCGGTGGCGGCGAAGGCCACCCCCTGGGCGTGGTTGCCGGCGCTGGCGGCCACCACGGCGACCCCTTCGGGCAGCCGGGAGATGTGGTTGTAGGCGCCCCGCACCTTGTAGGAGCCGGTGCGCTGGGTGTTCTCGGGCTTGAGCAGGACCGTCCGCCCGCAGGCCTGGCTGATCGAGTCGGTCTCCCGGACGGGGGTGGGCCGCGCGACCGCCGCCAGCCGTTCGCGGGCAGCGGCGACGTCAGCGAGGGTGATCACCGGTCAGGCACGGTAGCGGGGAGGCTGAACCCGGGCAGCTTGCCGGCTCGGCGGCCGCCCCCTATCCTCTCCCGGTCGGTCCTGGAGGCGCGTTCGCCGCGCCGCGCCTCGGCCCCATGAGGATTTTCGACCCGAGGAGCGCGACGCGTGCCCACCTACTCCACCAAGCCGAGCGACGTGACCCGGGCGTGGCACGAGGTCGACGCCGACGGGCTCGTGCTCGGACGGCTGGCCACCGAGGTCGCCCGCCTGCTGCGGGGCAAGCACAAGGCGATCTTCGCCCCCCACCTCGACACCGGCGACCACGTGATCATCGTCAACGCCGGCAAGGTCGTGATGACCTCCGACAAGGCCGACAAGACCTTCTACCACCACCACTCGGGCTACCCCGGGGGGCTGCGCAGCCAGAGCTACCGACAGCAGCTCGACACTAAGCCGGAGGAGCTGGTGCGCCGGGCCGTGAAGGGCATGCTGCCCAAGGGGCCGCTCGGCCGCCAGATGCTGCGCAAGCTCAAGGTCTACGCCGGCCCCACCCACCGGCACTCGGCGCAGGCGCCGACCCCCTTCGAGATCGCCGGCGCCCGCCGCGACGCCCGCTAGATCCCTTGCACGCGAACAGGACGACCTGATGCCGAAGCCCCTCACCCAGACCACCGGCCGCCGCAAGGAGGCCGTCGCCCGCGTCCGCCTCCGGGAGGGCACCGGCACCATCACGGTCAACTCCCGGTCGCTCGAGGACTACTTCCCCTCGCCCACCCACCGCATGATCATCGTTGAGCCGCTGAAGGTGGCCGGTCTCGACGAGCAGTACGACGTCGACGTCACCATGCACGGCGGGGGCATCACGGGCCAGGCCGGCGCCCTGCGCATGGGCATCGCCCGCTCGATCATCGAGCTCGACCCAGAGCAGCGGGGCAAGCTGAAGAAGGCTGGCTTCCTCACCCGCGACGCCCGCGAGAAGGAAGCCAAGAAGTACGGCCTCAAGAAAGCCCGCAAGGCCCCGCAGTACTCCAAGCGGTAGTCGGGCGCCCATGCGCTTTGGCACCGACGGCCTCCGAGGGGTCGCTGGCGCCGAGCTGACGCCGGAGCTGGCGCTCGCCCTCGGGCGTGCGGCCGCTCGCGTGCTCGGCGCCGACCAGTGGTTCGTGGGCCGGGACCCGCGCCGATCGGGGGCGCTCCTATCGGCCGCCCTGGTGGCCGGCCTGGCCGCCGAGGGCGCCGAGGTGGCCGACCTCGGCGTGCTCCCGACCCCGGGCGTGGCCTTCTGGGCCGAGGCCGAGCGAGCCACGGCGGCGGTCGTCTCGGCCTCCCACAACCCCTTCACCGACAACGGCATCAAGCTGTTCGGGCCCGGAGGGCGCAAGCTCGGCGACGACATCGAGCGGCGGATCGAGCTCGAGCTGCACGCTGGCGCCACCCTGCGGTCGGGCCTCGGCCTGGGCACGGTGGCCCCGTTCGACGGGGCCGGGCGCTACGCCGACCACCTGTCGGGGACCCTCGAAGGGCGGAGCCTCACCGGCCTCCGGGTGGTGGTCGACACCGCCCACGGCGCCGCCGCCGGGCTCGGCCAGACCGTGCTGCGCGGCCTGGGCTGCGACGTCGTTGCGGTCCTCGGCGACGCACCGGACGGGGTGAACATCAACCTCGGCTGCGGGTCCACCCACCTCGGTCCCCTGGCCGACGCCGTGCTGGCCGCCGGAGCCGACGTTGGCATCGCCCTCGACGGCGACGCCGACCGGTGCCTCGCCGTGGACCACCGGGGGCAGGTGGTGGACGGCGACCAGCTGCTGGCCATCCTCGCGCTGGACCTGCGGGCCCGAGGCCGCCTCGACCGGGACACCGTCGTCGTGACCGTCATGTCGAACCTCGGCCTCCACCTGGCCATGGCCGAGGCCGGCGTGCACCTCGAGAGCACCGCAGTCGGCGACCGCTACGTCCTCGACCGGATGGAGCAGGGCGGCTTCGCCCTCGGCGGCGAGCAGAGCGGGCACGTCATCCACCGCCGGCTGGCCACCACCGGCGACGGCCTCCTCTCCGCCCTCCAGGTCCTCGACGTCATGCACCGCACCGGGCGGCCGCTGGCCGAGCTGGCCGGCGTGGTCCAGCGCCTCCCCCAGGTCCTGGTGAACGTGCGGGTGGCTGGTTCGGCCAAGGAGGCCCTGGCCGGCGCGGAGGCGGCGTGGGCGGCGGTGGCGCAGGTCGAGAGCGAGCTCGGTGACCACGGGCGGGTCCTCCTGCGTCCGAGCGGCACCGAGCCGCTGGTCCGGGTGATGGTGGAGGCACCCACCGACGCCCTGGCCCGTGAGGCGGCGGCCCGCATCGCCAAGGTGGTAGAGGCCACCCTGACCTGAGCACGATCCCCGCAACTGTCGGGAGTACGTAGCGCCCAGCGCAGCACTCCACCCGGCAGAAGCGCTGGTTGGTGGGGGCGTAGCCTCTCCTCGCATGTGCGGGATCATCGGGGCGACGGGTGAGGTGGCGGTCATCCCCGTCCTGGTCGAGGGCCTGCGCCGGCTCGAGTACCGGGGCTACGACTCGGCCGGGATCGCCCTCCCCGCCCACGGCACCATCTGGCGGCGGCGCAAGGCCGGCGGCACCCGTTCCATCACCGAGCTGGGCGAGGGGGTGGGCGACGCCCCGCCCGACATCGCCTGCGGCATCGGCCACAGCCGCTGGGCCACCCACGGGGCCCCCACCGAGGCCAACGCCCACCCCCACACCGACGCCTCGGGCCGGCTGGCCATCATCCACAACGGCATCATCGAGAACTTCCGCGAGCTCGCCCTCGACCTGCCCGGCAAGGGCAGCGAGCTTGCGTCCGACACCGACACCGAGGTGCTCGGCCACCTGATCGCCGCCCAGGTGGCGCAGGGCCTGGACTTGGCCGACGCCGTGCGGGCCTGCCTGCGCCGGGTCCACGGCAAGTTCGCCATCGCCGTGGTGCACGCCGATGAGCCCGACCTCATCGTCGCCGCCCGCCGGGGCTCGCCGCTGGTGTGCGGAACCGATGCCACCACCGCGTACCTCGCCTCCGACATCCCCGCCATCCACGGCCGGGCCGAGCGGTTCTTCGTGATCGACGACGACCGGGTGGTCGAGCTGACGCCGGGCGTGATCCGGGTGACCGACCTCCACGGCACCGAGGTGGTGCCCCAGGAACGCCAGGTCACCTGGGACCTGGCCGCCGCCGAGAAGGGCGGCTACCCCGACTTCATGTCGAAGGAGATCCACGAGCAGCCGGCGGCGGTGCGTGACACCCTCCTCGGCCGCATCGTCGACGGCTGCATCACCCTCGACCAGGTGCGGCTGTCCGACGACGACCTGCGGATGATCGACAAGGTCTTCGTGGTGGCGTGTGGCTCCAGCTACCACGCCGGGCTGGTGGCCAAGCAGTCGATCCAGCACTGGTGCCGGCTGCCCGTCGAGGTGGAGATCGCCAGCGAGTTCCGCTACCAGGACCCGGTGCTCGGCCGCACCAGCCTGGTCGTGGCCATCAGCCAGTCCGGGGAGACCATCGACACCCTCGAGGCCGTGCTCCACGCCAAGCAGCAGGGGGCGCCGGTGCTGGCGGTGTGCAACGTGGTCGACTCCTCGATGGCCCGCGATGCCGACGCCGTGCTGTACACCCGGGCCGGCCCCGAGATCGGCGTCGCCTCCACCAAGTGCCACCTGGCCCAGCTGGTGGCCATGCAGGTGCTGGCCCTCTACCTGGCCCAGGTGCGGGGCACCCACTACCCCGAGGAGGTGGCCGAGAAGCTGCACCACCTCGACCAGCTGCCGGCCCGGGTGGCTGCCGCCCTGGAGTCGGGCGACACTGTGAAGGGCATCGCCTCGGCCCCGGTCATCTGCTGTGCCCGCGACTTCTTCTTCCTGGGCCGGGGGGTGGGCCGGGCCGTGGCGCTCGAAGGGGCGCTCAAGCTGAAGGAGATCAGCTACCTGCGGGCCGAGGGGTACCCCGGCGGCGAGCTGAAGCACGGCCCGATCGCCCTCATCGAGCCCGGCACGGTGGTGGTCGCCGTCGCCACCCGCAGCCGGCTGATGGGCAAGGTCCTCTCCAACGTCGAGGAGGTGAAGGCCCGGGGGGCCACGATCGTGCTGCTGGTCGACGAGCGCGACGTCGACACCCCGGCCGTGCGCAAGCTGGCCGACCACGTCATCGCCCTGCCCGGCGCCGGCCACGAGCTGTTCCAGCCCGTGGTCGACAACGTGCCGCTCCAGCTGCTCGCCTACGCCCTGGCCACGGCCCGGGGCAACGACGTCGACAAGCCCAGGAACCTGGCCAAGGTCGTCACTGTCGAGTAGCCCCGGCGGCGCGGCGTAGCGTCGGCCCGTGATCGGGGTTGGCATCGACGTCGTTGACGTGGCCCGCTTCGCCCTGATCCTGGGTCGGCGGCCCGGGTTCGAGGAGCGGGTGTTCACGCCCCTGGAACGTTCCATCTGCGCGGGGACGGTGAACCGGCTGGCGGCCCGGTTCGCGGCCAAGGAGGCCACCATGAAGGCGCTCGGGGTCGGCCTCGGCGCCTTTGGATTTCACGAGGTGTGGGTGGAGCGGGAGCCTTCGGGTCGGCCGCTGCTCCGGGTTGCTGGTCGGGCCGAGGAGCTGGCTCGCGCCGCGGGGGTGCGCCGCTGGCACGTGTCGCTGACCCACACCGACCTCGTGGCCGAGGCGGTGGTGGTGGCCGAGTGAGGCCCGTCCCGACGGTGGCCGAGATGCGGTCCGTCGACCAGGACGCGCTGGCCTGGACCACCCACGAGGCCCTGGTGGGCCTGGCCGGCCGACGCCTGGCCGCCCACGCCAAGGCAATGCTGGGCCCGAACCCGAGCGGCCGGCGGGTGGTGATCGTGGCCGGCAAGGGCAGCAACGGCGCCGACGGCCGGGTGGCGGCCCGCTGGTTGGGGTCCTGGGGCTGCCACGTCATGGTCCTCGACGCCGCCGCCCTGCCGGCGAAGCTGCCCGCCGTCGACCTGGTGGTCGACGCCGCCTACGGCACGGGGTTCTCCGGCGCCTACGACCCGCCCGACCCGGGCCGGGCCGCCGTCCTGGCCTGCGACGTGCCGACGGGCGTCGAGGGCGACACGGGGGCGGTCGCCCAGGCCGTGCGGGCCGACGAGACGGTCACCTTCGGCGCCGAGAAGCCCGGCCTCCTGCTCGGTGACGGGCCGGAGCACGCCGGGCTGGTTCACGTCGAGCCGCTCGGCCTCGACTGCAACCGGGCCCGGGCGTGGCTGTTGGAGGACGGCGACGTCGACCTGGTGCCGCCCCGGCCCCGCCACGGCCACAAGTGGACCGCCGCGGTGCTGGTGGTGGCCGGCTCGCCCGGGATGCTGGGGGCCGCGCAGCTGTGCGCCACTGCCACCCTGCGTGGCGGCGCCGGCTACGCCCTGCTGGCCAGCCCGGGCTGCGGGGCGGCCGACCTCCCGTCGGGCGAGCACGTCGGCCGCAGCCTGCCGGCGCAGGGTTGGGAGGCCGAGGCCCTGCCGCTGCTCGAGCGGGTCAGGGCGGTGGCCATGGGACCGGGCCTGGGCGCCAGCCGGGCCACAAACGACGGCGTCGGCGCCGTGCTGGACGCCTTTTCCGGGCCGGTGGTCCTCGACGCCGACGCCTTGGCCGGCCTCGACCTCGACCGGCTGGCCCGGCGGCGGGCCGACACGGTCCTCACCCCCCACGAGGGCGAGTTCACCCGACTGTTCGGGCCGATCGGCCAGGACCGGATCGCCGCGGTGGTGGCCGCCTCGGCCCGCAGCCGAGCGATCGTGCTGCTCAAGGGCCCGACCACCGTCGTGGCCGACCCCTCCGGCCGGGTGAGACTGGCCGCCGCCGGCACGACCGGCCTGGCCACCGCCGGCACCGGAGACGTGCTCACCGGGTTGGTGGCGGCGCTGCTCGCCCGTGGCGTCCCTGCCCTCGACGCCGCCGGCCTTGCTGCCCACGCCCACGGTGCCGCAGCCCGGCTCGGCCCTCGCTGGGGCCTGGTGGCCGGCGACCTCCCCACCCTGATCAGCCGCTGGCTCAGCCTCCAGATCGGCGGAGGTGCCGCTGAGCATCCCGCTCCCGATGCGAGGTTCACCTCCCCTCGAGGCAGGCATCCATGAGCGTCCGGGCCACCTGGATCGAGATCGACACCGCCGCCATGTCGGCCAACGCCCGGGAGCTGAAGAAGTGGGCCGGCGATGCGGTCCTCCTGGCCGTCGTCAAGGCGCAGGGCTACGGGCACGGACCCGTCCAGGCAGCCGAGGCGGCGCTGGCCGGTGGCGCGACCTGGCTGGGGGTGGCGCTGATCGAGGAGGGCGAAGAGCTTCGACGGGCGGGGATCTCGGCGCCAGTGCTCCTGCTGTCCGAGCCTCGCCCCCCGGGGATGAGCGCGGCGGTGGCGGCCGACCTGCGCCCGACGCTCTACAGCCGTGAGGGGGTCGAGGCGGCAGCCGCGGCTGCAGCGGGCAGGTCCCGACCGTGGCGGGTGCACGTGAAGATGGACACCGGCATGCACCGGGTGGGAGCTACCCCGGACGATGCCGTCGAGCTGGCTCGCGACGTGGCGGCCCGGCCTGAGCTCCACCTGGAGGGCTTCTTCACCCATTTCGCGGTGGCCGATGAGCCAGAGCGGTACGAGGTCACCCGCCGCCAGCTGCACGAGTTCCGGGCGGTGGTCAAGAGACTGGCCGATCATGGGGTGCGGCCCGACCTGCTCCACGCCGCCAACTCGGCGGGCATGCTGCTCCACCCGGAGGCCCGATTCGACCTGGTCCGCTGCGGCATCACCCTCTACGGGCTGCCCCCGGCCGCGGGCCTGCAGGTCCTGGCGGATCTGCGACCGGCGTTGTCGCTGAAGGCCGAGGTCTCGTTCGTCAAGGAGCTGGCGGCGGGGGAGGCGGTCTCCTACGGCCTGCGCTGGGCTGCGCCCACCGACACCGTCGTCGCCACCCTCCCCATCGGCTACGCCGACGGCGTGCCCCGCAGCTACGGCGCCCGCGGCGGCAAGGTGCTCGTCGGCGGCCGACGCTGCCCGGTGGTGGGCACCGTCACCATGGACCAGCTCATGGTCGACTGCGGCCCCGAGAGCGGGGTGCGCACCGGTGACGAGTGCGTCCTCATCGGCCGCCAGGGCGACGAGTGGATCAGCGCGTGGGACTGGGCCGAACGCATGGACACCATCGCCTACGAGGTGGTCTGCGGCCTCTCCGCCCGCGTCCCCCGCCTCTGGCTGTGACCGGCCTAGCGTTGGTGGCCCGCATGGTCGCCCTGCCGCCGGTCACTGCACCGTCCGACTCGCCGGCGCGCACCCGAGACCTCGGGGCCGCGCTGGCCGCCCACCTCCAGCCGGGCGACGTCGTCCTGCTTTCGGGCGATCTCGGGGCCGGCAAGACGGTGCTGGTGCAGGGCATCGCCGCCGGGCTCGGCGTGGCCGAGATGCCCACCTCGCCCACCTTCGCCCTCGTGCACGAGCACCAGGGGCAGGACCTGCGGCTGCTGCACGCCGATGCCTGGCGGCTGGCCTCGCCGGCCGAGGCGGTCGACCTGGCGCTGGCCGAGGAGGTCGACGACGGCCGCAGCGTCCTCGTCATCGAGTGGGGCGAGCTGGCGGCGGCGGCTCTGCCCGGAGACCACCTGCGGGTGGTCATGGAGACGGGTCCCGGCGAGGAGCACCGCATGCTCGTGTTCCGCCTCAACGGGGACAGCTGGGAGGCACGCCGGGCCCGACTGATCGCCGCGCTCGCTGCTGCGGGAGGCTCACGGTGACGCTCGTCCTCGCCATCGAGACGGCAACGCCCCGTTGCTCGGTGGCGGTCGGCCACGAGGCCGGTCTGAAGGCCAGCTTCTCGGTGGACCGCGATCGGCGCCACGTCGAGGCCGTCGTGCCGGCCGTCGCCGCCGCCTGCCGGGCCGCCGGGGTGGCGCTGGCCGACCTCGGCGCCCTCGCCGTCGACATCGGCCCGGGCCTGTTCACCGGGATGCGCGTCGGCATCGCCACGGCCCAGGCCCTCGGCCTCGCCCTCGGCCTGCCCATTCACCCGGTCTGCTCGCTCGACGTGCTGGCCCACCCCTTCCGCCACGCCGGGCCACCCGTGGCCAGCGTGGTCGACGCCCGCCGCGGCGAGGTCTTCCGCTCCCTGCACCGGGCGGGCGTGCCGCTGGCCAGGCCGGCCTGCATCGCCCCGCCGGTGCTGGCCGCCGAGCTCGCCGGCCTGGGCGCCGGCCTGGCCGTGGGGGATGGCGCCGTCCGCCACCGGGCCGTGCTCGAGGCCGCCGGGGCCGAGGTGGTCGCGGCCATGCCGTCGGCCGAGTCGGCGCTCGAGCTGGCCCTGGTGGCGATCGCCGGCGGGGCCGCTGGCCTCGACCCCGGCCAGGTCCAGGCTCTCTACCTGCGGGCCCCCGACGCCCAGGCCAACTTCGCCGTGCTGGCCGGGGAGCGCGGGTGATGGCCGTGCGCCCCGAGGAGCAGCCACCTCCCGCCGGCGACCTGGCTGTCCAGATCGTCCCCATGCGACGTCGCCACCTCCGCAGCGTCCTGGCCATCGAGGCCCAGGTGTACCCCCGGCCCTGGTCGCTCGGGCTGTTCCTGGGCGAGCTGAACCTGCACGTGGCCCGGTCGTACTTCGTGGCCCGGGCCGCCGGGCGGGTGGTCGGCTACGGCGGCCTCATGTTCAGCCTGGAGGACGCCCACATCACCACCCTGGCCGTCGACCCCGCCTGGCGGCGCCACAAGGTCGGCCAGCGCCTGATGGTCGTGCTCGCCCGCGAGGCGGTGCGGCGGGGCTCGGAGAGCCTGACCCTCGAGGTACGGGTCTCGAACAAAGCGGCCCAGGCCCTGTACCGCCGCTTCGGCCTGGCCCCCGCCGGGATCCGCAAGGGCTACTACGTCGAGTCGGGCGAGGATGCCATCGTCATGTGGGCCCGCGGGATCGACGAAGAGCCCTACGCCGAGCGCCTGCTCCGCCTGTGGGACGACATCGCCGGAACCACCCTCGTCGAGCACCCGAGATGACCGCCCCCGGCCCCGCCGGGCCCCAGCTGGTCCTCGGCATCGAGACCAGCTGCGACGAGACAGCGGCCAGCGTCGTGGCCGACGGGCGCCGCACGCTCTCGTCGGTGGTCAGCAGCCAGGTGGCGCTGCACGCCGAGTTCGGGGGCGTCGTGCCCGAGATCGCCGGGCGGGCCCACCTGGCCCGCCTGGTCCCGGTGGTCCGGGCCGCGCTGACCGAGGCCGGCGTCGACCGCCCGGCGGGCCAGCTGGCCGCCGTCGGCGCCACCCGGGGCCCCGGGCTGGTCGGCGCCCTCCTGGTCGGGCTGGCCTCGGCCAAGGCGCTGGCGCTGGCCTGGGACCTGCCCTTCGTGGGGGTGAACCACCTCGAGGGCCACCTGTACGCGTCGCTCCTCGAGGACCCGACGTTCGATCCTCCGATGGTGGTGCTGCTGGTGTCGGGCGGCCACACCCTGCTGGTGCACGTCGTGGCGCCGGGCCGCTACCGGCTGCTCGGGCGCACGATTGACGACGCCGCCGGCGAGGCCTATGACAAAGTCGCCCGCATGCTGGGTCTCGGCTATCCGGGCGGTCCCCCGATCGACCGGCTGGCGGCCACCGGCGATGCCAGCATCGTGCGCTTCCCCCGGGGCCTGGTCGACGAGCCGGGCTGCGACCTGTCCTTCAGCGGCGTGAAGACGAGCGTGCTCCGCTTCCTGCGGGCCCACCCCGAGGCGGCGGTGGCCGACGTCGCCGCAGCCTTCCAGGAGGCCGTGGTCGACGTGCTGGCCGTCAAGCTGCGTCGGGCCGCCGCCTCGGTCAAAGCCCCGGCGGTGTGCCTGGCCGGGGGCGTGGCCGCCAACTCGGCGCTTCGGGCGCGGGTGGCCGCCGATGCCCAGGCCGACGGGCGGCGGTGCTTGGTGCCCAGCCCGGCCATGTGCACCGACAACGCGGCGATGGTGGCGGCCGCAGCCTGGTGGCGGTGGCGATCGGACGGCCCCACGCCCCTCGACGCCGCCGCCGACCCCAACCTGAGCCTGGCCTACGACCGGGAGCCGGCCGAGGTGGCCCGGTGACCCCGGTGTGGCGCGCCCTCGGCACGGTGGCCGCCCTGATCGCCGGGTTCGCCATCCCCATCCTGCTGCTGATCGTCTTCCTGGGCGTGCGGGAGCAGGGGCCCGTCGCCATCACCGGGCTCATCGCCCTGGGCGGCGCGATCACCCTGATCGTCCTGGCGGTCAAGGGCCGCTTGCGATTCTGAGCCACGCGGCCTACGGTTAGCACTCGCCCGACGAGAGTGCTAGCAAGCACCCGACCCGAGTGCCAGTCGCCAACGGAGGATCCGACATGAACCTGCACCCCCTCGATGACCGCATCGTCGTTCGCCCCTCAGAGGCCGAGCAGACCACTGCGTCCGGCCTTGTGATCCCGGACACGGCCAAGGAGAAGCCCCAGCAGGGCGAAGTCCTCGCCGTGGGCCCCGGCCGGCGGGCCGAGACCACCGGTGAGATCATCCCCCTCGACGTGAAGGTGGGCGACCTCGTCGTCTACTCGAAGTACGGCGGGACCGAGATCACCGAAGGCGGTGAGGACCTGCTGATCCTCAACGGCCGTGACGTCCTGGCCAAGGTGAGCAAGTAACGATGCCCAAGCAGCTCAAGTTCGACGAGCACGCCCGCCGCGGCCTCGAGGCCGGCGTGAACAAGCTTGCCGACGCCGTCAAGGTGACCCTCGGTCCGAAGGGCCGCAACGTGGTGCTGGAGAAGAAGTTCGGCGCCCCGACCATCACCAACGACGGTGTCACCATCGCCAAGGAGGTGGAGCTGGAGGACCCGTTCGAGAACATGGGCGCCCAGCTGGTGAAGGAGGTCGCCACCAAGACCAACGACATCGCCGGTGACGGCACCACCACCGCCACCGTGCTGGCCCAGGCCCTCGTGCACGAAGGCCTCCGCAACGTGGCCGCCGGCGCCAGTCCGATGAGCCTCAAGAAGGGCATCGAGAAGGCTGTCGCCGCCGCCGTCGCCTCCATCAAGGAGCAGGCCCAGGACATCGGCGACAAGAGCGAGATCGCCCAGGTCGCCACCATCTCGGCCGCCGACCCCGGCATCGGCTCCACCATCGCCGATGCCATCGACCGCGTCGGCAAGGACGGCGTCGTCACCGTCGAGGAGTCGAACACCTTCGGCCTCGACCTCGAGTTCACCGAGGGCATGCAGTTCGACAAGGGCTACCTGTCCCCGTACTTCGTGACCGACGCCGAGCGCCAGGAGGTCATCCTCGATGACCCGTACCTGCTGTTCGTCAACGGCAAGGTCTCGGCCGTGCACGAGTTCGTGCCGCTGCTCGAGAAGGTCATCCAGGCCAACAAGCCCCTGGTCGTGGTGGCCGAGGACGTCGAGGGCGAGGCCCTGGCCGTGCTCGTGGTCAACAAGATCAAGGGCGTGTTCAACTCGGTCGCCGTCAAGGCCCCGGGCTTCGGTGAGCGCCGCAAGCAGCTCCTCCAGGACATGGCCATCCTCAGCGGTGGCCAGGTCATCTCCGAGGAGGTCGGCCTCAAGCTCGAGACCGCCACCCTCGACCTCCTGGGCAAGGCCCGCAAGGTCGTCATCACCAAGGACGAGACCACCATCGTCGAGGGCGCCGGCTCGCCCGCGGACGTGAAGGGCCGGATCAACCAGATCAAGCGCGAGATCGAGGACTCCACGTCCGACTGGGACAAGGAGAAGCTCCAGGAGCGCCTGGCCAAGCTGGCTGGCGGCGTGGCCGTCATCCGGGTGGGCGCGGCCACCGAGGTCGAGCTCAAGGAGAAGAAGCACCGGATCGAGGACGCGCTGTCCGCCACCCGGGCTGCCATCGAAGAGGGCGTCGTCGCCGGTGGGGGCACCGCCCTCGTCCGGGCCAAGGCCGCCGTCTCCAAGCTGGCCAAGACGCTCGAGGGTGACGAGGCCACCGGTGCCGAGGCCGTGGTCAAGTGCCTCTCGCAGCCGCTGTTCTGGATCGCCACCAACGCCGGCCTCGAGGGATCGATCCAGGTCCAGCAGGTCGAGCGTGAGACCGGGAGCATCGGCCTCAACGCCGCCACCGGGGCGTTCGAGGACCTGCTGAAGGCCGGAGTCATCGATCCGGCCAAGGTCACCCGCTCGGCCCTGCAGAACGCGGCGTCCATCGCCGCGCTGCTCCTGACCACCGAGTGCCTGGTGGCCGACAAGCCCGACAAGAACCCCCCCGCCATGCCCGGCGGCGGTGGCGGCATGCCTGGTGGCATGGGTGGCATGGGCGGCATGGGCGGCATGGGCGGCATGATGTAGCCAGCGCTCCGGCGCAAGCGCCAGCAAGATCTGAGGAGGCCGGCCGCAAGGCCGGCCTCCGGCGCGCCCGGGGGCAAGGTGGGGTGCCCGCTAGCATCCGTCCATGGAGCACACCGGCGGCGCGTCGAACCCGGCCTTCGATGACAAGTTCGGGCCGGTCTCGCTGACCTTCGACGACGTGCTGCTGGTCCCGGCGGCCAGCGATGTTCTGCCCGCCGAGGCCTCCACGGCCACCCGTCTGGCCCGCGACGTGCACCTCAGCGTGCCCGTCGCCTCGGCGGCGATGGACACCGTGACCGAGGCCCGCATGGCCATCGCCATGGCCCGGGAGGGCGCCATCGGCATCCTCCACCGCAACCTGTCGATCACCGATCAGGCCGCCGAGGTCGACAAGGTCAAGCGCAGCGAGTCGGGGATGATCGTCGACCCGGTCACCCTGCGGGGCGACGATCGAGTGGCCGACGCCCTGGCCCTCATGGAGCGCTACCACATCAGCGGCGTGCCCATCACCGACGACGTCGGCCGGCTGGTCGGCATCCTCACCAACCGCGACCTGCGCTTCGAGCAGGATCTCGAGCAGCCGATCGCCCAGGTGATGACCAAGGAGGGGCTCATCACCGTCCCGGTGGGCACCACCCTGGAGGAGGCGCAGGTCGTCCTCGGCCGCCACCGCATCGAGAAGCTGCCGGTGGTCGACGCCAACGGGGTCCTCCGTGGCCTCATCACCGTCAAGGACATCCAGAAGAAGATCCTGTACCCCAACGCCACCAAGGACGGCCGGGGCCGGCTGCAGGTCGGGGCTGCCGTCGGCACCGGCGGCGACGCCCTCAAGCGGGTCTCCGCCCTGGTCGAGGAGGACGTCGACGTCGTCGTTGTCGACACCGCCCACGGGCAGGCCGGATCGGTGCTGGCCATGGTGCGCCAGGTTCGGGACGCCTTCCCCGACCTGCCGCTAGTGGCCGGCAACGTGGCCACCAGCGCCGGGGCCGAAGCCCTGATCGCCGCCGGGGCCGACGCCATCAAGGCCGGGGTCGGCCCGGGGTCGATCTGCACCACTCGGGTTGTAGCCGGCGTCGGGGTCCCCCAGATCACCGCGGTGTGGGAGGTGGCCCAGGCCGCCCGCCGACACGGGATCCCGGTCATCGCCGACGGCGGCATCCAGTACTCGGGCGACATCGCCAAGGCCATCGCCGCCGGCGCCGATGTGGTGATGCTCGGGTCGCTGCTGGCCGGTACCGACGAGTCGCCTGGAGAGATCGTGCTGTTCCAGGGCGAGCGGTTCAAGGACTACCGGGGGATGGGCTCGCTCGGGGCCATGAAGAGCCGCAGCTTCTCCAAGGACCGCTACTTCCAGGGCGACGTGGTCGACACCGACAAGCTGGTGCCCGAGGGCATCGAGGGTCGCGTCAACTACAAGGGCCCCCTGCGCACCCTGCTGTACCAGCTGGTCGGCGGGCTCCGGCAGTCGATGGGCTACGTGGGCGCCGCCACCATCGGTGAGCTGCAGCAGGCCCGCTTCGTCCGCATCACGGGTGCCGGCCTGCGCGAAAGCCACCCCCACCACGTCCAGATGACCCGCCAGGCCCCCAACTACTGGGGGACCTGACCAGGCGATCGGCCATCTACGATCTGCTCCGCCATGGACCGCCCCCCGCCCGAGCCCGCCAAGCTGCTGAGCCAGTGGGAGGCCTGGGAACGGGGCGACGAGCTGCCGGGACGCACGATGGCCAACTTGAAGACGGGCCACGCCAAGACGCTGCTCGAGGCGGCCGGCGACGAGTGCGTCGACCTGCTGGCCGCTTGGACCAGGTGGGAGAAGGGCCAGAGCGTTCCCGCCGAGGTGCTCAGCGACCTGAAGCAGATCGGGATGCGCGACTTCCTGGTGGCCCGAGGCGTCACGCCGTGAGCAGCGGCAGGCCCGTACCGGCGCACGCCGATGCCCCGGCCACCGGCCACGCCCACGGGCCGGCCTGCCACGCCTCCCCGCCGCTCCCCACACGGGCGAGGCTGACGGCGACCCGAAGCAGCGCCGCCACGCTGCTGGCCCTCCTCACCGGGCTGTCGGCGCTGGTCCTGGTGCGCAGCCCCCTTGACAACACCATCTTCCCGCCGTGCCCGCTGCACGCCACCACCGGCCTGTGGTGCCCTGGCTGCGGGGCCACCCGGGCCTCCTACCTGGTGCTGAAGGGCGACGTGATCGGCGCCCTCCACTTCAACGCGCTGTGGGTCGTCCTGGCTCCCTTCGCCCTCTACCAGGCCGTCGCCTTCGCCGGCGAGGCCTTCGGCGTGGGCTGGCTGCGCCGCGTCACCCTGACCCGGCCCCTCACCATCGGGATCCTGGCGTCGATGGCGGTCTTCTTCGTGGTGCGCAACCTGCCAGTCGACGCCGTCGAGGTGCTGAACCCCGTCACCGCCTCGTAGCCTCGGCCGCCCTGATGGCAGACATCGAGATCGGCTTGGGCAAGCACGGCCGTCGCGGCTACGGCTGGGACGAGCTGGCCATCGTGCCCAGCCGCCGCACCCGGGACCCGCAGGACGTCGACGTCAGCTGGCAGATCGACGCCTACCGCTTCGAGCTGCCGGTAATGGCCGCCCCGCTCGACAGCGTGAGCAGCCCGGCCACCTGCGTGGAGCTGGGACGGCTCGGCGGTGTGGGCGTGCTGAACCTCGAGGGCCTCTGGACCCGCTACCAGGACCCCGAGCCGATCCTCGAGCGGCTGGCCGCCGCAGCCGAGGGCGACGAGTGGGTGACCGCGCTGCGGGCGGCCTACGCCGAACCGGTCAGGCCCGAGCTGATCGGGGCCCGCATCGCCGAGCTCCGGGCCGCGGGCGTGGTCTCCTGCGCCGCCCTGACCCCCCAGCGCACCGCCGAGTACGCAGACGAGATCCTGAAGGCCGAGCTCGACCTGTTCGTGATCCACGGCACGGCGGTGTCGGCCGAGCACGTCAGCCGGAGCGTCGAGCCCCTCAACCTGAAGCGCTTCGTCCGCGAGCTCGAGGTACCCGTGATCGTCGGCGGCTGCGCCTCCTACCAGGCGGCTCTCCACCTGATGCGCACGGGGGCGGCGGGGGTGCTGGTGGGCATCGGGGCCGGCGGCGCCGACCGGGCCGGTGACATCCTCGGCGTGGGCGTCCCACCCGCCACCGCGGTGGCCGACGCCCGGGCCGCCCGCATGCGCCACCTCGACGAGACCGGGGTGTACGTGCACGTGATCGCCGACGGCGGGATGGCCACCGGCGGCGACGTGGCCAAGGCCATCGTGTGCGGCGCCGATGCCGTGGTCCTGGGCGCCCCGCTGGCCGGAGCCACCGAGGCGCCCGGCCGGGGTTGGACCTGGTCGATGACCGCCGCCCACCCCACCCTGCCGAAGGGCAGCCGGGTGGCGGCCCCCCCGCTGGGCTCGCTGAAGCAGGTGCTGGTGGGCCCGGCCGCCGACGCCGGCGGCCGCACCAACCTCGTCGGCGCCCTCCGGGCCGCCATGGGCCTGTGCGGCTACGAGTCCCTCAAGGACTTCCAGAAGGCCGACCTGGTGACGAGCCCGCACACTCCCTGAGGGACCTGCTCTACGCTGGCTCGGTGAGCGCCGCCGTCGGGCACGACACCGTCCTGGTCGTCGACTTCGGGGCCCAGTACGCCCAGCTCATCGCCCGCCGGGTGCGCGAGGCGCACGTGCACTCCGAGATCGTCCCCCACACGATCTCAGCCGAGGAGATCCGCGCCCGCCGGCCGGCGGGGGTCATCCTGTCCGGGGGCCCGGCGTCGGTGCACGTGGCCGGCGCCCCCACCTTGGATGCGGGGATCTACGAGGCCGGCACCCCGGTGCTCGGCATCTGCTACGGCGCCCAGCTTCTGGCCCAGCAGCTGGGCGGTTCGGTGGCCAACACCGGAGCCGGCGAGTACGGACGGACCGGGCTCGAGGCCACCGGCACCGGGTCGCCGCTGTTCGACCGGGTGCCCACCTCCTTCGACGTGTGGATGAGCCACTTCGACTCGATCCAGGACCTGCCCGCAGGCTTCCGGGCCACGGCCCGCACCAGCGGCATCGCCGTCGCCGCCCTCGAGCACCAGGAGCGGCGCATCTACGGCGTGCAGTTCCACCCCGAGGTCATGCACACCGCCTTCGGCCAGGACCTGCTGAAGGCGTTCCTCTACGACGTCTGCGGCTGCCGGCCCACGTGGACGATGACCTCGATCATCGACGCCCAGGTCGACATCATCCGGGCGCAGGTGGGCGATGAGCGGGTGATCTGCGGGCTGTCGGGCGGGGTCGACTCGGCCGTGGCGGCTGCCCTGGTGCACAAGGCCGTCGGCGACCGGCTGACCTGCGTCTTCGTCGACACCGGGATGCTGCGGGGTGGCGAGCCCGAGCAGGTGGAGGACACCTTCCTCCGCCAGTTCGCCGTCGACTTCGTGCACGTGAAGGCGGCCGACCGCTTCCTCGACGCCCTGAACGACGTACTCGACCCCGAGCGCAAGCGCACGATCATCGGCCAGGAGTTCTGGCGGGTCTTCGCCGACGCGGCACGGGACCTGGGCCCGAGCGGCCCCTCAGAGCGGGGGCCACAGGGCGACGCCCGGTTCCTGGTGCAGGGCACCCTCTACCCCGATGTGGTCGAGTCGGGCGGCGGCGCCGGGGGGGCCTCGTCCACCATCAAGAGCCACCACAACCTCGTCGAGTTCCCCGAGGGCCTGCACTTCGAGCTGGTCGAGCCGCTGCGCGACCTGTTCAAGGACGAGGTGCGGGCGGTGGGCGAGGAGCTGGGCCTGCCCGAGCACATCGTGTGGCGCCAGCCCTTCCCCGGGCCGGGGCTGGCCGTGCGGATCATCGGGACCATCACCCCCGAGCGCCTGGAGGTGCTGCGCCAGGCCGACGCCATCGTCCTCGACGAGGTGCGCCGGGCCGGCCTCGAACGCCAGCTGTGGCAGTGGTTCGCCGTGCTGCCCGCCATCCGCTCGGTCGGGGTGATGGGCGACGAGCGCACCTACGGCTACCCGATCATCATCCGGGCCGTCACGAGCGACGACGCCATGACCGCCGACTGGGCCCGCCTGCCCTACGACCTGCTCGAGCGGCTGTCGAACCGCATCATCAACGAGGTACCCGGCGTGAACCGGGTGGCCCTCGACATCACCAGCAAGCCCCCCGGCACCATCGAGTGGGAGTGATGGGGTTCAGCTGGGAGCCTCGCGCCACTCCGGTCCCGGCACGTTGCACTCGCCGCAGGTGAGGTCGACGATCTTCGCCGACTCGATCAGCTGGCGAGGCAGCGGGAGGTCGTGGCTGCTGTCGTAGGTGGCCACCTCGAACACCTCGCCCCACCGGTCGGTCAGGATCACCGCCGCCTCCGCGGCGCCGATCCCGAGGCGGCGCCGGCCCTCGTCGCCCTGGTCGCGCAGAAGCGGGAACGGACCCGGTTCGCCGTCCTCGTCGTCAGGCAGCACGCCGACGAGGCGGGTGCCCCAGCTGCGCAGGTCATCGACGACCCCGGAGATCTCGTCGAGGTAGCTGGCGCACTCCGTGCAGCGCCCGGGGTGGGCAAACACCAGCAGCAGGGCCTGCGAAGAGGGGAGGAGGGCCGTACGGCCGCCCTCGCCGCCAGCGAGGTCGAGGCGAGGCAGGATCGAACCTGCCCGGATGAGCTTTGGAGCGGTCGCCGTCACATCCGAGGCCTCGCGCTCGACGGCTACTCGGCGAGGCGGCCGGCGGCTTCAGCCGTGCTGGCCAGCTCGCCCTCGAGGCGGGTCTCCTCGGCCCGCAGCGCCCGCAGGTCGTCCCAGCGCTCCTGGACCGCCGCCCGCTTGACCTGCTCCACCACCTCGACCAGCTGCAGCTCGAGGCCCATGGCATGGTCACCCACCACCTCGGCCGGGGCACGGTCGCTGAAGTCGGCGCCCTGCTCGGACTCAAAATCATCGGGCGGTTCGGTCGTCAGCGCCATAGGCGGAGGGGTACCCAGGCCGCGCATCGGCCGAACCGGCATCCGCCCAGATGGCTCGAAGCACACCGCTGTAATACCGCCCCTACGATCTGAGCGTGCCGGTGGACCGTGACGCCCTGCTCGAGGGTCTGAACCCGGACCAGCGGGAGGCGGTGACCCACGGCGACGGGCCGCTGCTGGTCGTGGCCGGCGCCGGCTCCGGCAAGACCACGGTGCTGGCCCGGCGGGTGGCCTGGCTCATCTCCGAGCGGGGCGTCTCGCCTTTCCAGCTGCTCGCCATCACCTTCACCAACAAGGCCTCCGACGAGATGCGCCACCGGGTGGCCGCGCTGGTCGGCCCGGTGGCGGAGAAGATGTGGGTCTCCACCTTCCACTCGGCGTGCGTGCGGATGCTGCGGCGGGACGCCGACCGGCTGGGCTACTCCCGGAGCTTCACCATCTACGACCAGGCCGACGCCCAGCGCCTGGTGGGCTACGTGGTGCGCGACCAGGGGCTCGACCCGAAGAAGCTGCCGCCCCGCTCCCTGCACGCGGCCATCTCGGCGGCCAAGAACGAGGGGCAGCTGCCCGACCAGCTGGAGGCCGAGGCCCAGACCATCTACGACCGGAAGCTGGTGGCCGTCTACCGCGAGTACCAGCAGCGACTGCTCGCCGCCAGCGCCATGGACTTCGACGACCTGCTGCTGCAGACCGTGCGGCTGCTGAAACGCAGCCCGGAGGTGCTGGAGAGCTACCAGCAGCGCTTCCGGCACCTCCTGGTGGATGAGTTCCAGGACACCAACCACGTTCAGAACGAGCTGGTCATCCTGCTGGGGCAGAGGTCGCACAACGTCACCGTGGTGGGCGACAGCGACCAGTCGATCTACCGGTTCCGCCGAGCCGACATCCGCAACATCCTCGAGTTCGAGCAGGCCTTCCCCGACGTCACCGTCGTCACCCTGGCCCAGAACTACCGCAGCACCCAGACCATCCTCGATGCCGCCAACGCGGTGATCGCCAACAACGCCGCCCGCAAGCCCAAGGACCTGTGGAGCGAGGCCGGGGTCGGCGAGGCCATCGTGCGCTACACCGCGGACGACGAGCACGACGAGGCGGCGTGGGTCGGCAACGAGCTCGCCCGCCTTCACCGTGACGAGCACGAGCGGTGGGGCGACATGGCCGTGTTCTTCCGCACCAACGCCCAGAGCCGGAGCGTCGAGGAGGCGCTGGCCAGCCGGCGCATCCCCTACAAGGTGGTGGGCGGCACCCGCTTCTACGACCGCAAGGAGATCAAGGACCTGCTGTCGTACCTGCGGGCGGTGCGCAACCCGGCTGACGAGGTGAGCCTGAAGCGGATCGCCAACGTGCCCCGGCGGGGGGTGGGGGAGGGCAGTCTGGCCAAGCTCGACGCCTTTGCCGCCGCCCAGCGGATCGGCTTCGGCGCCGCCCTGGCCCGGGCTGAGGAGGCGGGCGTTGCTGGCCGGGCCCTCACCGGGCTGCGCCAGGTGCGCGCATTGCTCGACGAGCTGCGCCTGCTGGCCGACGGACGTACGGCTCTCACCGGTGAGGCGGTGGACGTGGAGACCGGGGAGCTGGGCTTCGACCTGGGCGAGGCCCAGCCCGACCAGGCGCCCCTGCCGCCCGCCCAGCTGCTCGAGGAGGTGCTGAAGCGCACCGGCTACCTGGCTGAGCTGGAGGCCGAGAAGACCCTGGAGTCCGAGAGCCGGGTGGAGAACCTGGCCGAGCTGGTGGGCCAGGCCGCCCAGTACGACCAGCTCGACGCCTTCCTCGAGGGAACGGCGCTGGTCAGCGACCAGGACCAGGTCGACGGCGACGGATCCCAGGTGCTGCTCATGACCATCCACACGGCCAAGGGACTGGAGTTCGACGTGGTCACCGTCATCGGACTGGAGGACGGGGTGTTCCCCCACCTGCGCAGCCTGGCCGACCCTGACGAGCTGGAGGAGGAGCGGCGCCTGGCCTACGTGGCCATCACCCGGGCCCGACGCCGCCTGCACCTCACCAGCGCCTGGAGCCGCAGCCTGTGGGGCTCGGCCCAGTACAACCCGGTGAGCCGCTTCGTGAAGGAGATCCCGGCCGGCCTGATCACCACCGCCTCCGGCAGCCGGGTGGCCGGCGGTCAGGGCGGTGACGACCGGGTCCGGGTGTGGGGCGCCGGCAACGGCACCGGGCTGGGCCAGTCGGTGCGCGACCGGGTGGTCGAGGCCGCCCTGCGCAGCGGTCGGGGCCTGGGCCCCACCCGGTCGGCCGGGGGCGCCCCCCTCGAGGTGAAGCCCGGCGACGACGTGGTCCACGGCAAGTGGGGAGAGGGGGTGGTCCTCGAGGTCAACGCCCAGCGGGGAGAGGCGCTGATCCGCTTCCCGGGCGTGGGCGACAAGCAGCTCGACCTCAGCATCGCCCCCCTGAAGAAGGCCTAGCTGCCTACTGGGGCGAGCGGGTGCTGAAGCCCACGAACCACTCGGGGTCGGACTGGCCGTCGATGGTGAAGCGCCACTGGTAGCGCTTGCCGGACTCAAGGGGCAGGGGACCGAAGTTGACGACGAGCGGCACGTCGAGCGGGGTGCCGGCCCGCAGGCCCTCGGGCCGGTAGGCCTGGAACTCGCCGGAGACGATCAGCGCCTCGTTGCCGTTGGCCGTGGGCAGCCACACCGGGCCGCCGTCCTCGTCGGTCAGCTCGAGGGTCCAGTGGTGCTGGCTCTCTCCGTCGGTCCAGGGGACGTCGATCTTGGCGGCGATGGCCATGGGGGCCGGATCGGGGCCAACGAACGACCAGCCGCCACCGAGGACGTAGAGCTTGCCGTCGGCGACCTGGGCGCTGTCGCACAGCAGCATCGAGAGCTTCATCTGGGACGGGCTGTCGGGCACGTCCCGCGACCCTACCGGGGCGAAGTTGGACCGGCCGACCGCGTCCCGCTACGAATGGGTCGGTGCTCCCGGACCGGATCGCCCTGCTCCTCGGCCGAGATCCCCACCTCGGCCTGGTGGCCGAGCGCCTGGCCGGAGCCTTCGGCGACCGGCCGCTGGTCGAGCAGGCCGCCGAGCCCGGCGGAGCCGAGTCCCTCACCCTCACCTACCGGCAGGCGGCCTCCGAGGTCAGCCGGATGGCGGCGTCGATCGCCGCTGGCGCCGCGCCTGGGGAGCGGGTTGTGGTCGCCGTCCCCAACGGCTACCGGTTCTTCCTGCTGTGCCTGGCCGCGGCGCGTGCCGGGTGCGTCGCCGTGCCCGTCAACCCGCAGATGACCGAGTCGGAGATCGACCACGTCGTCAGCGACTGCGAGGCCACGCTGGTGATCCGCTCCGACGCCGACCTCCCCCGTCGGCGGGGCCTGGCGGCCGCCGCAGCCGTCCAGCCCGACGACGTGGCCGCCCTCTTCTACACCTCGGGCACCACGGGCCAGCCGAAGGGGGTGCGCCTCACCCACCGGGCCCTGACCGGCACCATCCGTGGTGTCAGCCTGCCCCGGTGGATCCGGGCCGACGAGGCCCTGCTCGGCCTGCCCGTCGCCCACATCTACGGCTTCGTGGCCTACCTCGAGCTGGCCGCCCTCGGGATCCCGGCCTTCGTGCTGCCCCGGTTCCGCCCCGACGACGCCCTCGACGTCATCGAGGAGCGCCGACCCTCGATCGTCCTCGGGGTGCCCTCCACCTACCGGCTCCTCCTGGAGGCCGGCGCCGAACAGCGCGACCTCTCCAGCGTCCGGCTGTGGATCAGCGGCGCCGATGTGCTGCCGGCCGAGGTGGCCAGGACGTTCCAGCGGCTGGGGGCGTCGGTGACGATCCCGCTGGTGGGCAGCGTCGGCGAGGCCCTGTTCGTCGAGGGGTACGGGATGGTCGAGCTGGGTGGCGCCGTGGCCATCAAGGTCCACCCGCCGCTCGTGGGCCGCTTGGTCGACTTCGGCCTCGGCGTCCCGCTCCCGGGCTGGCAGTTGAAGGTCGTCGGGCCAAGAGGCGAGGTGGGCGAGCTGCTGGTGCGGGGGCCGGGGACCATGAAGGGCTACCACGACGCGCCCGAGGCCACCGCCGCGGTGCTGGGGCGTGACGGCTGGGTGCACACCGGCGACCTAGCCCGCCGCGGTCCGTTGGGAACGGTGACCTTTGTCGGTCGGGTCAAGGACGTGATCAAGAACGGCGGCTACTCGGTGTACGCCGTCGAGGTGGAGCGGGCGCTCGAGGAGCACGAGGAGGTGGCCGAAGCCGCCGTCCTGGGCCTGCCCGACGAGCGCCGGGGGGAGCGGGTGGTGGCCGTCGTGCGCCGGATGCCCGGCTCCGCTGTGGCCGAGGACGAGCTGCTGGCCTTCGCCCAGGACCGCCTCTCCACCTACAAGCTGCCTCAGGAGATCCGGGTGGTCGACGAGCTGCCCCGCACGGGCACCGAGAAGGTGCAGAAGGCCAGGCTCAGGGCGCTGTTCTCCTGAGGTCGACCACCAGCTTGTTCCCCTCCTCGACCGTGGCCCTGTACTGCTCGAGGCCCTCGCCGTCGGGCGGGTAGGTGCGGTCGGGCGCGCACGGGTCGCGGAACAGGCGCTCGGCGGGCTCCCACCGCAGGGTGCACGGCCGCTCGGCTCCCGGGGCGGTGGCCCGGAAGGCCCGCCAGCCCTGGGTGCGGTCTTCGGACAGGTGCTGGACGTAGATGTCGCGGCCCCGGCCCAGGAGGTCGGGGAACAGGATCGGGCCGTTCTGGGCGATCTGGGTGGCCAGCGCCGAGGCGTTCACGTCGAAGGTCTCGTCGCCGAGGGCGTTGCCGCCGCTCTGGTTGGCCACTTGGATCACAAAGACCAGGAACAGGACCAGCGCCACCAGGCCGAGCCCGCTGGACACCACGATGGCCGTCCCCTTCGACATCGCCGCCTTCTTCGGGCCTGAGCCGACCTGGGGAGGAGGCGGCGGCGGCTGGTCCGGGGGCACCTGCCTAGTATCGCCTCAGGCCCGGGCGAGCCCTGAAGGGAGCACCGACGTGGACCTCATGGAGTACCAGGGCAAGCAGGTGTTCGCCCGCTACGGGATCAAGGCCAGCCCGGGTGGGGTGGCCACCACCGTGGACGAGGCGGTGGCCGTGGCCGAGCGGGTGGGCTACCCCGTGGTGATCAAGGCCCAGGTGCATGTAGGCGGCCGGGGCAAGGCGGGCGGGGTCAAGCTGGCTGGCGACGCCGATGCGGCCCGCCTCCACGCCGGCGCCATCCTCGGCCTCGACATCAAGGGCCACGTGGTCAAGGTGGTGTGGGTCGAGCGGGCCAGCGACATCGCCGAGGAGTACTACGCCAGCTTCACCCTCGACCGCAGCGCAAGGAAGCACCTGGGGATGCTGAGCGCCCAGGGCGGCGTCGAGATCGAGTCGGTGGCGGCCACCGCCCCCGACGCCATCGCCAAGGTCTGGATCGACCCGACCAAGGGCTTGTCGGCGGATGTCGCCCGGGCCTGGGTCGAGGCGGCCCATCTGAACCCGGCGGCCACCGAGGGGACGGTCGACATCCTCCGGACGCTGTACCACTGCTACGTCGACGGCGACTGCGACCTGGCCGAGATCAACCCGCTCATCCTCACCCCCGGCGGCGAGGTGCGGGCCCTCGACGCCAAGGTCAGCCTCGACGACAACGCCAGCTTCCGCCACCCCGAGTGGGAGGCGTTCGCCGGGACCGCTGACCTCGACGAGCGTGAGCGGCTGGCCCGGGACAGGAACCTCCAGTACGTCGGCCTCGACGGCACGGTCGGCATCATCGCCAACGGCGCCGGCCTGGCCATGAGCACCGTCGACGTGGTGTCCCAGGTCGGCGGCACCCCGGCCAACTTCCTCGACATCGGCGGCGGGGCCAGCGCCGAGGTCATGGCCTCGGCCCTCGAGGTCATCGAGAGCGACGACAACGTGCGGGCCATCTTCATCAACATCTTCGGCGGCATCACCCGGGGCGAGGACGTGGCCAACGGGATCGTGCAGGCCCTGGGTCGCTTCACGCCGAGGTCGCCGATCGTCATCCGCCTCGACGGCACCAACGCCGAGGAGGGCCGGCGCATCCTCGAGCCCCACCTGTCCGACCGCCTGGTCAGCCGGCCCACCATGCTCGAAGCGGCCCGCCAGGCCGTCGCCCTGGCCGCGAGCCGGGCCTAGCCGTGGCCATCTTCATCGACGAGCACACCCGGGTCGTGGTCCAGGGCCTCACCGGCGGCCAGGGCCGCTACCACGGGCTGCGCAACCGGGCCTATGGCACCCAGGTGGTGGCCGGCGTCAGCCCGAAGAAGGCCGGCGTCGACGTCGAGGGCGTGCCCGTGGTGGCCACCGTCTCGGAGGCGGTGGACGCCTACGGAGCCACGGCCTCGTTCGTGGTGGTGCCGCCCGCGGCCGCCCCCGCCGCCATCCTCGAGGCGGCCGCCGCCGGAGTCGCCCTGATCGTGTGCATCACCGAGGGCGTGCCGGCCCAGGACGAGGCCCGGGTCTTCAACGCCCTGGCCAACGACCACTCCGGCGTGCGCCTGCTCGGCCCCAACTGCCCCGGGCTGATCTCGCCCGGCAAGTGCAACATCGGGATCACCGCCGGCGAGATCGCCGCCCTGCCCACACCCGAGGGTCCGAACGTGGGCATCGTCAGCCGCTCCGGGACGCTCACCTACCAGGCGCTCTACGAGCTGAAGCGCAAGGGGATCGGCGTCTCGACCTGCGTCGGCATCGGCGGCGACCCGGTGCCGGGCACCAGCTTCATCGACTGCCTGGCCGCCTTCCAGGCCGACGACGAGACCGCTGCGGTCCTGATGATCGGCGAGATCGGCGGTTCGGCCGAGGAGGAGGCTGCGGCGTTCATCGCCGCCAACGTCACCAAGCCGATGTCCGCCTACATCGCCGGCGTCACGGCCCCGCCGGGCAAGAAGATGGGGCACGCCGGCGCCATCGTCTCGGGGGGTAAGGGCACGGCCCAGAGCAAGATGGACGCCCTCGCCGCCGCCGGGGTGCGGGTGGGCCGCAACCCCACCGAGGCGGGCGAGCTGATGGCCGAGATCGTCCTCACCCTGTCCTGACCGGCCACGCCCGGGAGGCCACCCGTCGGGGTGACCAGCCCGAACGGACTACCTGAAGATGACCTGACATCGTCCTACAGTTGAGAGGCGGGGCACGTCGATGGTGGTCGCATGCGCAGCCTCCTCCGCCTCCTCGCCGCCACCGCCTTCACGGCCATCCTGATCGGTGCCGTCGGCGCCCGACCGGCCACGGCCGCCCCCGGGACCTGGCTCACCCGCATCAACAACTTCCGGGCGGCGAACGGCGGCGTGCGCCTGGCCGAGGACTACCAGGCCAGCCAGGTGGCCCAGAGCTGGACCCAGAAGATGGCGTCCACCAAGACCCTCGCCCACAACCCGAACTACAAGACCGAGGTCACCACCTCATGGTTCCGCATCGGCGAGAACGTCGGCTACGGCGGCAGCGAGGCCACCCTCTTCCAGGCCTTCCTCAACTCTCCCGGCCACCGCGCCAACCTCCTGCGCCCCGAGTACAACCGGGTCGGCATCGGCCAGGTCATCCTCAACGGACGCACCTGGACCACCCACGTCTTCATCGCCACCACCACCCCGACGGTCGCCCCCAAGGCCTGAGGGTTCCCGCGGTAGGTTCGGCCCAGTGCGACTGGCCGTGCTCGTGTCCGGGAGCGGGACGCTTCTGGAGGCCATGCTCGCCGAGGGGATCGCCGTCACCCTGGTCCTGGCCGACAGGCCCTGCCGCGGTCTCGAGGTGGCCGAGCGGGCCAGCGTCGCCGCCGAGCTGGTCGAGCGCTCCGACTTCGGGCCCGGCTTCGACCGAACCGCCTACTCCGACCGGGTGGTCAAGGCGCTCAAGGCCCACGACGTGGGTCTGGTCGCCCTGGCCGGCTACATGACCATCCTGACCCCGGCGGTGCTCAGCGCCTTTCCGGGCCGGGTGGTCAACAGCCATCCCGCCCTCCTCCCGTCGTTCAAGGGCGCCCACGCCGTGCGCGACGCCCTGGCTGCCGGAGTCAAGGTCACCGGGTGCACCGTCCACGTCGCCACCGCCGAGGTCGACGCCGGCCCGATCCTCGCCCAGGAGGCCGTGCCGGTCCTCCCCGGCGACGACGAGGCCACCCTCCACGAACGCATCAAGGAGGTGGAGCGTCGGCTCTACCCCGCCACCATCAAGGAGCTTCTCCGTCCATGAGGGCACTGCTTTCCGCCTACGACAAGACCGGCCTCCCTGCCCTCGCCGCAGGACTCGTCGACCTCGGCTGGGACCTCGTCGCCAGCGGGGGCACGGCTCGGGCCCTGGCCGAGCACGGGATCGCCCACCGCACCGTCGAGGAGGTGACGGGCTCGCCCGAGATCCTCGGCCACCGGGTGGTCACCCTCCACCCCAAGCTGCACGGCGGCCTCCTGGCCGACCGCAACAACACCGAACACCTGGCCGACCTCGCTCGTGTGGGCATCGACCTCATCGACCTGGTCGTGGTGAACCTCTACCCCTTCCGGTCGGACCCGTCCATCGAGCTCATCGACATCGGCGGCCCCACCATGGTCCGAGCCGCAGCCAAGAACTGGGCCCACGTCGGCGTCCTCGTCGACCCGGCCGACTACGGCCTGGTGCTCGACGAGCTGCGCCTCGGCCACGGCACCCTGGCCGAGGCCACCCGCCGCCGCCTGGCCCGCACCGCCTTCGCCCACACCGCCGCCTACGACGCCGCCATCGTCACCTGGTTCGACGACACCGACCCCGAGCAGCCGGTGCTGCCGCCCACCGTGCACCTCGCCCTCGAACGAGCCGGCGAGCCGCTCCGCTATGGCGAGAACCCCCACCAGCAGGGGGCCCGCTACCGCGAGGTCGGCGGCACCAGCTGGTGGGACGGCGTCACCCAGCACGGCGGCATCGCCCTCAGCTACCTCAACCTGTTCGACGCCGACGCCGCCTGGCAGCTGGTGCACGACCTGGGCGACCAGCCTGCCGCCGCCATCATCAAGCACGCCAACCCCTGCGGGGCGGCGGTGGCCGCCACCATCGAGGAGGCCTACAGCCTGGCCTTCGAGTGCGACCCCATGTCGGCCTTCGGCGGCATCGTGGCCCTCAACCGGCCCGTCGGCCTGGCCCTCGCCGAGGAGCTGGTGGCCAACCCCAAGGCCGACGTGCTCATCGCCCCGTCCTTCACCGACGACGCCCTCGACCTCATCACCAGCAAGAAGAAGAACCTGCGGGTCCTGTCGGCCCCGCCGCCCGACCGCGACCGCCTCGAGCTGCGCCGGATCGGCGGCGGCTTCCTGGTGCAGGACGCCGACCGCTTCGAGACCCCCCGCGCCGGCTGGAAGGTGGCCACCAAGGTGGAGCCCACCGCCTCCCAGCTCGACGACCTCGAGCTGGCCTGGCGCATCTGCGCCTACGTCAAGTCCAACGCCATCGTGTTCGTGAAGGACGGGGTGGCCGTCGGCATCGGCGCCGGCCAGCAGAACCGGCTCGCCTCCGGCCAGATCGCCGCCGAGCGGGCGGCCGGCCGGGCCGCCGGCGGCGCCTGCGCCAGCGACGCCTTCTTCCCCTTCCGCGACGGCCTCGACGCCGCCGCCGCCGCCGGCATCACCTCGGTCGTCCAGCCCGGCGGCAGCCTTCGCGACGACGAGGTCATCGCCGCCGCCGACGAGCACGGCATCGCCATGGTCCTGACCGGCGAACGCCACTTCCGCCACTGAGTCTTCCCCCACTGCCCAAGTCCCGGTCGGGCTCCCTCCGGCCCGGCCCGTGGGTCGAGGGAAAGATTGCTGTCACAACATCTCCAAGAGAACACCCGTAGCGGTTGTCGCGTCACCGCCTGCGCTTTCACAACAGATCACAATGGTCAGCAGAAGCGCTCAAGGTGAGGCTTTCTCCGGCCGAAGTGGCTGCCCATGCGAACCCGTTGTGGTCGCCGCTGGAGCGGCAGCAGAATGACGAAGACGGCTCTTGCCATGGTGCCGGTGGCTTTCCTCGCCGCCCTGTGGCTACCGGCGTTCGGTGTCCGAGCGGCCTCCGCCCTGGACCTGGGGCCGCCCATCGTGCAGTGCAACGACGTGGCGAACGAGGGGGCGACGACGACGACGTGCGCTGTCACCATCACCAACAACACCACGTACAACGCCGACGGCACGTCCACCACCGCGTCCACCATCGTGACGAGCGTCAACGGTGTCGCCAGCGAGACGACATCGACCTCGCCCATCACGGAGGTCCACCAGTGCAACCAGTCGGCGAGCGGGGGTGCCAGCACTCTGACGTGCACGGTGACGATCACGAACAACCTCACAGGGGCCCCGGCCAGCGCCGCGGAGCTCTCCACCATCAACCAGTGCAACCCGGTCAACGGCGCCCCCACCACAACGTGCACAGATACCCCCGCCGGCGCGAACGCCACCGGCGGCTACCAGGCCATCGACCAGTGCAACCGTTCAGGGGACACCGGCACCGTCACGTGCACGGCCACCACCGGCGCAGCGAGCGATTCGGCACCGGCAGTGCTGATCGACCAGTGCAACGACTCGGGCCAGACCGGTGCGAGCACCGTGACGTGCACCGCGACCATCACCAACGTCTACGCCTGCGTCGACACGACCACCACCCTCGAGAACGGAGCCTGCTCCGTCGCCACCACCAGCTCCACCGATGGTGGGACCGGCACGACGTCTAGCTCGACCAGCACCCCGGGAGCCACGACCAGCACGACGGCCGGGGCGGGGACCAGCACGACGACGGGTGGCTCGAGAAGCAGCACGACGGCTCGGCCGGCGACGGGTGGGCCGGTCGGTGGGGGCCCGGGTGGGCCTACGAGGACGACCACCGTGGTCTCTTCGGCCAGTCCGTCCAGTCTCGGTGAGCTCGTCACCTTCGTCGCTTCCGTACTGGGATCTGGTTCGACGGGAACCATGGTGAGCTTCTACGACGGGGCGACGCTGATGGGCACCGCGCCCCTGGTCGACGGCCAAGCGACGTTCAGCACGCCAGGGCTGCAGACCGGAGACCACAGGATCACGGCCCAGGCCCACGGGTTCGGTATGTCGGCGGCCATGACCCAGACGGTCCGGAGCGTCGTAGCGTCGTCCACCCTCTCCGCCCGAGCGACCTCGACGTCAGAGCTGCCCCGGACCGGTGGCGATGCAGCGGGTGTCCTCCCCCTGGCGCTCCTCCTCCTCGTCGGCGGGTCGACGCTGCGGGTCGCCAGCCGGCCCCGCGCCTGAGATCGGCCTCTTCAGGGCCCGCGGTGGCCGTGTACCGGCGCCAGCCCAGGGGGCTCGGCGAGCAGGAGACGACAAGCCGCCGCAGGTCGAGCTCGTCGCTGTGGGGGCGTCGAGTAGAGGTGGTTGACCCCCATTGGCGACGCCTGAGTGTCAGGAGCTCTGCCCCCCGTCGAGCGGGCCCTGGGCGGTGACGACCTGCGCCTGCTCGGGATCGGGCTCCGGCCCCCTGTCGGCCTCTAGCCTCGCCTCGCGTGTTGGCTGTGGTCCCAGACGAGATGATCGAGGAGCGGCGGCGGTTGGGCCTCGACCGTCGGGATGACTGCCGGTTCCGGTCCCAGGCGAAGGACCGAAGGCTCCGAGGGTTCGTGGAGCCGGGCATCTTCGGTCCCGAGGTCCCGAGATGATGAGCTATCGGGTCCCTGATCTGGGCTACGCCCGGCCTGAGGACGTCACCCAGCGGGGTATCGAGGGCCGCGCCGTTCTCGCCGTTGAGATCCTGCTGCCGCAGGACGAGTCGTACGAGAAGCTTCCCTTCTACCGCGAGGTCGGGGTGGAAGAGCTGCTCTACATCGACCAGACCACCAAGGTCCTCGAAGTGCGTCGGCCGCTGGATGAGGGTTGGGCTGTGGTGGCTGCCGGCAACGACGGGTGGACGTTGCTGGCCAGCCTGGGCGTGGCGTTGCGCGTGGTCGACGGGCGGCTTCAGGTCCGGACCGAGCTGGGCATCGAGGAGGTCTAGGGGTGGCGGCGATCGTCCTCGACGGCGAGGCGCTGGCTGCTTCGATCAAGCAGGAGCTGAAGACGCGGGTCGACGCCCTGGTGGCCGCCGGCCACCGGCCGGGGCTGGGGACGCTGCTGGTCGGCGACGACGGGCCGAGTGGCAGCTACGTGGCCATGAAGCATCGGGACTGCGAGGCACTCGGCATCGCCAGCCAGGACGTGCGCCTGCCCGCCGACGCCACCCAGGCGGCGGTCCTCGAGGTGGTGGCCCGCTTCAACGACGACCCCGCCATCGACGCCTACCTCATGCAGTATCCGTTCCCAAAGCACCTCGACTTCGAGGCGGCCATGCTGGCCGTCGACCCGGCCAAGGACGTCGACGGGCTCCACCCGGTGAACCTGGGCCGGCTCGTGCAGGGCGTCGAGGCGCCGCTGCCGTGCACGCCGGCTGGCATCCAGCGGCTCCTGGCCGCCTATGACGTGCCCATCGCCGGCCGCCATGTCGTGATCGTCGGGCGGGGCCTCACCATCGGCCGACCCCTGGCCAACCTGCTGTCGCTCAAGCGCGAACACGCCAACGCCGCGGTCACCGTGGTCCACACCGGGGTGCCCCGCGACCGGCTGGTCGAGCTGTGCCGCCAGGCCGACGTGGTGGTGGCCGCCGCCGGAAGCCCCGGCCTGATCACCGCCGAGATGGTGCGGCCCGGGGCGGCCGTGGTGGCGGCCGGGGTCACCTTCGCTGGGAAGAAGGTGGTGTCCGACGTGGCCGACGACGTGGCCGAAGTGGCCGGCTGGCTCTCACCCCGGCTTGGCGGGGTCGGGCCGATGACCAGGGCCATGCTGCTGGTGAACTGCGTGCAGGCGGCCGAGCGGCGAGCGCAGGCGCTCCCCGGCTGAGCCCGCCGGCGGCGTCGGTCCCGAGAGCCTGCGGCGACCCCCGAGCTGCTGTCGCCGCACGGCGTGGGCGGCCGGAGAGCGGCGGAGAGCGGACGGCGGCGGGTGGCTCGCAGAAGGGCCCGAGGGCGTCCATGCTTGCTGGTCCTCGGGCTGGCGGGGGCCGCCATCGGCGGCTTCGCTGGCGCCTGGAGCCGTCCACTCGGCGTCCTCGGCGCCGTCCTGGGCGGCCTGATGCTCCTGGCCGGGCAGCGGGACTTCGTCCGTTGGCGCACCGCCGTGGACGAGGAGCACCATTGAGCATCCGGCGAGACTCGGCCGACGGTGGGCCGCAGGTGGGAGCGTCAGCTAGGTGCGGTCGTAGGCTCCCCGGCTATGGCACGCGTCGCCGATCTCCTCGCCGCCGGGCGCACCGTCAGCTTTGAGTTCTTTCCGCCCAAGACCGACGCCGCCCAGGCCCAGCTGGTGCGGGCTCTGCGCGAGCTGGAGCCGCTCGACCCGTCGTTCGTCTCGGTCACCTACGGCGCCGGCGGCTCCACCCGCGAGCGGACCCACGACCTGGTCGTCGGGATGCTGAAGACGACGGCGCTGACGCCGATGGCCCATCTCACCTGCGCCGCCCACAGCCGCCTGGACCTGGCCGAGATCCTGGTGCGCTACCGCCGGGCCGGCCTCGAGAACCTGCTGGCCCTGGGCGGCGACCCGTCGAAGGACCCCGACTCGGCCCCGACCGAGCTGGCCACCGCCGAGGCGCTGGTCGACCTGGCCCACGCCGTCGGCGGGTTCTCGATCGGCGTGGCCGCCCACCCCGAGCTGCACCCCCGATCGCCTGACCGGGCCGACGACCGCCGCCACCTCGCAGCCAAGCTGGCCAAGGCCGACTTCGCCATCACCCAGCTGTTCTTCCGGGCCGAGGACTACCTGCGTCTGCGCGACGACCTGCACCAGGTCGGCTGCACCAAGCCGGTGGTGGCCGGGATCATGCCCATCCTGTCACTCAAGGCCGTCACCCGGATGGCCGAGCTGTCCGGGGCGGCGGTGCCGCCCGAGGTCGTCGCCCGGATCGAGGCGGCCGGCGAGGACCCCGAGGACGTGCGCCGGGCCGGGGTCGAGGTGGCCACCGAGCTGTGCCAGACCCTCCTCGCCGAGGGGGTGCCGGGGCTGCACTTCTACACGCTGAACCAGTCAACCGCCACCAGGGAGATCGCCGCCAACCTCGACCTGCGCCCCGTCGCCGCCTGAGAGCGACGGGCGACCGGGGGCGCGTCCACGCTGGGGCGCCGCGCCCGGTACCCTCCGCGATGTGCTCCGTCGCAGCCTGGTCCACGTCACCGTCCTGTGCACCGCTCTCGCCGCCATCGGCTTCGGCCTGGTCGTGGGGCTGAAGGCCCTTCGGCCCAGCAACCCGCTGCAGGAGCAGACGGTGGACCGCACCTCGCCGGCCCTGCTCAAGTCGCTCACCGACCTGGCCGAGCTCCACGCCGCCGAGGGGCGCTACCAGGTGCTGGTCGACCTGGAGAAGGACACTGCGTACGTGCCCTCGGTGCTGAAGGGCAGCCGGGTCGTCTACTCGGCCACCGGCAGCGTCGATGCCCTCGTCGACCTGTCGGCCATCGGCCCGGGCTCGGTGCGGGTCGAAGGGGCCACCGTCCACGTGACCGTGCCGGCCGTCCGCCTGGCCGAGCCGGCTCTCGACCTGGCCGAGAGCCGGGTCGTCAGCCGCGAGCGGGGCCTGCTCGACCGGTTCGGCTCGGCCGTGGGCGACGAGCGCAACCCCGATCGCCAGCTGCTGCTCCTGGCCGAGGGCAAGGTGGGCCGGGCCGCCACCGAGGACGCCCAGCTGCGCCAGCGGGCCGAGGCCAACGCCAGGGGAACCATCGCGTCGCTGATCCGGGGCCTCGGCTTCACCGACGTGGTCGTCGACTTCGAGCCCCTCTCGGCCGCCTGAACCCCACGACAGCTCGAACTGCCGGGAGTAGGTGTCGCTGGGCGCACCCAAAGTCCCGGCAGACCGTGGGGTGTGGCCTTCAGCCCCCGAGCTCCTCGGACAGGGCGAGCCAGCGGTCCTCGGCCACGGCCAGGCGGGCCTCGGCGTCGGCCAGGAGATGGGCGGACTGGGTGAGGGCGGCGTGGTCGCCGCCGGCCGACAGCTCGGCCACCAGCCGCTCCCGCTCCCCCCCGGCCTGGGCCATCTCCCGCTCGGCCAGCCCCAGGAGGCGACGCAGGGTGCTGGGGGAGCGCAGCTTGGCGGAGCCCGCTGCGGGGGCTGCGACGGCTGCGGACGCGGCGGCCACTGCCGGCACCGGGGCCAACGGTCGCCCGGCCATGGCCGGGGCGGCGCCCCGGCCGCCCGTCGTGGCCCGCGAGGCGGCGTAGCCGGCGTAGCCCCCGGGGGCCAGGGCCGCCCCGCCCTGGCCGTCCAGCACCAGCACGTCCTCCACCGTGCGCTCCAGAAAGGCGCGGTCGTGGCTGACCACCACCACGGTGCCGGGCCAGGCGTCGAGGTGGTCCTCCAGCGCCCGCAGGGTGTCGAGGTCGAGGTCGTTGCTGGGCTCGTCGAGCAGCAGGACGTTGGGCAGCTCGGCCAGCACCAGCAGCAGCTGGAGGCGGCGCTGCTCGCCCCCGGACAGGGTGCCGATCGGGGCCCACTGCGCATCCGCGTCGAACCAGAACCGCTCCATCAGCCGGGCCTGCTCCCAGGTGGGCTGGCCCTGGGGCCCGGCGACGGCCTCGCGCACCCGCAGGGCCGGGTCGAGGGTGCGCCCGGCCTGGTCGTAGTAGCCGAGCCGCACGGTCGGCCCCGTCGAGACGACCCCGGCCGAGGGTGCCAGGCGACCGGCGATGACCTCGAGGAGGGTGGACTTGCCCGACCCGTTCGGGCCGACCAGCCCCAGACGCTCACCCGGGCCGAGGTCGAGGTCAAGGCCCTCGAACAGCTGGGCGCCACCGGCGAAGCGGTGCCCGACGGCGTGGAGCTCGATGACCTTTTCCCCCAGGCGGGGGGCGCCGCCCCAGTGCCCGCCGCCGGCCAGGTCGAGGTCGCCGACCCGGTCGACCACCGGGCCCCGCCCCTCGACGATGGCCGTGGCGGCAGCGATGCGGGCCTTTGGCTTGCGGGTGCGGGCCGGGGCTCCCCGGCGCAGCCAGGCCAGCTCGACCCTGGCCAGGTTGCGGCGCACCGACTCGGCCGTGGCCTCCTGCCCGGCCCGCTCGGCGGCGGCGGCCAGGTAGCCGCTGTAGCCGCCGTCGTGCACGTAGCCCGTGCCCCGGTCGAGCTCGAGGATGCGGGTGGTGACCCGGTCGAGGACGTGGCGGTCGTGGGTGACCAGCACCAGGCCGCCCCGGAAGCGGGCCAGGCGCTCCTCCAGCCAGCCGATGGCGTCGACGTCGAGGTGGTTGGTGGGCTCGTCCAGGATCAGCAGGTCGACCTCGTCAACCAGCACCCGGGCCAGCGCCACCCGCTTGGCCTGCCCGCCCGACAGCGTGGCCACGTCGGCCTCGGCCAGTCCTCCCATCCCCACCCGCTCCAGGATGGCCGCCGCCTCCCACTGGGAGCCGAGCACGGAGCGCACGTCGCCGGACGGGAGGTCCGGTCGCTGGCCCAGGAACCCGACCCGTACGTTGCGCCCTTGGCGCACGGTGCCCTGCTCCGGGCGGTCGACGCCGGCCAGCACCCGCAGCAGGGTCGACTTGCCCGTTCCGTTCCGGCCCACCACCCCCAGGCGGTCGCCGGCGCTGACCGTCAGGGAGAGGTCCTCGAACAGGGGCCGATCGGGACGGCGCGCCCCCACCCGGGCAAGGTCGACCAGGATCACCGGGCCAGGGTAGGGAGTGTGGGCAGGGAGGGCGAGACGGGTAGGACCGGAGCATGTACGAGCGGTGGTTCAAGCAGGGCGTCATCTACTGCCTCGACGTCGACACCTTCCAGGACTCCGACGGCGACGGCGTCGGCGACCTGCCCGGCCTGATCAGCCGGCTCGACTATCTGGCCCGGCTCGGTGTCACCTGTCTGTGGCTCAACCCGATCCACCCCAGCCCGAACCGCGACGACGGCTACGACGTGACCGACTTCTACGGGGTCGACCCCCGGCTGGGAACCCACGGCGACTTCGCCGAGCTGGTGCACCAGGCCGGCAACCGGGGGCTGCGGGTCATCATCGACCTGGTCGTCAACCACACCTCCGACCAGCACCCCTGGTTCCGGTCGGCCCGCGCCGACCCCGCCTCGCCTTACCGCGACTGGTACGTGTGGTCGGCCGACGAGCCCTCGGACCGCCGCCAGGGGATGGTCTTCCCTGGCTCCCAGACCGAGACCTGGACCTTCGACGAGGAGGCGGCGGCCTGGTACTACCACCGCTTTCACGACTTCCAGCCCGACCTCAACATGGCCAACCCCGAGGTCCGTGCCGAGGTCTGCAGGATCATGGGCTTCTGGCTGCAGCTGGGCGTCTCTGGGTTCCGCATGGACGCCGCTCCGTTCATCATCGAGCTCACCCGGCCGAGCGAGCCCGAGGCCCGCAAGGAGTTCGACTACCTGCGCGAGTTCAGGGCGCACCTGTCGTGGCGCCAGGGCGACGCCGTGATCCTGGCCGAGGCCAACGCCGAGCGCGACGAGCTGGTCGAGTACTTCGGGACGGGCGACCGCCTGCCCATGCTGTTCAACTTCCTGCTGAACCAGCGCCAGCTGCTGGCCATGGCCCGCGGCGATGCCGGCCCCATCGTGTCCGCCCTGGAGGCGGCGCCGACCATCCCCGAGTCCTGCCAGTGGGCCACGTTCCTGCGCAATCACGACGAGGTCGACCTGGGCCGGCTCAGCGAGCGGGAGCGGGCCGACTGCTTCGCCGCCTTCGGTCCCGAGCCGAACATGCAGCTGTACGGGCGGGGCATCCGCCGTCGGCTGGCGCCCATGCTCGGGGGCGACCGCCGGCGCCTCGAGATGGCCTACAGCCTGCAGTGCACCCTGCCCGGCACCCCGGTGCTGCGCTACGGCGAGGAGATCGGCATGGGCGACGACCTGAGTCTGAAGGAGCGCGACGCCATCCGCACCCCCATGCAGTGGAGCGGCGGCACCAACGCCGGGTTCTCGACCGCGCCGGCCAAGAAGCTGCGCCGGCCCGTCATCAGCGGCGGCGACTTCGGCCACGAGGTGGTGAACGTCGAGGCCCAGCGGCGCAACCCCGACTCGTTGCTGGCCTGGATGGAGCGGATGCTGCACACCCTGCGTGAGTGCCCTGAGTTCGGCTTCGGCACGTGCACTTCCCTCGACACGGGCGACCCGGCCGTGCTGGCCCTGCGCTACGACGCCCCCGGCGGCGCCATGCTCACCCTGCACAACCTGTCGGCTAAGCGGCGCACGGTCGACCTGGGCGCCCAGCCGGACCAGGAGGGCGATCCGGTCGGGGTGTTCGCCGACCACCGGTACGAGCCGCCGAAGCCCGACCTGACCGGCGTCGACCTGGCCGGCTACGGCTACCAGTGGCTGCGCCTGCGGGAGACGCCGGGCCACTGAGGGCGCCGTGGCCGCCCCGCTAGCGTTCCTCCATGGCCGACAAGATCACCATGGGGGCTGACGGCGCCCTGTCCGTCTCCGACAACCCGATCATCCCCTTCATCTCGGGCGACGGCACGGGGGTCGACATCTGGCCGGCGGCCCGGCTGGTGCTGGACGCGGCGGCGGCCCGGCACGGCAAAGCCATCGAGTGGCGTGAGGTGCTGGCCGGCCAGAAGGCCTTCGACGAGACGGGGGAGTGGCTGCCCACCGAGACGATCGACGTCTTCCGCGACCACCTGGTCGGCATCAAGGGGCCGCTCACCACGCCGATCGGGGGCGGGTTCCGCAGCCTCAACGTTGCCCTCCGCCAGCTCCTCGATCTCTACGTCTGCCTGCGCCCGGTGCGGTGGTTCAAGGGCGTGCCCAGCCCGGTGAAGCGGCCCGACCTGGTCGACATGGTCATCTTCCGGGAGAACACCGAGGACATCTACGCCGGCCTCGAGGTCGAGGCGGGCACCCCCGACGCCAAGAGGATGATCGAGCTGTTGCACGACGCCTTCGGCTGGGAGATCCGCGAGGACTCGGGCATCGGCGTCAAGCCCATCTCGGCCACGGGGTCCAAGCGCCTCATCCGGGCCGCCCTCGACTACGCCGTCAGCCACGAGCGCAAGCGGTTGACGCTGGTACACAAGGGCAACATCATGAAGTACACCGAGGGAGCGTTCCGCAACTGGGGCTACGAGCTGGTGCGCGAGGAGTTCTCCGAGGTCGCCGTCGGCTGGGACGACTGCGGGGGGGACCCCGGCGGCAAGATCCTGGTGCAGGACGCCATCGCCGACATCACCCTCCAGCAGGTGCTGACCCGCCCCACCGACTGGGACGTCATCGCCACCATGAACCTGAACGGCGACTACCTCTCCGACGCACTGGCCGCCCAGGTCGGCGGCATCGGCATCGCCCCTGGCGCCAACATCAACTACGTCAGCGGGCACGGCATCTTCGAGGCCACCCACGGCACGGCCCCCAAGTACGCCGGCCAGGACAAGGTGAACCCCGGCTCGCTGCTGCTGTCAGGCGTGCTGATGTTCGAGCACCTCGGGTGGGAGGCGGCGGCGAAGGACATCTACCGGGCCCTCGAGGCCACCATCGAGGACAAGGTGGTGACCTACGACTTCGCCCGCCAGATGGAAGGTGCCACCGAGGTGCGCTGCTCGGAGTTCGCCAGCGCCATCGTCGACCGGCTCTAACGTCGGCGCCATGGCCGAGCCCGTCCAGATCGCCGTCACCGGGGCCGCGGGCCAGATCGGCTACAGCCTCGTCTTCCGACTGGCCAGCGGGTCGCTGCTCGGCCCCGACACCCCGATCGTGCTGCGCCTCCTCGAGATCACCCCGGCCCTCGGCGGCCTGGCCGGCGTGGGCATGGAGCTTCAGGACTGCGCCTTCGGGGCCCTGGCCGGCGTGGTCCAGACCGACGACGCCGAGGAGGCGTTCGCCGGCGCCGACATCGCTTTTCTGGTTGGGAGCCGGCCCCGCACCAAGGGCATGGAGCGCAAGGACCTCCTCGAGGCCAACGGGGCCATCTTCACCACCCAGGGCCGGGCCCTGGCGGCGGTGGCCAAGCCCGAGCTGAAGGTGCTGGTGGTCGGCAACCCGGCGAACACCAACTGCCTCATCGCCCTGCGCAGCGCCTCCGGCCTCGCCCCCGACCGCTTCTCGGCCATGACCCGCCTCGACCACAACCGGGCCAAGGCCCAGGTGGCGGCCAGGCTCGGCTGCCACCCGAGCGAGGTGAAGAGGATGACCATCTGGGGCAACCACTCGGTCACCCAGTACCCCGACCTGCTCAACGCCGAGGTGGGGGGCCGGTCCGTGGCCGAGGCCATCGGGGACCCGGGCTGGGTCGAGGGCACGTTCGTGCCCACGGTGCAGAAGCGGGGGGCCGCGGTGATCGAGGCCCGGGGCTCGTCCTCCGCCGGCTCGGCGGCCTCGGCGGCGGTCGACCACGTCCGCGACTGGGTGCGGGGCACCCCGCCGGGGGACTGGGTGTCGATGGCGGTTCCCTCCGACGGGTCCTACGGCATCCCCGAGGGCCTGGTCTACGGCTTCCCGTGCACCACGGAGAACGGGCGGATCTCGATCGTCCCGGGCCTCGACATCGACCCGGCCAGCCGGGCCCGCATGGACGCCACCCGCGACGAGCTGCTCGAAGAGCGGGCCCAGGTGGAGCAGCTGGGCCTGATCGGCTGAGGCGGCCAGCCGGCTTCGCCGGGCCGATCTGCTCGCCGCGCCGGGCCGGCCGTACCCCCCGGAACGGCCGGCCCAGCTGCGAGGTTGGGAGACGCTACGCGCTCGGCGAACCCGTGGCCAGCGGGCCGCGGCCAAAGGGTCGCCAGAGCCCATGGCCGGTCGCTCGGGGAGCCGGGGCCGAGCAGCCCCTCGACGCCGCTGCGTAGCCTGGCCGGGTGCGCCGGTCCATCGATGACGCCACAGACGACCACCCCGCCGACGACGACGATCGACCGCCGGCGTCGTGGGCCGTCGGCATGTCCGACGACTGCGAGAGCTGCAACGACCTGCGCGTCGTGCTCACGCTCGAAGAGGTGGGACGGGTCGGCCAGGGCCTCGTGGCCCACCTCAGCCCGGCCACGGCGCGGCGGCTGCGGGCGGCGCTGGCCGCGGCCCTGACCGAGCTCGGGGAGCCCACTGGGCGCTGAGCGCCGGCGGCAGCCGGAGAGTGTCGCCGGGCCAGCCTAGAACCCGCCGCCGCTGGCGCCGCGGGGCTTTCGGATGGCCGATTGGAGGAGGCAGGAGCTGAGGCCGTTGCCCCGGGCGAAGGCATCGGCGTCCTTCTGGGCCGGGTCGCCGCTGCGGCCGATCTCGTTGGCGGCGTCGACGTCGCCGGTGCGGACGGCCTGGGCGTACCGCCGGCCGGCGTCGATGAAGGCGGCCCAGCCGTCGAGCCAGCCCTCGACGAACGGCCTCTGCTCGGCGGCGACGGGCAGGGCCCGCAGCTCGGTGGCCAGCGCGGCCAGCCCGTCGGCGGCCCGGACGGACCCCTCGGCGATCTGCTCCGGCGTCACGCTCGAGTCGCGGCTGGTGTCCTGGGGACGGAGGTCGGGGATGGCGACGCGGCACCGCTCGTTGGCCTGGGCCACGAAGGCCTGGTCGGTGAGGACCTTGGGACCGCTCGGGGCCGGGCGGGTGATCCGGTAGCCGATGACCACCGTCGAGAGCACGACGAAGGCCAGGATCAGGACCACCGGCGGCCAGGGGAATCCACCCGGGGCCCGCCAGTCGGTGCCTTCGGCACCGGCGGGCATCCCCGTGCGCTCGGCGGGAGTCTCTTCCTCAGGCATCGACGGTCTGCTCCCTCAGCGTGGCGACTGCGGGACCCAGGGGGCTGAGCGAGGCCGCCAGATCGACCAGGGGGGCCGCGTCGCCGCGCACCTTGACCAGGCCGGCCCGGAACGCCTCGGGCGCCGACAGCTCGCCCCGGTGGATGCGCCAGGCGGTCTCCCAGGACTGGGTCAGGGTGACCACGGCCTCGGGGTCGCGGCCCGGGCGGGCCCCGAAGGACCCGGGACCGACGTCGAGCACGAAGGCCACGTCACCGTTCGGCCCTCCGGCGACGACCAGCTGCACGACCGCCGAACCGGATCCCTTTGCGCCGCCGCCGGCCGCCGCCGTCAGCTGCTCGAGCCACGCCGGGCTCAGGAAGGGGAACACCTGCACCAGTTCTACCAGCCGTCGGCCGGGCGGCCCGAGCGCTCCTGGCTGGCCAGCAGGCGGCGGCGCACCTCGGCTCCCACCGACGACGGGTCGGGGTGCCAGTTGTCGAGCAGCACGACCTCGGCCCCGGTGCGCAGCACCAGCACGGGGCGCTCGGGCGTGCCGAAGACCGTCTTGACGTCCTCCCAGTCGTAGGAGGTGGCGTTGGCCCACGTCCGCACGGTCACGCCCGTCTCGTCAGCGGTGACCCGCAGCCGGTGGGCCCGGACCGCAGCGAGGACGAGGCCGGCCACGGCGATCAGCCGACCGAGCTCGAAGGCCAGCGGGTCGTCGCGCCGGAGGCCGATCAGGGCCAGGAAGGCGAACATCCCCGCCCCGAAGACGAAGAACAGCCACTTGCGGCCCGGACCGCTGTCGTAGGGGCGCACAAGCCGAGGTTAGGGGCGCCGCCGCCGATCCGAGGGCGCCCCAGGTGCTAGGACCGGCCCGGTGGACGCCGCCGACGAGGGTCGCCACCGGCCGCCCTCGCCGCACCCGCCGGGGTGGTCGGAGTGGTGGTCGTTCGACGCCTGCGCCCCCGACGGCTCGGCCGGGGTGTTCGTTCGCCTGGCCCTGCACCCGGCCCGGCGGCGCTGCTCGTACTGGGCGGGGCTGGTGGGCCGCCGCCGGCCCTACCTGCTGGTGCGCGACGACGACCTCGACCTGCCGCCGCCGTCGGCCGGCCTGGAGGTGCGGGGCAGCCTGTGGGCCAGCTGCACCTGCGAGCAGCCCGGCTCGCACTGGACCCTCGGCCTGGAGTCGTGGGGGGTGTCGTTCGAGGACGGCGACCTTGTCGACGCCTGGGGCCACGAGCGCGGCGGCCGCCAGGGCCTGGCCCTGGACCTGTCGTTCGAGGACGACCCGGCCGCCGGCGGGGGGCGCTGCCAGACGGACGAGGGGTGGTGGCGGGCCGGACGCCTCTGGGGCGAGATCCAGGTCGGCTCCGGCGGTCGGATCGAGGAGCTGCCCGTCGAAGCCTGGCCGGCGGTCCGCCGACACTGCTGGGGCAGCGGCCCCGCAGAGCGGGATGCGCAGGGCCCGAGCGGCCCCGCAGAGCGGGATGCGCAGAGCCGGAGCGGAGGCGTGGCTTGGTCGTGGGGGTGGTCGCCGTCAGGCGTCGCTGTCGTTCACGAGCACGGGGAGCCGCTGCCCCGCAACCCGTCCGGCCTGCCGACGGCCGACGGCGACATGGCGGCCATCCGCTGGGCGCCCGTGCTGGCTACCGAGCCCGTGGGGTGGCAGGTGGGCCGCGCTCTGGCCCGTTCGCCAAGCGGCGAGGTCGGATGGCTCGAGTCGTGGTCCCCGCCCGCCGGAGCCTGAGGCGTCATCCCGCGAATCCGGGCAGCTCGAACAGGGTGGTTCGCGAGCGTCCCGAACCCACTGCAACTAGTTCGTCGTCTCGTGAGAATAGCGGCTTTCTCGGGGCGGAGCTCGAGGTCGCCACCTGCGGCTGGCTGACCCGGCCTGGGCTTGGTGGAGGCTCGGTGGTTCGGATTTCCCGGCAGCGGTTGGGCAGCGAGCGAGGGTCGAGTGCGCCACGGGGTGGATCCGAGCCGAAGTTGCACCCAGCCCGGTTCAGCTCTTCTCGGCAGAGCAGCGCCGTCATGGGTAACACTGCTGCTTCGAGGAGGGGGGACCAGGTGATCGCTCAGACGCTTCCACCGGGCTGGCCGCGACGGGGCTGGCGGGATCGGCTTGGCGTTGTGCTGTCGAACCCCGCTCTGCTGCGACCGGTCTTCAGCGTGCTGCGCCGCTTCGCACCGGTCCTGCGCGTCGGCCGGCGGGTGATCGTGTCGAATCACGCGGATGTTGTTGAGGTGCTGCGGCGGGACACCGACTTCACCATCGCCGAGGTCAACGGGGCCCGCATGGCCCGCTGGAGCGGCGCCTTCATCCTGGGGACCGACCGGGGCGAGGTGTACGAGCGTGAGTCGGGGGCCCTGCTCAAGGCGGCGTCGGTGGACGACCTCGAGCGGGTCAGGGCCATCGTCGTCGGCGCCGCCGCCCCGCTGCTGGAGGCGGCCGGGCCCACGGGACGGCTCGACGTGGTGAACGGTCTGGCCCGGGTGGCGGCCACCCGGGTGGTCGGTGACTACTTCGGCACGCCGGGGCCTGACGAGGCGTCGACCATGCGGTGGATGCGGGCGCTGTTCGACGGGGTCTTCCTCGACGACAGCCCACGGGCCAGGGAGGCGGCGTCGCTGGCTGTCGCCGAGCAGCGCCCGTACATGGAGCACCTGATCGCCACGACCCGAGCGGCGCTGGCGGCTGGGGAGGCCGTCCCCGACACGGTCGTGACCCGGCTGGTGACCATGGGTGAGGCCGAGCCATGGCTGGACGACGACGCCGTCCGCCGCTGCGTCAACGGCCTGATCGTCGGGGCGCTCGAGACCACCTCGAAGACGGTGACCCACGTGGTCGACGAGCTGCTTCGCCACCCCGAGGCGCTGGCGGCGGCGCGCCGGGCCGCGCTCGACGGCGACCTCGACACCGTCCGGGGCTATGCCTGGGAGGCGCTGCGCTTGCGCCCCCACGGCGCCCTCCTCGTCCGTCACTGCGCCCGGGACACCACACTCGGGCCCACACGCGTGCGGGCCGGCTCACAGGTGATGGTGGCGACGATCTCGGCCATGTTCGACGAGGCCGCCTTCCCCCAGGCGGGTCGTCTGCGGCCCGACCGGCCCGACGACCGGTACGTCCACTTCGGGCACGGTCTGCACGCCTGCTTCGGCCGCCACATCAACGCCGTCCAGGTCACCGAGCTGGTCGCCGCCGTGGTGCGCCTCCCCGGGCTGCGCCGGGCGGAGGGCGCCGACGGCCGGATCAGCTACGACGGCCCGTTCCCCGACCGCCTGATCGTAGAGTTCGACCCGCAGGGAGCGGCATTGCGGGGGCCGCACGCCACGGTGGAGGCCAGCCGATGACCCAGAGCGTGCTCACCATCGTGGCCGACGTCGGGCCGGGCCGGGAGGCCGAGCTGACCGAGACGCTCGCCACCATCGGCCGCGATCCGGCCAGCAACGCCGTCCTGCCCCTGGGTCGGTTCGACCAGCTGCACTTCGCGTCCCTGGTCCTGGCCGACGGCCCCGAGGTCAGGACTCCCAAGCTGATCTTCGAGAGCAACGTCGACGGAACCACCGCAGCTTGGCTGGCCACGTTGAGCAAGGCGGCGGGCGGTGGGCTCGACGCCCTGTTCCTGGGCTCGCCCGGGTACCCGGGCAGCGCGGCGCCGGCCCAGCTCCAGGCTTGGTTGGCTGAGCGGGTGGTGCGACCGGGGGCCTTCCACATCGGGGCCACGGGGCGGTCGGTGGCCCGAATCCGCCAGGAGAAGCAGCTCCATGACCAGATCTCGGGGTTCCTCGCCGCCGAGGAGGAGGCCGGCGGGCTCAACGGACTCACCCCGAACGCCCTGCGGGCCAAGGTGCAGGCGTTCGTGCGGGACGAGCCCACCCTCGGCTGGGCCACCACGAAGCCGCCGCCCCGGGAGACCTTGATGGAGAAGGCCACGCACCGGCTGCGGGCTGCGGCGGTCGTCGCGGCGGCCGTCGTGCTCCTCCCTGTCCTGGTACCGGTGGTGGCGGTGGGGTACGTCGTGCTCCGCGTGAAGGAGAAGATCGACCCCGTGCGCCAGACCCCGCCCGACCCGGCCCACATCCGGCAGCTGGAGGAGACCGAGGACCTCTGTGTGTTCGAAGGCGTCGGCGGCCCCCGCCTCCTGGCCCAGAACCACCTGTCCAGCGTGATCCCCGTCAAGCCCGGGATGCTCAGGGCGGCCCTGTTGCCCCTGGTCCTGTTCGTGCTGAACCTGCTGGCAAGGATCATCTTCACCAAGGGGAAGCTGGGGAACATCCCGAGCATCCACTTCGCCCACTGGTCGCTGATCGACGAGCGACGCCACCTGCTGTTCCTGTCGAACTTCGACGGCAGCTGGGAGAGCTACCTGGGCGACTTCATCGACAAGGCGTCCAGGGGCCTCACCGCGGTGTGGAGCAACACCAAGGAGTTCCCCCGCACCCGCAACCTGCTGAGGGAGGGTGCGACCGACGGGCCCCGCTTCCGCCAGTGGGCCAGGGGCAGCCAGTGCGCCACCAACGCCTGGTACACCGCCTACCCCGACCTGACCATGACGGCGATCGACAACAACAGCGCCATCCGCGATGACTTGTTGACCCGCCTCGACGACGAGGGGACCACGACGTGGCTAAGACGCCTCTGACCGCGACGGAGGAGCTCAACACCGCCGACATGCAGGGCCTGGTGGCCCGGGCCTACGGCAACCTGCCCTTCGCCCGCTACGTGTTCTGCCGCATCGGCGAGCCGGTGGCGGCCCGGGCCTGGCTGGCCGAGGTCGCCGGCCAGGTGTTCACCGCCGACCGGTCGGAGACCGACGACCCGTGCCTCAACCTGGCCCTCACCTGGGAGGGGCTGCGGCGCCTCGGCCTCCCCGAGGACGACCTGGCCACCTTTCCCCGGCCGCTGCAGGAGGGCATGGTCACCCCCCACCGCTCACGGGTGCTCGGTGACTTCGGTGCCAGCGACCCCAAGGAGTGGGCGTGGGGCGGCCCCACCGAGGTTGAGGGCGTGATCCACGTGCTGGTGATGCTGTTCGCCAAGACCGAGGACGCGCTCGATGCCGAGCACACCGGACGGCGGGCGGCCTACGGGGCGGGCGGGGGCCTGACCGAGGTGGGCCAGCCCATCGAGGGACGGCTGCTCCCGATCGCAGGCCACGAGCACTTCGGTTTCTTCGACGGCCTCTCCCAACCCCGGATGAAGGGCTGGCCCCGCAAGCAGCGGTCGGTCCATCCCGAGGTCCCGGCCGATGCCGTGGGGGAGGCGGCGGCCGCCGAGGTGGCCCGGTTCGAGGAGGTCGAGCCCGGTGAGATCGTGCTCGGCTACCTCGACAACTTCGGCAAGCCCGCAGAGGGACCCACGGTGCCCCGCTCCGGGTTGACCCGAGACCTGCGCGACGCGAGCTGGGCTTCCGGACGCTGCGACCTCGGCCGCAACGGGAGCTTCCTGGTCTTCCGCCAGCTGGCCCAGGACGTCCCCGCCTTCCACGCCGCGGTGGGGCAGGCCAGCGAAGCCACCGCCGGGCACGGCCGCCCTCTCAGCCCTGAGAAGGTGGCCGCCAAGGTCGTGGGCCGGTGGGCCAGCGGGGCGCCGTTGGTCCAGTCGCCCGACAGCGACCCGGGCGAGGCCGGGTCGAACGGCTTCGGGTACGCCGAGCACGACCTCAACGGCTTGCGCTGCCCCCTCGGGGCCCACGTGCGCCGGACGAACCCGCGTGACTCCTCCGAAGACAACCCAGAGGCCACGCTCGACTCCTCCCGCAACCACCGCATCCTGCGGCGAGGCCGGCCCTACGGCGGCCCGCTCCCTCCCGCAACCCCAGATGAGGCGGTTGACGGGGCCGACGAGGAGCGGGGCCTGCTCTTCCTGTGCCTGAACACCGACATCGAGCGGCACTTCGAGTTCATCCAGCACACCTGGATCAACAACCCGTTCTTCGCCGGCCTGAACGGGGAGATCGACCCGCTCGTCGGCGCCCATCCGGCGCCCTGCGGCCCGTTCACCGTGCCCGATGAGCCCGTGCGGCGACAGGTCTCGGGCATGAGCGGCTTCGTCACCACCAGGGGCGGCGCCTACCTTTTCCTCCCCGGGGTGACGGCGCTGCGCTACCTCTCCGCCATCCCCGGCTGAGCCGACGAGGCGCTGCGCACCCTCCGCAGAAGGTCGCGCAGCGCCACCTGGTCGGCCTCAGGGAGGGCCGTGACGCCCAGGGGCGGGTCGTGCAGGATCTCGAGGGCGGCGGCCTTGGCTCGCTCGCCCTGGGCGGTGAGGTGCACCACCTTCACCCGCCGGTCGGTGGCCAACACCCGCCGCTCGACGTAGCCCCGCTCCTCGAGGCCGTCGACGATGCCGGTGACCCACGACGCGTCGCAGCCCCACCCCTTGGCCAACACCCGCATGGGCTCGGCGCCACCGGGCTCGAGCGAGACGAGGGCCTTCAGCAGGGGCGGGGTGAGGTCGGTCGCTGCGCAGGCGGCGCCGAAGCGGCTGACGGCCTCCTCGCTGAACAGCAGGTCGGCGATGAGTCGCCACGCCTCGCGACCCGGAGCCTCGCGACCCGGAGCCTCGCCCCCCTCGCTGTCCATCGGCTCCAGCCTACCCCTTGAGTTCACTGAACAAAACCATTGACTCCGCTCAAGCACCTGTGCCACGGTGGGGAGGCGGCGACGTCGGCCGCACCGGCCTGGGAGGTCCTGAACGTGATCAAGCTCGCTGACATCTGCTACCGGCGCCGACGGTTGGTCCTGCTGGCCTGGGTCGTCCTCCTCGCCGGGGTGATCGGCGCCGGCACGGCCCTGCCCGCCGAGAACCGGGCCAACTACCAGACGCCGGGGGCCGAGTCGACCCGGGCCTACGAGCTGCTGGGCGAGCGCTTCCCGGCCCGTCAGGGCGACTCGGTGAAGCTGGTCTTCGCCGGCGACCTCAACGATCCCGCCGCTCGCGCCGCGGCCGATGACGCCATCGCCACCGCGGCCAGGCAACCCCACGTGACCGGCGTCACCAGCCCGTTCAGCCCGGAGGGGGCGTCCCAGGTCTCGGCCGACGGCCGCGTCGCCTACGCCCAGGTCGACTTCGACATGACCTACGACAAGCTGCTGAGCGACAGCCCGACCTACCCGAAGGAGTTCCTGGAAGCAGTGGAGCCCGGCCAGAAGGCCGGCAGCCTGGAGCTGCAGGTCACCACGCTGGTGGCCGAGGTGGCGCTCGGGTCGGAGTTCATCGGACTGATCTTCGCCGCCTTCGTGCTGCTCCTGGCCTTCGGCTCGGCCCTGGCCATGGGCCTGCCGCTGATCACCGCCCTGTTCGGCCTGGGGATCGGGGCCACGCTCGGGGGGATCGCCTCCCGTTTCCTCGAGACCCCGGACTGGGCGCCCACGGTGGCCGGCATGATCGGTCTCGGCGTCGGCATCGACTACGCCCTGTTCATCATCACCCGCTACCGGCAGTCGCTCGACGCCGGGCTGGAGCCCCGCGAGGCCGTGCTCACCGCCATGGGCACCGCCGGCCGGGCCGTGCTGTTCGCCGGTGGCACCGTCGTCATCTCGCTCGTCGGCATGCTCACCATGGGCCTCGGCTACCTCCAGGGCGTGGCCGGGTCGGCCGTGCTGGCCGTGCTCGTCATGCTCGGCGCCTCCCTCACCCTGCTGCCGGCGATCCTCGGCTTCGTCGGCAGGAACATCGACCGCCTGCGGGTGCCCTTCACCGGCCGGACCGCCGCCCAGGGGGACCGGGCCTTCTGGTACCGCTGGAGCCGGGTCGTCCAGCGCCGACCCTGGGCCGCCTTCTTGGGCGCCGCCCTCGTCCTGCTGATCGTCACCGCCCCGGTCCTGTCGTTGCGCTTCGGTTTCCCCGACGAGGGCAACAACCCGAAGGAGGAAACCTCCCGCAAGGCCTACGACCTGCTCTCCAGCGGCTTCGGGCCCGGGTTCAACGGGCCCCTGCTGGTGGTCGTCGACGCCCAGGGGGCCAGGGACAGGGCTGGCACGTTCCAGGCCGTCAGCGAGCAGCTGAAGGGCGCCGACGGCGTGGCCGCCGTCTCGCCGGTGATCCCCAACCCGGCCGGTGACACCGCCATCATCAACGTCTTCCCCACCGGCAAGCCCCAGGACAGGAGCACCGACCGGCTGGTCGAGCGGCTGCGGTCGGACGTCCTTCCCCCGGCGCTCAGCTCCTCGGGCGGCGAGGCCCTGGTCGGCGGGTTCACGGCCATCTCCATCGACCAGAGCAGTTACATCACCAAGCGCCTCCCGCTGTTCATCGGCGCCGTGGTGCTCCTGTCGTTCCTCCTGCTCACGACCGTCTTCCGCTCCCCGCTGGTGGCCCTGAAGGCCGGCGTGATGAACCTGCTGTCCATCGCCGCCGCCTACGGGGTGATGTCCTACGCCGTCCAGGGCAGCTGGCTCGGCGACCTCCTCAACATCCCCGAGACACCGATCCCGGCCTTCATCCCGATGATCATGTTCGCCATCCTCTTCGGCCTGTCGATGGACTACGAGGTGTTCCTGCTCAGCCGCATCCGGGAGGAGTACCTGCGCAGCGGCGACAACGCTGCGGCGGTGGCCGACGGCCTGGCCAAGACCGCCCGGGTCATCACCGCAGCGGCCGCCATCATGATCTTCGTCTTCGGGGTGTTCATCTTCGACCCCAACGTCTTCATCAAGCAGATCGGGCTCGGACTGACCACCGCCGTGCTGGTGGATGCGACCATCGTGCGCATGGTCCTGGTGCCCGCCACCATGGAGCTGCTGGGCGACGCCAACTGGTGGATGCCGGGCTGGCTCAACAAGATCCTGCCCAATGTGCACATCGAGGGCGATGCCGCCGTGCATACCAAGCTCACCTCCCTCGTGGCCAGCGAAGAAGTTGCACCTGCGGTGGGTGGTTAGGACTAGAGTCCGCGCCTGTGATACGCGGACGATCTCCCCTGTACGGTAAGAGCAACTACCGCCGCTTCCCCGACGACGCCGACGGGGACGCCCTCTTCCAGGTGGTCGCCGCCGGCTCCAACCTCGATGAGGAGATGGATGTCGACTTCGCCGTCCTCGTCCCCGACGAGGCGGCAGCCGACGACGTGGCCGAGGACGCCCTCGAGGCCGGCTTCGACACCGAGGTCACCTGGGACGAGGAGGCGGGCGAGTGGACCTGCTACTGCTCCAAGACCATGGTGGCCAGCTACGAGTCGGTGCGCGCCGTGCAGGAGGAGCTGCGGGCGCTGGCCGCCCCCCACGGCGGTGTGCCCGACGGTTGGGAGACCGCCGGCAACGCCCCTGAGGGCGGCTCCTCGATGGAGGAGCGTCGGGAGATCTCCCACGGCGAGAGGCTGGGCGGCCGCGGGGGCTGGTAGGCCACTCCGGCACGTCATCTAGCGCGGGCGCAGGACGGCCCGACGGAGATCCGCGTTCATCTGGGCGATCACATCCATCGGGATCTCCTTCGGGCAGGCCGCTGAGCACTCGCCGATGTTCGTGCAGCCGCCGAAGCCCTCGGCGTCCATCTGCTCGACCATGGCCAGGGCCCGGCGGTGGCGCTCCGGCTGGCCCTGGGGCAGTGAGCCGAGGTGGGTCAGCTTGGCCCCGGTGAACAGCGACGCCGAGCCGTTGGGGCAGGCGGCGACGCAGGCCCCGCAGCCGATGCAGGCCGCCGCGTCCATGGCCCGCTCGGCGTCGGCCTTGGCCACCGGCAGGGCGTTGGCGTCCTGGGGGCTGCCGGTCGGCACCGAGATGAAGCCGCCAGCGGCCACGATCCGGTCGAGGGCGCCCCGGTCGACGACGAGGTCCTTCAGGACCGGGAACGAGGCTGCCCGCCACGGCTCGATGACGATGGTGTCGCCGTCGGCGTAGGTGCGCATGTGGAGCTGGCACACGGTGGTGGCCCGGCGGGGCCCGTGGGCGTAGCCGTCGAGCATCAGGTCGCACGACCCGCAGATGCCCTCCCGGCAGTCGTGGTCGAAGGCGATGGGGTCGTCCCCGGCCAGGATGAGGCGCTCGTTGACCACGTCGAGCATCTCGAGGAACGACATGTCAGGCGAGACGTCGGTGGCCTCGTAGGTGACCATGCGGCCCTTGGCGTGGCGGTCGGCCTGTCGCCACACCTTCAGCGTCAGGTGCATCAGGTGTAGCTGCGTTGGGTGGGGTGGACGTGCTCGAAGGTGAGGGGCTCCCGGTGCAGGACCGGGTTGCTGGGGTCGCCGCCGTGCTGCCAGGCGGCGACGTAGCTGAAGTGCTCGTCGTCGCGCCTGGCCTCGCCGTCTTCGGTCTGGCTTTCCTTGCGGAAGTGGCCGCCGCAGGATTCGGTGCGGTGGAGGGCGTCGAGGCACATGAGCTCGCCCAGCTCGAGGAAGTCGGCCACCCGCTGGGCCTTCTCCAGGCCCTGGTTCAGCATCGTCCCGGTGCCGGGAACCTTCACGTCGCGCCAGAACTCCTCGCGCAGGCCGGGCAGCCGGTCGAGTGCCGTGGTGAGGCCGGCCTCGTCGCGGGCCATGCCGCACCGGTCCCACAGCAGGAGGCCGAGCTCGCGGTGGAACTGATCCACGGTGCGGGAGCCGTCGACGGCCAGCAGGGCGTCGATCCGGCTGCGCACCGCCGCCTCGGCCTCGGCGAAGTCCGGCCCGTCGGTCGAGGGCGTCTGGCCCATGGGTTGGCCCGCCAGGAAGTCGCTGATGGTGGCGGGCAGCACGAAGTAGCCGTCGGCCAGGCCCTGCATCAGCGCCGAGGCCCCCAGCCGGTTGGCGCCGTGGTCGGAGAAGTTGGCCTCGCCGGCCACGAACAGCCCGGGGATGGTGGACTGCAGGTTGTAGTCCACCCACAGGCCGCCCATCGTGTAGTGGATGGCCGGGAAGATGCGCATGGGGACGGTGTAGGGGTCGTCGTCGGTGATGCGCTCGTACATCTCGAACAGGTTCCCGTAGCGCTCCTTGATCTTGGCCGCCCCCAGCCGCTCCACCGCCTCGGAGAAGTCGAGGTAGACCCCGAGGCCGGACGGGCCCACGCCCCGGCCCTCGTCGCACACCTCCTTGGCGTTGCGCGAGGCCACGTCGCGAGGCACCAAGTTGCCGTAGCTCGGGTACTTGCGCTCCAGGAAGTGGTCGCGCTCGCCCTCCGGGATCTGGTCGGGCGGCCGGGTGTCGCCGGCCCTCGCAGGCACCCAGATGCGGCCGTCGTTGCGCAGCGACTCGGACATCAGCGTCAGCTTGCTCTGGTGATCGCCGCTGACGGGGATGCAGGTGGGGTGGATCTGGGTGAAGCACGGGTTGGCGAAGAAGGCGCCTTTCTTGTGCGCCCGCCAGATGGCCGTGGCGTTGCAACCCTTGGCGTTGGTCGACAGGTAGAAGACGTTGCCGTAGCCGCCGGTGGCCAAGATGACCACGTCGGCCGCCCACCGCTCGATGGTCCCGTCGATCATGTCGCGGGTGACGATGCCCTTGGCCACCCCGTCGACGGTGACCAGCTCGACCATCTCGTGGCGGGCGTGCACCGTCACCGTGCCGGCCTGGACCTGGCGCTCGAGGGCCTGGTAGGCGCCCAGCAGCAGCTGCTGGCCGGTCTGGCCCCGGGCATAGAACGTGCGGGAGACCTGAGCCCCACCGAAGGACCGGTTGTCGAGCAGCCCGCCGTACTCGCGGGCGAAGGGAACGCCCTGGGCCACGCACTGGTCGATGATGTCCACCGAGACCTGGGCGAGGCGGTGCACGTTCGACTCCCGAGCCCGGAAGTCGCCGCCCTTCACCGTGTCGTAGAACAGCCGGTGCACGCTGTCGCCGTCGTTGCGGTAGTTCTTGGCGGCGTTGATCCCGCCCTGGGCGGCGATCGAGTGGGCCCGCCGGGGCGAGTCCTGGTAGCAGAAGACGTCGACGTTGTAGCCCAGCTCGCCCAGGCTGGCGGCCCCCGCCCCGCCGGCCAGGCCCGCGCCCACCACGATGACCCGGTAGCGGCGCCGGTTGGCCGGGTTCACCAGGCGCAGGCGGAACCTGTGCTCGTCCCACCGCTCGGCGATGGGCCCGGTGGGGGCGCCGCTGGCCAGCATCGAGGTGTCATCCGACTCCCGCCAGCGGGTCCGGGGCGGGATGTCGAGGGTCATCTCAGTAGCCCGGGTTCTTGATGAGGGTGGCCCCGAGGATGATGAGGACGTTGCCGCCCACGGTGACCGCGGCGACCGTGGTGGCGATGCGGCGGATCAGCCGCTCCCGGCGCTGTCGGTTGAGGCCGAGGGTCTGGGCCGTCGAGTAGATGCCGTGGTACAGGTGGCCGGCCAGGGCCACCATGGCCACCAGGTACAGCGCCCCCATCCAGGGCCGGTGGTAGAAGGCCTGGGTGAGGTTGGCGTAGGGCTCCCCCCGACGGAACTCGATGTCGGGGGACACCCCCCAGGTGAAGTGGGCCAGGTGGAAGATGAGGAAGGCCCCGATGGTGACGCCGCCCCACTTCATCATCAGCGACGCCGGGTTGGCCTGGACGTGGGCCGTCTTGACGTAGCGCTCGGGGCGGGCGGCCCGGTTGCGCCGGGCCAGCACAGCCACCAGCACCACGTGGAGGATGAACATGGCGAGCAGCCCGAAGCGGAGCATCCAGAGGAGGACGGTGCGGGGCAGGGCCGGGGTGCCCAGCTCGCGCAGCCATTCGCCGTAGACGTTGAGGGCGGGCCGGTTGTCGCCGTGGCCCTCGGGCCCGAGGAACAGCTTCAGGTTCCCGATCATGTGGACGACGACGAACCCGATCCAGCCGATGCCGGTGACCGCCACCAGCAGCTTCTTGCCGATCGTGGTGCTCCACAGCCCACGCCGCCGGGCCCGCCCGGCCGGGGCGACGGTGCTGGTCACGACCCGAAGCGTAGGACCCCCCGGCGTCCTCCAGTCACCCGTGCGCTGGGTCGGGCCTCTCGTACCAATCCGGGCCGGTTCCGAAGGCCGCTCGACCCGGCATCGGCCCGAGCCAACGTCGCCGGCCTCATCCGGCGGCCCCCTTCCTGCGCCCTCACGACCTCGACGTCCGTCCGCTCACCGATCGGGCGCGATCCTCGCGTCGTAGGTGGCCGAGGCGGTGGTGGGGCCGGTGAGGTGCAGGGAGAGGGTCAGCGGGCCGGGGGCGTCGGGGATCAGGAAGGAGAGGGTGCCGACGCGGGCCACGGTGTCGGCGGCGACATCGCCGGTGAAGCCCCACCGGTGGCTTCCGCCGGGCCACGACACTTCGGCGCGGACGGCGCAGCCCGGGAGGGGGTGGCGCAGGTCCGACACGACGTGCACGTCGAGGGCGACGGGGGTGCCGGGGCGGTAGGTGGCGGCCGGGCGGTCGGCGGTGACGATGACCGGGGCGCAGGCGGCGCGCAGGGCGGCCAGGCCCAGCTTGGGCACCCGTTCGTGGTCGAGGACCGACCAGGAGACGCAAGGGTGGCCGTCGGCCAGGCTGAGCTGGCAGAAGCCGCCGGTGGGTCGGTACTTGAGCCGGCGCAGCGCCTCGACGTGGTGGCGCAGCACCACCGCCTGATGCTCCTGGGTGGCCCCCCGCCACGAGTCGAAGGTGGCGTGGTCGGCGGGTGGCACCCGCCGGTCGAAGACGGCCTTCTGCAGGCCGTGGCGGTGGCCGAGGCGGTCCCAGTCGAGGTCGGGCCAGCGGTCGGGTTCCATGAAGTCTGCCGACTCGGGCACGGCCTGGGCCCCGAACTCGCCGACGAAGCGGGCCAGGACGGGGTAGCGGCGCAGGATCCGGGGGAGGTCGCGCTCGTGGCCGTGGTACCACCCGAGCGACAGGTGGGTGTCGGTGCCCCAGGCCGGGTGGGGCAGCACGCCGGAGTGGGCCACCACCGGCCGGCTGCCGTCGGTGGCGGCCAGGGTGCGGGTGAGGGCGGCGTCGAGCACCGTCTTGTTCCAGCTGGGCAGCACCTGCTCCAGCACGTAGCGGCGCACCGCCGGCTCGGGCCGCAGACGGGTGTCGAGGGCCACCGGCTCGTTGTGGGCGCACCAGATGGCGATGCTCGGGTGGTGGGCCAGAAGGTCGACCGCAGCCTGGGCCTGGCGCACGGCCTGGCGGCGGATGGTGCGGGTGTAGCTGCGCTGGAGGGGGAGGTCCTGCCACAGCAGGAGCCCGGCCTGGTCGGCCGCCTCGTACAGCTCGGGACGGCTGATGTGGGCCTGCACCCGGAGGAGGTCGAGGCCGATGTCCTGGGCCAGGGCCACGTCGCCTGCCAGCTCGGCCGCCGTCGCCTCGCCCAGGGCCATGCGGGTGGGGCCGTGGTTCGCCCCCTTCAGGAACAGCCGTTCGCCGTTGACCTCGAGGATGAAGCGGTGCATGCGGACCTGGCGCAGGCCGGTGCGGCGGACGGCGACGTCGGACGGGGGCGGCGACGCCCCCCCGCCGGCCGGCCGGGCCTCGACGACCACGTCGACCAGCGTGGGCGATGCTCCGCCCGGGCTCAGCGCCTTCGGCCACCACAGCGGCGGGGCGGCGACCTCGACCTGCCAGTGCACCTCGTTGATGCCCCAGGTCACCGAGCCCGTCCACCTGTGCTCGGTCCCCTCGACGGTGGTGCGCAGCTCGACCGCCCCGGGTCGGGCCGCGTCCAGGGTGGCGGTGAGGTGCAGCCGGGCCAGGTCGTCGGTCGCCTCGGCGCAGCGGACCCGCAGCGAGGCGATGCGGATCGAGCCGGTCTCCACCAGGTGGACGGGCCGCCAGATCCCCCCGGGGTTCCACTCCGGGTCCAGCGAGTCGGAGTGCTGGAACACCCCGCTGAGGTAGCGCTTGGTCGCCTTGCTCGTGGGTCGGGCGCAGGTGAGCTCCACGGCCAGGACGTGGTCGGTGCGGGCCCGAAGCTGCTCGGTGACCTCGAAGGCGTGGGGCAGGAAGTAGCCCTCGGTGTCCCCGAGGTAGGCGCCGTCGAGCCAGACGTCGCCCTGGTAGAAGCAGCCCTCGAGCACGACGAAGGACCGTCGCCCCTCGGCGGGCCGGGGGGCCTCAAAGGCGCAGCGGTGCAGGACCGGGCCGTCGCAGGCCGCAAAGCCCGGCGTCGACCGCCAGTGGCCGGGGACCGGGAGGTCGGACCAGTCGCGATCGTCGAGGTCGGGGGCGGCGAAGCGCCGGCGCAGCTCGTCGCTGCCCGGCGCGGCCCGCCAGGTGCCCCCGAGCTCCACTTAGGGGTCCACGGTCATCGGGCCCTGCAGCAGCGCCCGATCGATGCGGTACCCGCCGGCCTCGGGCTCGAGGTTCAGCTCGAAGGCGCCCGGCCCGAAGGTGATCTTGGTGGCCTGGCGCATCCCGTCGCGGGTGGTGACCTGGAGGGCGCCCTCGAGCACCAGCTGGCCCGGTCCCTTGAGCTGGAGGGGCGCCGGCGCCTTGGTGACCCGGACGCCGTCGCTGGTGAGGAGGGAGGCGGCGAACCCGTCGGGCACCTCGAGGCGGGCACCGTCCTTCGGGGCACCGAGGGTCCCGTTGGCCGGGATGACAGCCACCGTGACACCGAAGCCGTAGGAGCCCGGCGTCAGCAGTCGCGACTGGCCGTCGAGGGCGTAGGTCGCCCCCTTGGAGGTGAGGTCGACGTCGACCGGGCCGTTCAGGTCGATCGATCCCTGGCCGGTGAGCGGCATCGACCCGCGTCCCCCGTCCCAGGTGACCGTGACCCTCTTCCCCGCCACCGTGCCCCCGCTGAACTCGGCCTTGGTGCCGCCGCCCCGCGCCACGTTCAGCGTGAGGGGGACGGCGAGCGCCGGCGCCTCGACCTTGGTGCCCGTCACCTTGGAGACGGTGCCGCTCACCATGGACTGGTCGGCGGCGAGCACCTCAACCGTTGACCGGGACGGCCCCGGCCCGGTCGTCACCCGCTCGCCGTCGGCCTCCCGGGGCGACCCTGGGAGGGTGAGGGCGGCCAGGCCCACGGCGAAGGTCATCACGGCGGCCACGAACGCCACGGCGGCCATGGCCCACGAGGCGGCCCGGTAGGCCTGGCGGGTGGCTGCAGGCGAGGCTGGCACGGCCCAGCGAGGGTAGATCAGCGGGCGCGGGGCGAGGGTCAAGGCCCTACGGCCGGGATCCGAGCGAGGCCCCTGGCCCCGGAGCTTGCGAAACGCCCGGCGGTAGGGTCGCCGCCATGGGTGCAGCCCGTCCGTCCACGCTTGGAGCGCTCCGTGACTCGGGGTGGACGTCGGTCCCCGTCAAGGAGGAGGTGCGGCGCAACGCCGCTGCCCGCGTGGCCGAGGGCCGGCCCCTCGTCGAGGGAGTGCAGGGCTATGAGGACACCGTCCTGCCCCAGCTGGAGAACGCCCTCCTGGCCGGCCACGACCTCATCTTCCTGGGTGAGCGGGGCCAGGCCAAGACCCGGATGATCCGCTCGCTCACCGGGTTGCTCGACGAGTGGCTGCCCGTCGTCGCCGGCTCGGAGATCCAGGACGACCCCTACGCGCCCGTCAGCCTCCATGCACGTGACCTGGTGGCCGCCCACGGCGAGGCCACGCCGATCGAGTGGGTCCATCGAGACACCCGCTTCGGTGAGAAGCTGGCCACCCCCGACACCGCCATCGCCGACCTCATCGGCGAGGTCGATCCGATCAAGGTGGCCGAGGGCCGCTACCTCTCCGACGAGCTCACCATCCACTACGGCCTGGTGCCCCGCACCAACCGGGGGATCTTCGCCATCAACGAGCTGCCCGACCTGGCCGAGCGCATCCAGGTCGGCCTGCTCAACGTGCTCGAGGAGCGCGACGTGCAGATCCGCGGCTACAAGGTGCGATTGCCGCTCGACCTGCTGCTGGTGGCCTCGGCGAACCCGGAGGACTACACCAACCGGGGCCGGATCATCACGCCGCTGAAGGACCGATTCGGCAGCCAGATCCGCACCCACTACCCCCTCGACCTGGCCACCGAGGTGGCGGTGATCGGCCAGGAGGCGGTGCCCTTCGACGTCGCCGGCCTGCGCGTCGAGGTGCCCGACTTCATGGTCGACATCGTCGCCACCGTCAGCCAGCTGGCCCGGGTGTCGCCCCAGGTCAACCAGCGCTCAGGCGTGTCGGTGCGGCTCAGCGTGGCCAACCACGAGGTTCTGTGCGCCGCCGCCGCCCGCCGGGCCCTGCGGGCGGGTGAGAAGCAGGCGGTGCCCCGGATCAGCGACCTGGGCGCCCTGGTGGCCTCGACCACCGGCAAGATCGAGGTCGAGGCCCTCGAGGACCGGGCCGGCGCCGAGGTGGTCGACCGCCTGCTCAAGGCCGCCGTCCTCACCGTGTTCAAGGAACGGGTGCCCAGCTCCGCCGTCGCCGACATCGTGCTGTCGTTCGACCGCGGGATGGTCCTGCACGCCGGCGACGACCTGCCGGCCCGCGACTACGTCGCCGCCGTCGACGGGCTCCCCGCCCTGAAGGAGGTGGTGGCCACCCTGACCAAGGGAGCCGAGAGCCCGGGGCTCTGGGCCAGCGCCGTCGAGTTCGTCCTCGAGGGCCTCCACCTGTCCAAGCGCCTGAACAAGGACTCCGCCGGCCCGAGGGCTGCCTACACCACCCGGTAGGGCGGCTGGCCTACGTGCTCGGTGGTGGATGGCCGGGGTCCAGGTGGGCGATCAGCTCTTGCTGGCGGGCGGCCCAGTAGCTGGCGATGGAGGCGCGGATCCCGGGCCCGTGCTCCCTGGTCAGGTAGGGGTCGTCGTTGACGTCATCGAGGAACCCGAGGCCACGGACGATGGCGTCGACGGTCGGGTGCGTCTCGTCGATCCCGTAGCGGTGGAGGTAGAGCGCCAGTCCTTCTTCGGCCCGCCGTCGGGCCTTCGTCTCGATCGTCATCAGGTCGAAGTAGTCGCGCAGTTCGCCGCGGTCGGCGATCACCTTGAGCTTGGTGGCAAACAGGTCGGACAGCGACCCGACGGGCAGCCCGGCCACCGGCGTGGGCGCTTCCAGCGTGCATTGCCCTTTGGCCCACAGGAACTGGACCTTGGCCTCGTTGAACACCCCGTTCAGGGTGCCCTCGCCCTTGAGCGTCGTGGCGAACAGGCCGAGCCTCCTGAGGCGGGCCTCGATCTCGTCCGGGTCGAACTCGACGGTTGTGAAGATGTCGAGATCGCGGCTGACCCGGTGGTGCAGGTGGATGGCGAGGGCCGTGCCTCCCATCAGGACGGCGTCGGCCGGGGCCACCGAGGCGACGGAGGGCCACGCATCCGCGGTGGCCTTCGGGAGGACGTCGGCCAGTGCGGCCAGGTCGGTCATGTCCCGCCCGCTCGGTGGATCATCGCCCGCAGGGTCGGTCCGGCGGCCCGGTTGCCGGCGGCCTGGCCCAGGGCGGCAGCGGGGAGCTGACCGAGGGCCCACGAACGAGCGGCCAGGTCGGGACCGAGGATGAGCCGGGTGGCGATGAACCCGCCGTCGGCGTCGACGGTGAGCGCGGCCGGCTCGGCGTTCCAGAACAGGTGCCAGAAGCGGCGCGGGACCCGGGTGGGGCGCGGCCCGGGTCGGGGGGTAGGCAGCACGGTGGCGCTGACGAGCGCGGCCACCGCGAACCAGGGCTCGCCGAGGACGAGGCGCCACCTGGTGCCGGGCCGGGCCGCACCGCGGTCGACCACCGTGACCTCTTCCTGGCCGAGGTAGCCGTGCCGCGCCAACGACGCCGCCGCTCTTGCTGCCGCCGTCGGAGACACTGCTGCGGCGCGGGCGACGGCTCGGATCGAGGCGAGACCGAAGGGATGCCGGGCGACCGCAGCCAGCACCTGGACCTCCACACGGCTCAGGCCGTCGACCCGGGGGACGATGCCGAGTCGGCTGGTGATCTGGCTGACCTGTCCGGTGGTGAACCGTCGGTGCCCACCGGGGGTCAGGCTGGCGGTGATCCCCGCAGAGGCGGCGGTCCGGCGGACCGACGGCGCCGAGGTGGCCAGGAGGTCGGCCACCTCGCCCGACGACCACAGCCTGGTGTCCACATCGTTCGATTCTACGCCGGGCGGGACCGGGACGCGTTCGTCGCACAGGCCTCGTCGCGACCTAGCGTTGCCGGCCATGCCGTGGCGCCACCGCTACTCCCGCTTCGACGGGACCCAGGCCGGGTTCGACATCGACGCCGACGAGCTGCTGTCCCAGCTCACCGACGACCTGCTGTACCACGGCGACGTCGGCTCGGCCCTGCGCCGGCTCCTCCAGTCGGGGTTCGAGACGCCCGACGGCGAGCGGGTCCAGGGCCTGCGTGAGCTGCTCGAGCAGCTGCGGCGTCAGCGCCGGGAGATCCTGGAGCAGCACGATCTCGGCGGGGTGTACGAGAGGGTCGCCGAGCAGCTGGCCGAGGTCCTGGCGACTGAGCGGACCGAGATCGACCGGCTGGCCGAGCAGGCCGCCACCAGCGCTGACCAGCGGCGCCAGGAGGTCAGCGGCACGGCCATGGCCGAGCGCCGCCTCCAGCTCGACCTGCTGCCCGACGACCTGGCCGGCCGGGTGCAGGGGCTGCAGCGGTACGACTTCACCTCGACCGCGGCCCAGGAGGCCTTCGCCCGCCTGGTCGAGGAGCTGCGGGAGCAGATGCTGGCCGCCCGGTTCGGCGAGATGGCCCAGTCGATGCAGCGGGCGGCCCAGGACCCCGCCCAGCTGCAGGCCATGAAGGACATGTTCAACGACCTGAACGCTCTGATCGAGGCCCGCCGGCAGGGCACCGACACCCAGGAGCAGTTCGAGCAGTTCCTCGCCCGCCACGGCGCCTTCTTCCCCGGCCACCCGGCCAACCTCGACGAGCTGCTGGCCCAGATGGCCGAGCAGATGGCCGCCGCCCAGCAGATGCTGAACTCGATGTCGCCCGAGCAGCGGGCCCAGCTGCAGCAGCTGTCCGACGCCCTCCTGGCCGACATGGACCTGTCGTTCCAGGTCAGCCGGCTGGGCGCCAACCTGCAGCAGATGTTCCCGGCACTGGGCTGGGACCAGGGCCACGGCTTCGAGGGCGACCAGCCGCTGTCGATGGGCGAGGCGACCTCAACGATGCGGGACCTGGGCGATCTCGACCAGATGGAGCAGATGCTGCGGGGCGCCGCCAACCCGGGCGCCCTGGCCCAGATCGACCTGGAGCGGGCCCGCCAGCTGCTCGGCGACGACGCCACCGCCAGCCTGGATCGGCTGGCCGCCCTGGCCCGCCAGCTCGAGGAGGCCGGCCTGCTCGAACGGCGGGAGGGGCGCTACGAGCTGACCCCACGGGGCCTGCGCAAGATCGGCCGGAACGCCCTCTCCCAGCTGTTCTCCAAGCTGGCCAAGGACAAGCTGGGCCGCCACGAGACCCTCCGCCAGGGCATCGGCGTCGAGCGCACCGACGACACCAAGCCCTACGCCTTCGGCGACCCGTTCAACCTCGACATCCAGCGCACCGTGCGCAACGCCGTCCTGCGGGGCGGGCCGGGCACCCCGGTGCGGCTGAGCCCCGACGACTTCGAGGTCGAGCGCAGCGAGCACCTGACCCGCAGCTCCACCGTGGTGATGCTCGATCTGTCCCTGTCGATGCCGATGCGCGACAGCTTCCTGGCGGCCAAGAAGGTGGCCATGGCCCTGCACTTCCTGATCTCGAGCCAGTACCCCCGGGACTACCTGGGCCTGATCGGCTTCTCCGAGGTGGCCCGCGAGCTGAAGCCCGAGCAGCTGCCCGAGGTGTCCTGGGACTTCGTCTACGGCACCAACATGCAGCACGCCCTCCTGCTGGGCCGCCGGCTGCTGGCCCGCCAGACGGGCACCCGCCAGATCATCATGATCACCGATGGCGAGCCCACCGCCCACCTCCAGGCCGACGGTGCCCCCTTCTTCCACTACCCCACCCACCCGGCCACCCGCGACGCCACCCTGGCCGAGGTCAACCGGTGCACCCGTGAGGGGATCACCATCAACACCTTCATGCTCGATGCGTCCCCGGCCCTGCGCCACTTCGTGGAGAAGATGACCGAGCTGAACCGGGGCCGCGCCTTCTTCACCACGCCCGAGACCCTCGGCGACTACGTGCTGGTCGACTTCCTCGAGCAGAAGCGGACCATGAGCCGTCGGCGGGCGGGCTGATCGCTCAGGAGCGGGTGGCCAGCTTCGGGCGGACGGCGAGCAGGTAGTAGACCGAAGCGAACCAGACGCAGGGCACGACCACCGACAGGACGGCGATGACCAGCCACGTCGTACGGCTCTGGCCGGCCGCCACGAACGCCGCCTCCGGACGTCGAGCGATGTCGATGAGCGTGAACACGCCCACGATCGGGGCCACGATCACCCCCGTGATCAGCAGGAGGATGATCAGCTCAGGGGCGCCGATGTTGGGCATCGGCCCGAGTCTACGAACGGTGTCCTCCGCGTGTCGCTGGGGGAAATCGAGGTTGCCACTTGCGCAACGAGGGGAAGGTGAGAGAGAATCACACCGCTGTAACTACATCGGTGCTAAAGGGGGCTTCCCCTGACGGACCACGAGGGAGGTCAAGCCGATGGAACTGGTCACCACGCTCCGAAGCGATGTGCCTGACTGGCAGAGCCGAGCCAACTGCATGGGGGTGGACCCGGACCTGTTCTTCCCCGAGCGGGGAGCCTCGACGCGCGAGGCCAAGGAGGTCTGCCGGGGCTGCGTCGTGCAGGACGACTGCCTCGAGTACGCGCTGGCCAACGGCGAGAAGTTCGGGATCTGGGGCGGTCTCAGCGAGCGGGAACGCCGCCGCATCCGCCGCAGCCGGGCCGTCTCCCGCCGCACCGTGTCCACCGCCTGATCACCCCCAACAGCTGAACCTTCCCCCGTCGGGGCCCGCCAGCGCACCTGGCGGGCCCCGCCGCGTGTGCCATCCGCCCCGGGGAGCGGTACCGTATCCATTGGAACTGCCTGCCTAGGAGGCCACAGCATGCCGAACATCGGCGCCCCCGAGCTCATCATCGTGCTGCTGATCGTCGTGCTGATCTTTGGTGGCGCCAAGCTGCCCAAGCTGGCCCGCTCGCTCGGCGAAGCCAAGACCGAGTTCGAGAAGTCGGCCAAGACCGACCACAAGAAGGATGCCAAGGAAGCGGCGGCGGCCCTCGAGGCGGCCAAGGTCAACGGCGACGAGAAGGTCACGCTGTCCAAGTCCGAGCTCGAGGCGCTCCTCGTCGAGCGCGAGCAGAAGGCCAAGCGGGACTGAGCGTTCCCCTGGAGGGAACCGACTGAGGGCTGCCGTCGTTGTCTGACGACGGTGGTTCCGTACCGACGTGGGAAGAGGTGGCCCGGACGCACGGGCGGTTCCTCTACACCGTGGCCTACCGGCTCACCGGCAAGGACGACGACGCACGCGACCTCGTGCAGGAGGTGTTGCTCCGGCTCCACCGGGGCCTCGCCACCTATCGGCCCGGGTCGCTGGAGGGCTGGTTGAGCCGGATCACCACCAACGTCTTCCTCGACGGCGTCCGGCGCCGCCAGCGCCGCCCCACCGACCTGCTGCCCGAGGAGCCCGACCGCGCCGACCGGGTGCTGCCGGCCACCAAGGCCGCCGAGGAGACGTTCTCCGACGCCACCCTGTCGGCCGACGTCCAGCGGGCGCTCGACGGGCTCCCCGACGAGTTCCGGGTGGCCGTGGTCCTCTGCGACGTCGCCGGGCTGCCCTATCAGGAGATCGCCACCTCGCTCGGCGTGCCCGTGGGCACCGTCCGCAGCCGCATCCACCGGGGCCGCTCCCTGCTGCGCGAGGCCCTGGCCGGGCGGGAATCATGACCGTGGCGCATCCCGGTGACCTGCTGTCGGCCTGGCTCGACGGGGAGCTGACCCCGGCCGAAGCCAGGGAGGTGGCCGCCCACATCGACGGCTGCTCCGCCTGCGGGGCCGAGCGCGACCAGGTCGAGGCATCTCGCCTGGCCGTGCGCGGTCTGCCGTCCCTGGAGGCGCCGGCCGGGATCCTGCGGGCCACCCCGGCGGTGCACGTCGGCGACCTGATCTCGGCCTGCCTCGACGGTGAGGTGGCGATCGACCTGCGGGCCGGGATCGACAACCACCTGGCCGCCTGCCCCGCCTGTGCCGCCGAGCACGACGAGGTGGCCTGGGCCCGCACGGCCCTGCGGGCGCTGCCGCTCATCGACCCGCCCCGGGACGTCCTGCGCCCAGCGTGGGCCTGGCCGGCTCCGGCGGCCCGACCCGCCCACGCCTCGCTGCGGCCCCGCACCCGCCAGCTCCTGGCCGCCACCGCAGCCGTGGCGGCGGCGGGCGTCGGGGTGCTGGGCCTGGTCGGCCGGGAGGGGCCCGCCGACCCCAGCCGGCCGGCCGTGGCGTCGTTCGTCTCGCAGCACTCCACCTCCTCGCCGGGACCGGACGCAGTGTCGGGACTGGCCCCTGCGGCCATGCCGATCTCGTTCACCCGATGAGGCCCAGGGGCGCGGCCTGCCTGGCGGTCCCCGCCGCCTTGGCCCTGGTCGTGTCCGGGCTCACCGCCGTGCCGGCCCGGGCGGGCGGCGACGCCGAGGTGCTGCGCCGGGCGCAGGCCGCCTCGAGCTCGGTGGCCTTCGACGGCTCGGTGCTGATCCGCTGGGTCGACGGCGACGGCGGCGGCCACGAGGAGTCGATGCCGGTGAAGGGCAAAGGCAGCGAGCTCGAGCTGGGCGTCGGCGTGCAGCAACCGGCGCTGACCTGGACCGGAGGGGTCGGCACCGCCCGCACCGCCCCCGATCCCGCCGCCAAGTACCAGGTGCGGGCCGAGGTCGGGCCGCTGATCCTGGGCCGGCCCACCACCCGGGTCCTGCTCGGCCTCAACGGGCAGGTCACCGAGCAGGCCGACGTCGACGACGCCACCGGGCTGCTGCTGCGCCGACAGGTCTACGACGCCCGGGGGGTCACCGTGCGAGTCGTTGAGTTCATCACGCTGGAAGGGCTGCGAACGGTGGGGACCAGCTCGGTCTCGGTCCGGGAGCCCCGCCCGGTGCCCCGGCTCGACCAGGTGCCGAGCCCGTTCCCGGCTCCCCTCGAGCTGGCCGGGGGCTATGCCCGCCTCGGCGCCTACCGTCGGGGCCCGGCCGTCCAGGTCCTCTACGGCGACGGGGTGCGCACCCTGTCGGTGTTCTCCCAGCTGGGCGAGGCCGACCCGGCAGCCCTGCCCACGGGCGGCGAACGCCTCGCCGTTCGGGGCAGCATGGGCCGGCGCTGGACGTGGGCCGGTGGCCAGGTGGTCACCTGGTCCCAGCGGGGCACCACCACCACCGTCGTCGGCGACGGGCCGCCGTCGGAGGTCCTGGCCGCCGCCCGCTCCATCCCCGACCCGTCGCCCCCCACCTTCCCCGCCCGCCTCCGCCAGGCCTCCCGCCACGTCATCCGATTGATCGTCTGAGACGCGCCAGGGGGAGGCGCAAGTGTGCCGGGGGGAGGCGCAAGCGCCTCCCCCCGGACCCCCCTCCTCTTCCGGACAGGCCTTCGGCCTGGCTGACACGCTTGTAACGGCGGGGCAGCAAGCTGCCCTTCTCGCCGCCTGACGAGGGGGCTCCGCAAGCTCCGCCCCCCCGAGCCCCCCCGGGGGGCTTCGGGCCACCTAGCTAGCTAGCTAGCTAGGTAGGTGGCCCACCCACGGCGGCAGCCTCCAGGCGGCGGGACCTCAGGATCCTTCGGCGTTCGCGTTCGGAGGCGCCGCCCCACACTCCGTGGTCGATGCGATGGAGGAGGGCGTACTCGAGACAGGGGGCCTGGACTGGGCACTCGGCGCAGACGCGGCGGGCCACCTCGACGCCCACCCCGTCGCTTGGGAAGAACGTGCCCGGCTGAATGTCACGGCACCGGCCTCGGGGCATCCACTCGGTTTCCATCCTCGACTGCCTCCTGCTTGGGTTCAGGTGGTGAACGCACGTCCCCCGTGGGAAGGTTCCCGGTTGGAACCTGTTCGTACCCGAGGTCGTTGACCGAGGGACGACCCCCGGGGTTCCTGGAGGATTGAGAAGGGTGACCGACGTGGAAGATCTCAGCGGCTGGCCCAAGCCGAGCAGCCACCCCGAGCAGGGGGGCTGGCAGCCCGGCCCCGTGGCGGCTCCGCCGACCCAGCCGTGGAGCCCGCCGGCGGACCGGCCGTGGGCCCCGCCCTCAGGTCCCGCTCCTGGACCCGTCGGTGGATCGTTCGTCCCGCCTGGTGACGGCGGCGACCGACCGAAGAGCCGGGCCTGGGTGTGGGTGGCGGGCGTGGCCGCCCTGGCCGGCGCCCTGATCGGTGGCGGCGTGGTCGCCGCCGTCGACGGCGCCGAGGAGAAGGCCGCCGCGCCCCCCGCCACGTCGGCCCCCGTCACCCGATCGGTCACGCCCAGGCCGGGGGCTGCGGTGCCGGGCCCGCAGATGAGCGTGAAGGATGTGCTGGCCAAGGTCGAGCCCGCCGTCGTCACCGTTGAGCTGCGTGGCGGTGGCGGCCGGCTCGGCACCGGCACCGGCGTCATCATCTCCGCCGACGGCGAGGTGCTCACCAACGCCCACGTCGTGGCCGGTCGAGGAGATCTCACCGTCACCCTGTTCAACGAGACCCGGCCCCGCAGGGCCGCCCTCGTCGGCTCAGACGCCGCCAACGACCTGGCCCTGCTGAAGATCGAGGGTGCCTCGGGGCTGCCCACGGCCTCCCTCGGTGACAGCGACGCCGCCGAGGTGGGCGACGACGTCGTCGCCATCGGCAACGCCCTGGCCCTGGTGGGCGGGCCGACCGTCACCACGGGGATCATCAGCGCCAAGGGCCGCACCCTCGGCAACCTCGACGGCCTGCTGCAGACCGACGCCGCGATCAACCCGGGGAACTCGGGCGGCCCGCTGGTCGACACCACCGGCCAGGTGATCGGCATCAACACCGCTGTGCTGCGCGACCCGTCCGGGACCGCGGGGGGCGCCGAGGGCATCGGCTTCGCCATCGCCGCCAACACCATCAAGCCGATCATCGACGAGCTGCGCAAGGCCGGCGGCGGGCCCATCCGCACCTCGGGCGCCTTCCTCGGCGTCGGCACCGTCACGGTCACACCCGACATCGCCGCCCGCCTCAGCCTGGGCGTCGACCGGGGTGCCGCCGTGCAGTCGGTGGAGCCGGGATCGGCCGCCGACCGGGCCGGTGTGCTCGCCAACGACGTCCTCGTCGCCCTGGGGGGCGAGCCGGTGAGCTCGGTGGCCGACGTCAGCCGGATCATCCGGTCCAAGAAGCCGGGTGACAAGCTAAAGATCGATCTGGTCCGGGACTCCAAGCGCCAGGCGGTGGAGGCCGAGCTCGGGCAGCGGTAGGGTCGCCCACCATGTCGATGCTCTCGGACAACCAGGGCCCGCGTGGTCAGGTGCGCATCGTGTACCTGGGCCCCGTGGCCCCCCACTGGGACGTGCAGGGCGTCGCCGGTGACCGCAAGGCCATCGACGAGTTCCGCCAGCGGGTCAACGCTCGCCTGCTGCTGCTGCCCCCGCACGACCCGCAGTTCCGCCGCAACCGAGAGCGGGTCGTGAAGGACGCCGAGCGCGAGGCGCTGTACCTCGAGTGGGATCTCGGGGTCCCCGAGGGCTGACGGGCTGGGCCCTCCGCGTAGCCTGCCCGACATGGCGGACACCGAGGAGAAGACGCTCGACACCCGGCTCTCGCCTCTGGCGGCCGAGCTGGCCGACCTGCCCCGGGCCGAGCAGGAGGCGGCCCTTCGCCCGAGCGGCGAGCGCTACCTCAACCGCGAGGTGTCGTGGCTCGACTTCAACGCCAGGGTGCTGGCCCAGGCTGAAGAGCCCGACCTGCCCCTGCTCGAGCGGGCCAAGTTCCTGGCTATCTTCGCCAACAACCTCGACGAGTTCTTCCAGGTGCGGATCGCCGGCCTGAAGGACCAGGTGGCCGCCGACGTCGGGGTCCCTAGCCCCGACGGGCGCACCCCGGGGGAGCAGCTGCAGGAGGTGCGCACGGCGCTGCTGGGCCTGGTCGAACGCCACGTGGCGGCCGACCGGGAGGTGAGCGCCAGCCTGGTCGGGCACGGTATCGAGGTGGTGCGGATCGAGGACGTGGGGGCACACCAGCGCGAGGCCCTCGACCAGGTCTTCCACGAGCGCATCTTCCCGGTGCTGACGCCCCTGGCTGTCGACCCGAGCCACCCCTTCCCCTACATCTCCAACCTGTCACTGAACCTGGCCGTCATCGTGGGCGACCCCCACAGCGGCCAGCGCCGCTTCGCCCGGGTGAAGGTGCCGCCCCTTCTGCCCCGCTTCGTGGCCGTTCCCGGCGGTGACGACGACGGCCTCAAGGGCCGCTTCACCTTCGTGCCGCTCGAGCAGCTCATCGCCGTCCACCTCGACCGCCTCTTCCCGGGGATGGAGGTCGTCGAGCACCACGCCTTCCGGGTCACCCGCAACGCGGATCTCACCCTCGAGGACGAGGAGGCCGACGACCTGCTGGCCCTGGTCGAGATCGAGCTGCGCCGCCGCCGCTTCGGTCGAGCCGTCCGGGTCGAGGTCGAGCCGTCCATGACCGACGAGGTGCGCGAGCTGCTGGTGCGCGAGCTCGAGCTGCACCCCGACGACCTCTACGACGTCCCGGGACCCCTCGACCTGACGGGCCTGTTCGCCCTCTACGCCCTGGACCGCCCCGACCTGAAGGACCCGCCCCACGTCCCCGCCACCCCCCGGCGCCTGACCTCGAACGACGACGAGCCGGTCGACATCTTCGCCGTGCTCCGGGAACGGGACGTCTTGGTCCACCACCCCTACGAGAGCTTCGCCGCCTCGGTCGAGGCGTTCATCCAGCAGGCGGCGGTCGACCCCCACGTCCTGACCATCAAGCAGACGCTGTACCGCACCTCCTCCGACAGCCCGATCGTGAAGTCGCTGATCCGGGCGGCCGAGCGGGGCAAGCAGGTGGCGGCCCTGGTCGAGCTGAAGGCCCGCTTCGACGAGCAGGCCAACGTGGCGTGGGCCCGCGCCCTCGAAGAGGCCGGCGTGCACGTGGTGTACGGCCTGGTCGGGCTGAAGACCCACTCCAAGACGGCGCTGGTGGTGCGCCAGGAGCCGGACGGCATCCGCCGCTACGTCCACATCGGCACCGGCAACTACAACTCAAAGACGGCCCGCACCTACGAGGACATCGGCCTGCTGTCGAGCGACCCCGACCTCGGCGCCGACCTCACCGACCTGTTCAACCTGCTCACCGGCTACAGCCGCCAGACCCGCTACCGCAAGATCCTCCTGGCCCCGACGACGCTGCGCAACCGGATCATCGAGCTGATCGAGGCTGAGGCCGGGGTGGCCCGCGACGGCGGCCCCGGGCGGGTGGTGTTCAAGATGAACAGCCTGGTCGACCCGAGGGTGATCGAGGCCCTGTACCGGGCCTCGAACGCCGGCGTCGAGATCGACCTCGTCGTTCGGGGGATCTGCTGCCTGCGCCCGGGGGTTCCCGGCCTCAGCGAAGGCATCCGGGTGCGGTCGCTGGTCGGCCGCTTCCTCGAGCACTCCCGCATCTACGCCTTCGGCGACGGCGAGGAGCACCCGGTGCGCTACCTCATCGGCTCGGCCGACATGATGCCGAGGAACCTGGACCGTCGGGTCGAGGTGTGCGTGCAGATCGACGAGCCCGAGTCCCGCAAGCGGCTGGCCGAGGTGCTGGCGTCGAACCTGTCCGACGACTGCCTGGCGTGGACCCTCGGGCCCGACGGCACCTGGCAGCGGGTGGAGCCGGCCGACCCGGCGCAGCGCCACAACACCCAGACCTTCCTGGCTGAGCGCACCCAGCGCCGGGCCCGCCGCCAGCGCAAGGAGGCGACGGTCTCCGGGCCGCTGCTCCAGCGCAGGTAGGAGCTCCCCATCATCGGGCAAACTGGCGGGATGGCTCCTGCACGCAAGGTCGCTGAGCATGAGGTGAAGCTCGGGGCCCACGCCACGTTCGTGCTGCCGGACCTGGTCGGCGGCCTCGTCGACGAGGCGCCCCCGGCGGAGGCCGACGAGGCGCCCCAGCCCTCGGTGGTCGACCTGGGCGAGCGCACCCTCAGCGCCACCTACTGGGACACCGCCGACCTGCGGCTCATCCGCTCGGGTCTCAGCCTGCGCCACCGATCGGCGAGCGACGGATCGGAGCGGGGGTGGACGGTGAAGCTGCCGGCGGCCGGCGACGGGGGCCCGGCGCTCAGCCGCTCGGAGGTGGCCTTCACCGGTTCGGACAGCACTCCGCCCGCGGAGGTCGTCAGCCTGGTCACCGCCACCACCCGGGGCCGCCACCTCGAGCCGGTGGCCCGGCTGGTGACCAAGCGGCGCCGTCACAACGTCCTCGACGCCGACGGCCGGGTCGCCCTCGAGGTGGCCGACGATGAGGTGTCGGTGATGGACGGCCGGCGGGTGGCCGCCCGCTTCCGCGAGCTCGAGGTCGAGCTGGCCCCCGGCGACAACGACGGAGAGCGCCTCCTCCCGCTGGTGGTGGGGCGGCTGCGGGGCGCCGGCGCCGGCGCCCCCGACCCGACCCCGAAGATCGCCCGGGCCCTCGGGCCCCAGGCCACGGCCCCGCCCGACGTCACCGTCGAGCGGGTCGGGCCCAGGTCCTCGGCCGGCGACGCCGTGCAGGCCGCCATCGCCGCCGGCACGCTCCGCCTGGTGGCCCACGACCCCGGCGTTCGGCTGGGCGGCGACGACGAGGACGTCCACCAGGCCCGGGTGGCCACCCGACGCCTGCGCAGCGACCTGGCCACGTTCCGCTCCCTCCTCGACGAAGCGTGGGTCACCCACATCCGGGGCGAGCTGTACTGGCTGGCCGGCGAGCTGGGGGCGGTGCGTGACGCCGATGTGCTGCTGGCCCGCCTCCAGCGCCAGACCTCCGAGCTGGCGGGGCCTGACGCCGTCGCCGCCACCGCCCTCCTGCGCACCCTCGACGCTGAACGGGCCAAGGCCCGCTCCCGGGCCGGGGACGCCCTGGCCACCGCCCGCTACGCCGCCCTCCTCGACCAGCTGGTCGGCGCCAGCCGGATGCCGCCGTTCACCGGGGACGCCTCCCTGCGGGCCAGCGACGTCGTCCCCGCCCGGGTCGGCAAGGCCTGGGCCCACCTGGCCAAGGCGGTCGAACAGGTCGGGGACGACACCCCGATCGAGCTGCTGCACGAGGTGCGCAAGAAGGCCAAGCGCTGCCGCTACGCCTGCGAGGCCGCGACCTCCGTCTGCGGCAAGGAGACCAAGCGGCTCGGCGCCGCCGTCGCCGAGATCCAGGGCGTGCTGGGCGACCTCCAGGACGCGGCGGTGGCCGAGGCGTGGCTGCGCTCCCGGGCGGTCGGTCTCACCGGCGCCGGCGCCGCCGCCCGCGCCTTTTCCGCCGGCCTGCTCACCGGCATGCAGCAGCGGGCGGCCGACCAGGCCGTTTCCGACTGGCGCGGGGCCTGGGACGCCGCCGCCGACAAGAAGCTGCGGAAGTGGTTGGCCTAGGCCGGGTGCGGGCGGCCGGCGGGGCCGTCTGGCGCCGCACGGCCGACGACCGTCTCGAGGTGCTGCTCGTGCACCGGCCCCGCTACGACGACTGGAGCCTGCCCAAGGGCAAGTGCGACCGGGGGGAGGACGACGAGGACTGCGCCCGCCGGGAGGTGGCCGAGGAGACCGGACTGGCCTGCGTGCTGGGCCCCGAGCTGCCGAACCAGCGCTACCTCGACCACCGGGGCCGGGACAAGGTGGTGCGCTACTGGGCCATGTCGGTGGCGGCCGGTGACGGCCGGCTCGACCACGAGGTCGACGAGGTGGCCTGGCTGGCGCTGCCCGCGGCCCGCCACCGCCTCACCTACGCCCGAGACGCCGAGGTGCTCGACGCCCTCCCGGCCGCCCTGGTGACCGGTGGGCCGGGATGACCCTCCTGCTCGTCCGCCACGCCGAGGCCGAGTCCCGCTCGGGCTGGGACGGCCTCGACGTGCTGCGCCCGCTCTCGTCGCGGGGCCGGCGCCAGGCCACCGGCCTGGTCCACCTCCTGGGCGACCGCTTCCCCATCGGCCGCCTCGTCTCGAGCCCGTCGCTGCGCTGCATCGAGACCCTGTCGCCCTTGGCCGCGGTGCTCGGGCTCACCCTCGAGGTGTCCACGGCGCTGGCCGAGGGCAGCGAGCCGGAGGGGGCGCTGAAGATGGCTCGCGCCGGAGCGACCCCGCCCGGGGACGAGGCGGCGCTGGTCCTGTGCAGCCACGGCGACCTGATCCCCGTCCTCCTCGACGTCCTCCAGGCGTCCGACGACCTCGACCTCGGCCGCTCACCCCGCTGCCAGAAGGGCTCGACCTGGGCCTTCGAAGGCAAGCGCCGCCACTTCACCACCGCCACCTACCTCCCCCCGCTCTAGCGTCGCGGTCGTGGGAGAAGAGCTGCGGACCGAGTTCCACGACCAGCTGGCCGAGCTGCACCGGTGCGTCGAGTGGATGGGGGCCGACGTGGTCAGCATGGTGCGCAGCGCTGTCGACGCCCTGCTCGAGGGGGACGATCACCGGGTCGCCGAGGTCGAGGCGGCCGACGCCCTCATCGACGCCACCTACGCGAGGGTCGAGGTGGACGTATCGGCCATCGTGGTGCGCCAGGCCCCGGTGGCTCGCGACCTGCGGCTGGTGGTCGCCAGCCTCCGGGTGGCCCAGGAGCTTGAGCGCTGCGGCGACCTGGCCCGCTCTATCGCCCGCCGGTCCTCGCGGATCGACGAGACCGTGCTCACCCCACGGGTCCGGCTGCTGATCCACGAGCTGGGCGCCGAGGCGATCAGCATGCTGGCCGGCGCCGTGCGGGCCTACGGCGTGCTCGATGGGCAGGCAGCCGCCACAGTGATCGCCGCCGACCAGGGCCTGGACGAGCTGTACGCCTCGCTGCTGCGCGAGCTCTTCGAGCTGCGCAGGGCGGCCAACGAGCCGCTGGTCGAAGCGGGCCTGGTCGCCCGGTTCCTCGAGCGCCTCGGCGACCACGCCGCGGTCATCAGCGCCCGGGTCCACTTCATCAACGGCGGCGTCTTCGAGCCCAACGACTCCGACAGCGGCTGACGAAAGCTCCTCGGTTCATTCGCGGGCGACCGCACCGATCAGGCGACGAGCTTGACGGGGAACCCGGCGTCGGCAGCACTGCGGGCCAGGGCTCCGTCGAGCGTCCACAGGACCGTTCCGAGACGCTGGGCCAGCCGGACATAGGTCGAATCGGTGGTATGTCGGCGTCGCAGGCGGGCCGTGATCGTCGCCACCGCCGGCCCGTCCTGCGCCAGATCGAACGGATCGAGGAACAAGCCCAGGGAGGCCAGGTCGTGCCAGATCTGGGTGACGTCGTTGATCCCCAAGGTTCCGTCGAACACGAGCCGGGCGAGGACGTTGGCAACCTCGTAGGGCAACACCGCCGGAGCGTGCAGCTCCTCGTCGGCGTCCAGCCAGCCCTCCAGGTGGGCCCGGGTCGCCTGTTGCCGTTCGTCGGCCACGAGAAGGGCCACGATGACACTGGCATCGAGGACCACGCTCATCGGTCTGGGCCGAGGGCGACCCGTGCCTCGGCCACCGAGGTCACGGCGTCGCCTGCCGCCTGCTGGTGGGACCGCTGCACCAATCGGTCGAGCGCGGCGCGAGCTTCGCCGCTGCGGGTGAGGTCGCCACGGCTCAGACCGGCGTGCACCAGGATACGCGCCAGCGTCCCGGGGCGTACCCGAAGCTGCTCGGCCTGCTCCTCGAGAGCGGCATGGTCGGCGTCGTCGAGGCGGACGGTGATGGCCCTTGTCATGGCGGCCCACCCTATCTCGGTGCGACGCGAGGCGACGCGTTCCGCGTCAGCCGAAGCGGCCGGCGATGCAGTCCTCGGTGTCCGGGCAACCGCCCTGAGTCGCCGCGGCGCCGATTCTTCGGCCTGCGCGCACCCCTAGTTCACTTGAGGGCAACTCGTTGCCACGCGAAACCCGTACGTTCAGGCTGGAACACCGTGGCCAAGCTCAGGAGGCACTTCATGTCCTACCCCAGGTCCGCCCGGCTCCTCGCCGCAGGCCTCTCGCTCGTGGTCGGTCTCACCGCCTGCCGGAGCAGCGACGACAGCGCCAGCCCCGTCACAACCGACGGCGGCGGGGCCAAGGCGCCGGTGCTTCCCGCCGCCACGCTGAACGGGTCGGGCTCGACGTTCGCGAAGGCGTTCATCGACGCGTCGATCGACGGCTTCAAGGAGGCGCAGACCCCCATCACGGTGAACTACGGCGGCGGCGGCTCGAGCAAGGGCCTGACCGACCTCCAGGGCGGGCTGGTCGACTTCGCCGGCTCGGACGGCCTGGTCAAGGACGAGGACAAGGCCAAGTTCAAGGGCGAGTTCCTCTACATCCCCACTGTCGCCGCTCCCATCACGGTGTCGTACAACTTGTCGGGCGTCACCGAGCTGACCCTCGACGCTGAGACCACGGCAAAGATCTTCCAGCGTGACATCAAGACCTGGGACGACCCGGCCATCAAGGCGCTGAACCCCGAGGCCAAGCTGCCGTCCACCCCCATCGTGGTGGCCCACCGCTCCGACGGCTCGGGCACCACCGAGAACTTCACCAAGTACCTGGTGAAGGCGGCCCCCAGCTGGAAGCTGAAGAGCGGCTCGACCGTCGCGTGGCCAGCCGACACCCAGGCCGGGAACGGCAACGCCGGCGTGGCCCGGATCGTGAAGACCCAGGACGGGGCCATCGGCTACGTCGGCCTGGCCGAGGCGAACACCCAGCGGCTGACCGTGGCCAATCTGAAGAACAAGAGCGGCAAGGCAGTGGAGCCGACGCTGGAGGCCACCACCAAGGCCCTCGACGGCGTGGAGCTGACGGCCGACCTGACCTACGACCCGCTCGACTCGGCGAACCTCGACGCCTACCCGATAGCGGCACCGACCTGGATCCTGGCCTACAAGGCCCAGACGGACAAGGCCAAGGGCGAGGCACTGAAGGCGTTCCTTGCCTACATGGTGGGCGACGCCCAGGAGGTGGCCGAGGACAACGATTACGCAGCGCTGCCGCCGGCGTTCATCGAGAAGGCCAAGGCGGCGATCGCCACCCTCGTCGTGCCGACCTGATCTGCCCCAGACTCTAGGCCAGGGCCGATGACGGCTTCCGCCTGTAGTGGAAGCGACGCGCCCGTGGCTAGCCGAAGCGGCCGGCGATGTAGTCCTCGGTGCGCTGGTCGTTGGGCGTGGTGAACAGCTTCTCGGTGGGGGCGACCTCGACGAGGAGGCCGGTGCGCTGGCCGGTGGTCTCGTCGGCCTTGGCCGTGAAGAAGGCGGTGACGTCGGAGACCCTGGCCGCCTGCTGCATGTTGTGGGTCACGATCACGATCGTGAAGTCCTTCTTCAGCTCGCCCATCAGCTCCTCGATGCGGAGGGTGGCGATGGGGTCGAGAGCCGAGCAGGGCTCGTCCATCAGGATCACCTCGGGCTTGACCGCGATGGTGCGGGCGATGCACAGCCGCTGCTGCTGGCCGCCAGACAGGCCGTTGGCGCTCTGCTTCAGCTTCTTGGCCACCTCGTCCCACAGGGCGGCGCTGCGCAGGCTCTCCTCGACGAGGTCGTCCATGTTGCCCTTGTAGCCGTTGACCTTGGCCCCGAAGGCGACGTTGTCGTAGATGGACTTCGGGAACGGGTTGGGCTTCTGGAACACCATGCCGACCCGCCGCCGCACCTCGATGGCGTCGACGCCCGGGCCGTAGAGGTCCTCGCCGTGGTAGGTCAGCGAGCCCTCGACCTTGGTCCCGGGGATCAGGTCGTTCATCCGGTTGAGGCAGCGCAGGAACGTGCTCTTCCCGCAGCCCGACGGGCCGATGAGGGCGGTGATCTCCCGCTCCCGCACGGTCAGGTTGACGTCGGACAGGGCCCGGAAGCTGCCGTAAAAGAAGTCGAGGTTGCTGGCCTTGAACACCTCGGCTGCGTCGCCCTTCCCCTCGTCGCCGGCGGTGACCGGCTTGGTGCGGACCTCGGGGCGAGCGGTGACGGCGGTGCTATCGTCGGGGGGAGCCACGAGGCCCAGCATCGCGGGCCGTCGGCCTCCCGGCAAACCATGGCGACACCCAAAGCGGCAGCCTGGCGCCCACGGGACCGGATGTTCGTCTCTCGTTCACCTGGTGTTCACCGTGGCGGCAGTTCCCCGCCACCCGCCCCCCGTACGTTCACCAATGACCCACCATGTAGGAGGCTGTTCACCCATGTCCCGTTCCCGATCGATCCGACTTCTGGCCGCCGGCATCTCCCTCGGGGTGGTGCTCGCCGCCTGCGGCAGCAGCGACGACGATGTGACCACCGGCGCGACAACAGGTGGAGGCGGCGACCTGGCCGCCACCACGCTCAACGGCTCGGGGGCGACGTTCCCGGCCGCGTTCTACAACGCCGCCATCGACGGGTTCTCGAAGAAGCAGTCCAGCGTCACGGTGAACTACGGCGGCGGCGGCTCCGGCAAGGGGCGCACCGACCTGCAGGGAGGCCTGGTCGACTTCGCCGGCACCGATGGGCTGGTGAAGGACGAGGACAAGGCCAAGTTCAAGGGCGAGTTCCTCTACGTCCCCACGGTGGCCGCCCCCATCACGGTCTCCTACAATCTCTCGGGGGTCGACGACTTGACGCTCGACGCCGAGACGACGGCGAAGATCTTCCAGCGCGACATCAAGACCTGGGACGACCCGGCCATCAAGGCGCTGAACAACAGCGCCACCCTCCCGTCCACCCCCATCGTCGTGGCCCACCGCTCGGACGGCTCGGGCACCACCGAGAACTTCACAAAGTACCTGGTCAAGGCCGCACCCAGCTGGAGGCTGAAGTCTGGCTCCACCGTCGAGTGGCCGGGCGACACCCAGGCCGGCAACGGCAACGCCGGCGTTGCCCAGATCGTCAAGACCCAGGGCGGGGCCATCGGGTACGTCGATCTGGCCGACGCCAACACCCAGCAGCTGAAGTACGCCAAGGTCAAGAACAAGAGCGGCAAGGCGACCGAGCCGACGCTCGAGGGCACCACCGCCGCGCTCGAAGGGGTCGAGCTGAAGGCTGACTTCACCTACGACCCGCTCGACTCGGCGAACCCCGAGGCCTATCCCATCGCCGCCCCCACCTGGATGCTGGTCTACAAGAGCCAGCCCGACAAGGCCAAGGGTGAGGCTGTGAAGGCCTGGATGACCTACCTGGTGGGCGACGGGCAGAAGCTGGCCAAGGACAACGACTATGCACCGCTGCCCACCTCGTTCACGGACAAGGCGAAGACGGCGATCGCTGCCATCACCGTGCCGGCCTGAGCCCGGCCACGAGTCGATGTCAGCACCCACCGCTTCCGCACCGACCACCGGGAAGAGCCGGCTGGTCCGCCGCGGCCCCCGGCTGGCGGACGACGGCTTCCGCTACCTGTCGCTAGCCGCCGGACTGCTCGTCCTCGCCATCTTGGCCCTGATCACGTGGTCCACCACGAAAGAAGCGCTGCCGGCGTTCCGGGAGGAGGGGCTCGGCTTCCTCACGGACAGCCGGTGGGCGCCGAACGAGGACGCCTTCGGGACCCTCGCCTTCATCTACGGCACCTTCTTCGTCTCGCTCATCGCCCTGGTGTTCGCGGTGCCGGCATCGATCGGCATCGCCCTGTTCATCACCGAGCTGGCGCCCCAGGCCGTCCGCAAGGTCGTCACCTTCGTGATGGACCTGCTGGCTGCTGTGCCCTCGGTGGTGTTCGGCCTGTGGGGCGTCAGCGTGCTCGCCGTCGCGGCGCCGGGCTTCTATGAGACCATCGGCTCGCCGCTGTCGGTGATCCCAGGTCTCGGCCGCGCCTTCGACGCCCCCTACAACGGCAAGTCCTTCCTCAGCGCCGGCTTCATCCTGGCCCTGATGATCACGCCGATCATCACCTCGATCACCCGTGAGGTGTTCGACACCACGCCCCGGGGCCAGAAGGAGGCGGCGCTGGCGCTCGGAGCCACCCGCTGGGAGATGATCCGAGGCGCGGTGTTGCCCCACTCACGCGCCGGGGTCATCGGCGCCGTGCTGCTCGGCCTGGGTCGGGCCATGGGCGAGACCATCGCGGCTGCGCTGGTGATCGGCAGCGGCACCCAGATCTCCGCCCAGCTGTTCGCCTCGGGCGATGCCCTGGCTTCTCGGATCGCTAACGAGTTCGGCGAGGCCACCGGGACCTGGCGCTCGGCTCTCATCGGGCTCGGTGTCGTGCTCTTCGCCATGACGGTCGTCGTCAACCTGGCGGCCACGGCCATCGTGTCGCGAGGCGCGAGGAAGGCGGGCTGAGGTGGCCGCAGCCACGTCGGTGCCGCCCGGGAGACCGTCGATCACCCGCTCATCCATCTCTACCGGGCGGCGTGTCCGCAACGGCTTGGCCACGACCCTCATCTACGTGGGCCTCGCCTTCGCCCTCATCCCGCTGACATTCGTCCTGTACTACGTGGTCTCCGAGGGCCTCGGCGTGATCAACCTCGGCTTCCTCACCGGCGAGCTGCCGGCCCAGGTGCGCCGGGCCACCGGCGGGATCGGCCCGGCCATCGCCGGCACCCTGGTCATCACCGGCTTCGCCACGCTGCTCGCCGTGCCCCTCGGCATCCTGGCCGCGGTGTACCTGCACGAGTACGGCGGGTCGAACCCGCTGGCCGTCTTCGTCCGGTTCCTCTCCAACGTGATGGCCGGCGTTCCGTCCATCGTCATGGGCCTGTTCATCTTCTCCATCTTCGTCATCCCACGGGCCGAGAACGGGCTGTCCGGGTTGGCCGGCGGGCTGGCCCTGGCCAGCTTGATGCTGCCCATCGTCATCCGGTCCACCGAGGGGATGCTCCAGCTGGTCCCGAACGAGCTGCGCGACGCGGCCTACGCCCTCGGCACCTCGAAGAGCCGGACGGTCGTCACCGTGGTCCTGCCGGCGGCGCTGCCCGGGATCACGTCCGGGGCGCTGCTGGCCGTGGCCCGGGCCGCCGGTGAGACGGCACCGCTCTTGTTCACCATCGGCGCCTCGCGGCAGTTCAACTGGACGCTGTCGGACCCGAACACCGCCCTGTCGGCCCAGATCTTCTCCAACGCCCGGACCGGCTTCCCCGCAGCGATCGACCGGGCCTGGGGTGCTGCCCTTACCCTCATCGTTCTCGTGCTCGCGCTCTCCACCGTCGCCCGCATCATCGCCGCCCGGTTCACCGTGCGCTGATGAAGCTCCTCGTCACCAACGACGACGGGGTCGCCTCGCCGGGGCTGTGGGCCCTGGCGGACGGCCTGCGCGACGCGGGCCACGACGTGGTGGTGGTCGCCCCCGACGGCGAGCGCAGCGGCTCGGGCGCGGCCATCGGCCACATCATCCCCGGCCAGGGCGTGGCGGCCGCACCCGTCGAACGGCCCGGCTGGGAGGGCGCGGCCTGGGCCGTCGACGGCGCCCCCGCCCTGTGCGTGCTGCTGGCCCTGCGCCTCGACGCCTTCGGCGCCGGCTTCGACGCCGTGGTGAGCGGCGTCAACCCGGGCTGGAACACCGGCCAGGGGGTGATCCACTCTGGCACCGTGGGCGCCGTCCTCACCGGGGGCAACTCGGGCCTGCCCGGGGTGGCCGTCAGCATCGACGCGGCCACGGCCCAGGTGGGCGAGGTCGGGCTGGTGCCCGGACGCCAGGAGCGGTGGGCCACGGCGGTGGCGCTGGCCGTCGTCGCTGTCGGCTGGCTGGCCGGGCTCGACCCGCCGCCGGAAGGCACCGTCCCCGTCATGCTCAACCTGAACGTCCCCAACTGCGTCCTGGACGAGGTGGCGGGGGTGCGCACGGCCCGGCTGGGCCGGTCGGCGGCCTCCGGCATCCGTCGCCAGCGGGTCGACGTCGGCCTCGACGGCACGGTCCGCCTCGAGCTCGGGCCCCCGGCGGTCGACCCGAGCCCCGGCACCGACAACGCCCTGCTGCCCCTCGGCTTCGCCACGGTCAGCGTGCTCACGGGCATCGGCGACACGCCCAGCGCCGGCGCCGAGGTCGTCGAGGCGCTGGCGGCCCTGACCTGTGGCCCGGTGCCAAGCTGGTGACCGGCATCCGCTCGTCGTGGCCATGCTGAGGGGCCGCCTGGCCGCCCGGATCGAGGCGCTGGCGGCCAAGGTCGACGGCCTTGCGGCCAACGGCGAGGACGGGCTGGAGGATGCGTTCGCCCGGCTCGAGGCGGCCGTCGATGCGTGCGCCGTGGCCCAGCGCACCGCCGAGGCCCGGGTCAACCGCTTCGCCGTGGCCCTCTCCCACGTCACCGAGGCCGTGGTTCTGGCCGACGAGGACGGCGAGATCGTCTTCCGCAACGCCCACGCCGAGGCCTACGCCGGTGCTCGGCACGGCGACGCCCTGGTCGAGCGGACGCTGGTCGACCTCCTCGGCCGGGCCCTGGCCGGCCAGGAGGGGGGCGAGCCCCTCGAGCTGTGGGGCCCGCCGCGGCGGATGCTGGCGCTGACGGCCCGGCCGCTGCGGGGCGCAAAGGGTGTGGTCGGCGCCCTGGCCATGGTCGAGGACGTAACCGAGAAGCGACGGCTCGACTCGGTCCGGCGTGACTTCGTGGCCAACATCGGCCACGAGCTGAAGACCCCCGTCGGCGCCCTCAGCCTGCTGTCCGAGGCCCTGGAGGACGAGTCTGACATCGCCGAGTTCCGACGGCTCACCGCCAGCATGCAGCGCGAGGCGCTCCGCCTGGGCCAGATCATCGACGACCTGCTCGACCTGTCGCGGATCGAGGCCGAGGAGTCGCCGGTGCGCGAGCCGGTGCCGGCCCACTTGGTCGTCGACCACGCCGTCGAGCGGGTGCGCACCATGGCCGACCACCAGGCCATCCAGCTCGACGTGGTCACGATCGACCCCACCCTCACGGTGGTGGGGGACCGCCGCCAGCTGGTCAACGCCCTCGACAACCTCCTCGAGAACGCCGTGAAGTACTCCGACGCAGGGTCGGCCGTGCGGGTCAGCGCCGCCTCGTCGGGGCCGCTCCTGACCATCTCCGTCGAGGATGACGGGATCGGCATCCCGACCCGTGACCTCGAGCGGGTCTTCGAGCGGTTCTACCGGGTCGACCGGGCCCGGGCCCGCGACACCGGTGGAACCGGCCTCGGCCTGTCCATCGTGCGGCACGTCGCCCACAACCACGGCGGGGAGGTGAGCGTCACCTCCCAGGAGGGGAGGGGCTCGACGTTCAGGCTCACCCTGCCCGCCGGTCCCCCCACCAAGGCGCCAGCCCCGCTGTCGCTCCACCTCGACGCCGACCGCAGCGACTGCGCAGGGAGCGTCTCCCTTGGCTGAGCCCCAGTCCACCGTGCTCATCGTCGAAGACGAGGAGTCCTTCGTCGAGGCCCTGGTCGTGGGCCTCAAGCGCGAGGGCTTCCTGGTGAAGGTGGCCCGCGACGGGGCCGAGGCGCTGGCCGTCTTCGATGCCGTGCGCCCCGACCTGGTGCTCCTCGACGTCATGCTGCCCAAGGTCAACGGCTTCGACGTGTGCCGCGAGCTGCGGGCCCGCAGCCGGGTGCCCATCATCATGGTGACGGCGAAGGGCGGCGAGATCGACACGGTGGTGGGCCTGGAGGTCGGCGCCGACGACTACGTCACCAAGCCGTACCGCCTGCGCGAGCTGGTGGCCCGCATGCGGGCGGTGCTGCGGCGGGCGCCGCTCTCCCCAGACGCCGAGCCCCACGGCGACGCCCTGGTGGTGGGCGACGTGCGCCTCGACCCCGAGCGCCACGAGGTGTCCGTCCGGGGCCAGATGGTGAACCTTCCCCTCAAGGAGTTCGAGCTGCTCGAGCTGCTCCTCATGAACGCCGGGAGGGTGCTGACCCGCGACACCCTGATCGACCGGGTGTGGGGGCCCCACTACGTCGGCGACACCAAGACCCTCGATGTCCACGTCAAGCGGCTCCGGGCCAAGATCGAGGACGACCCCAGCGCCCCCCGCCGCATCACCACCATCCGGGGCCTGGGCTACAAGTTCGAGAGCGGGTCGGTGCCGGTGCCGGCGCCGACCCCCTGAGACTCGGCAGTGCCGGTCGACCCGCTGGTCGGGGCCTTCGCCGAGTGCGGGCGCGCCGGCTGGGCCTGCGTGCACGCCTTCGTCACCCCGGCTGAGCGAGAGCTGATCGCCACCGACCTGGCCGACCTCGACCTGGAGCCCCTGGAGCCCGAGACCGGCCCGGTCCGCCAGGCCGGCGCCGGCGCGGTCAGCGCGGTGGCGGGCCGGCCCGCGCTCGTGGCCCTGGCCGAGCGGCTGGGGCGGGCGGCGGCGGAGGCGGGTGTCGACTGGGTGCCCGACGAGGCGGCCACCACGCTCTACGGTCCCGGCGAGGGCATCAGCCCGCACCGGGACAACAGCTTCTACGAGGGCTTCGTGGCCGTCGTGACCCTGGCCGGATCGGCCCGGCTGCGGGTGGTGGCCGACCGGGAGGGGGCCACCGAGCTGGCCCGCTGGCACGCGGGCCCCGGCCACCTCGCCCTGCTCCGGGGGCCCCGGGCGGGGGTCGAGGCCCGCCCCCTGCACGAGGTGGGACCGGCCGGCCCGGAGGGCCGCCGGGTCGTGGTGCTGCGCCGCAACCGGCGCGGCGCCGGGAGCGGCTGGGCCTGAGCGGCCCGCAGAGCGGGAAGTGCTGGGCCTGAGCGGCCCGCAGAGCGGGAAGTGCTGGGCCTGACCGGCGGGTAGTTTGGCTCGGTCATGCAGGCTCCGGGCGGCTGGCGGCCGCTGCAGCCGCCCACCCGCCCCCGGGCGGGGCCGGCCACGGGGGTCGAGGCGTCGCCGTTCGTGCGCCTGGCCCGCCTCCACGTGCTGTCGGTGGCCGGCGACGCCTGCGTCACCGTGGCCCTGGCCGGCTCTTTGTTCTTCAACCTCACCCCGACCGAGGCCAAGGGCAAGGTGGCGCTTTCGCTCGTGCTCACCATGGCGCCGTTCGCCGTGGTGGCCCCCTTCCTCGGTCCCTTCATCGACCGGCGGGCGAGCGGCCGGCGCCGCATGGCGCTCGGGGCGGCGGGGGGGCGGGCCGTGCTGGCCATGTTCGCGGCCGAGGCGGTGCAGAGCCTGGCCCTGTTCCCATTGGTGTTCTGCCTGCTGGTGCTGTCCCGCGCCCACGGGGTGGCCAAGGCCGCCCTCGTCAAGGCGACGGTGGGCTGCGACGACGAGCTGGTGCGGGCCAACAGCCGCCTGGCCGTGCTGGCCTCGCTGGCCGGGTTGGCCGCGGCGGCCCCCGCCGTGCTCGTCCTCAAGCTGCCGTTCCTCGGCCCGGCATGGGTGCTGCGGCTCGCTGCGGTGGTCTTCGGGGCCGGGGCCATCGCCTCGGTGGTCCTGGTCGACCGCCGCGGCGACGGTGTGGCGCCGGACGACGGAGCGACCCCCGCCTCCTCGGCCGGGTTGTTCGCCCCGGGGATCGTGCGGGCTGCCACCTCGATGGCGGTGCTGCGGGGCGTCGTCGGCTTCCTGGCCTTCCACATCGCCTTCTCGTTCCGGCGCGATGGGGTGGCCAACGTATGGCTCGGTCTCGCGGTCGTCGCCAGCGCCGTGGGCTCGCTCCTCGGCGCGGCCCTAGCCCCCCGCATCCGGGCGGTGCTGCGCGAGGAGTCGATCGTCCTCGGCGCGCTCATCGTCGTGGCCTCGACCGGGGTGGTGGTGTGGCTGTCGGAGGGGGTGGCCATGGCAGTGGTCCTGGCCTTCGTCGTGGCCGTCGCCGCTGCCGCCGCCCGGCTGGCCTTCGACTCGCTGGTGCAGCGGGACAACGGCGACGCCGTGCAGGGCCGGGCCTTCGCCCGCTTCGAGTCGTGCTTCCAGCTGGTCTGGGTGTTCGGGGCGCTGCTCCCGGTCCTCATCCCCTTCTCCCGGCCTGTCGGGGGCCTGGTGGTGGCGCTCCTCTCCGCCGGCGGCGGGGTGGCCTACGCCTTGGAGCTCATCGCCCAGCGCAAGACCCGGTCGGGGGGTCGGTCCGATCGTCGCACGCCGCTCGACGGGCCGCCGGCCCCTGAGGCGGCGACGCCCCCGCCCGCCGAACCCCGCCCGCCGGCCCCACCGCCGTCGCCGGGCCCGGCCACCACCGAGCTGCCGGTGGCCCCCACCGTCGAGCTGCCCCTGCCCTCGCCACCCCACGAGCCCCGGTGAGGGTCGTCGTCGTCTCCGACACCCACGTGCGGCGGGGTGGGCGCAAGGCGCTCCCGGCCGCGGCGCTCGTCCACCTCCGCCGGGCCGAGGTGATCCTTCACGCCGGCGACGTCCTCGAGCAGTGGTTCCTCGACGACCTGGCCGAGCTGGCCCCCGTCCACGCCGTCCTCGGCAACAACGACACCGGCCTCGACCTGCCCGAGCGCCTGCAGCTCGACCTGGCCGGCGTGCGGGTCGGGATGGTGCACGACAGCGGCGCCCGCACCGGCCGGGAGGCCCGCCTGTCCCGCTGGTTCGCCTCGTGCCAGCTGGTGGTGTTCGGCCACAGCCACGCCCCCCTGGACACCCGCGGCCACGGCCAGCGCCTCCTCAACCCCGGCAGCCCCACCGACAAGCGCACCCAACCCCACCACACCCTGGCCCTGCTCGACCTGGCTGACGCCCGGATCCGCAGGACCCAGATCGTCGACCTCGACTAGCTGCGGAGAGTGCCATCAGCCTGGCCACCCCTTCCGCAGATCGACGCGGGTCAGCCAGAGGCCCGCTGTGTCGACGTCAAGCACCGGGTGCCCCGGTGGCGCATCCACAGGAACCACGGCGTTCCCAGGATCACCACCGAGAGGGCGACCCAGCCGCCGACATCGCGATCACCCGGGTCGAGGAGGTCGAACAGCACCACGAGCCACGCCCAGCCGGTGGAGAGGAAGAAGGAGGGCCAGCGCTCCCAGAACGGCCGGCTTCCGGGCCCGGCGCGGGGCACGCTAGAGATCGATGCGGGCGAGCCAGAGGCCGGGGGCGTCGATCTCGGCCGGGGTGGGGAGGTGGGCCGGGTCGGACCACAGGCGGGCCAGGGCGTCGTCGCCGCCACGCTCGAGGACGCCGTTGACGAACGTGCGGCCGCGGGCGAACTGGGCGTCGGTCAGCTCGAGGCCGAGGAGGTGGTCGACAAAGCGGTCGCTCGGCTTCTCCTCGACCCGGCGGCGGCGCAGCGCCTCGGTCAGCGAGCTGTACGACCCGAGGAGGCGGTGACCGACGACGTCGACGACGTGGTCGATGTAGCCCGAGATGGCGGCTACCACGGCGTCGATGCGGGGTCGTAGCTGCTCCTGCTCGGGGGAGCGGGCCGCGCCCAGCACGGCCTCGGGGTCGCCGAGCAGCGACTGCAGGGCGTTGGGGTCGCTGGGGTCGATGCCACCAAAGCGCGACTCGAGATCGACCCCGTCGGCATGGAAGCCACCGGCGTGCTGGAGGAGCAGGTCGGTGACGGCCCGCTGGACGTGCGGGAGCGACAGGACGGCGTGGTGGGCCACCTCATGCAGGCACACCCACAACGACACGTCGTCCTGGGGCAGGCTCCAGCTGGCGGCGAAGCCATCGATGGCCTGGGGCACCAGGAGCAGGCTGGTGCGGCCGGGCCGGGGGATCGGCAGCTCGTAGGACCCGAAGGCCCGCTCGGACAGCTGGGAGAGCAGCATCCCCGACTGCATCCCCATCATCATCGGGCCGAGGATCTTGGGCAGCTGGGCGAACAGCGGGCCCAGCGCCTCGGCCCCCGGCGGCAGCTCGAGGTTGGGCGGGGCGGCCTCGGCCGGCGGGGTGAGGGCCTGGGCCAGGCGCTCCAGCAGGGCCTTGTAGTCGTCCATGGTGGCCGTGGCCCAGCCGGCCGGCGCCACCGCCTCGACCGAGAGGCTGCGGCCGCTGGGCGCGGTGGCCAGGCCGGTCACGTCGCCGACCTGCAGCTCGGCCACCCGAAGCAGCTCCTCGAGCCGCATGCGGCGGAGCGGGTCGACGTTGGCTGCGGGGGCGCCGCCCTGGGTGATCATCCAACGGGCCAGCTCCCAGCTGACGGGCCCGGTCTCGGAGAACATCCGGCCGAAGGAGCTGGGATCGAAGCCGCCGAAGCCGCCGAAGGGGCCGGGCACGGACATGCGTGGCACTGTAAGGCCCGCATGGCTGCCTTCGCCGTCACCGGTCCCACCACAACGCTCGGAGCGCTCGTCGTCGAGGGCCTGGGCGGCGAGCCGGCGGTCATCGGTGTCTCACCGAACGCTCCCGGGGCGCTGGGCGGTGCCGGCTGTCTGGTGTCGCTCTGCATCGGCGCCGGCCCGCTGCCCCCTGCTGGCCCCGACCGCTCGGGCTCGCTACCGCCCGCGCTGCTGGGTCGCCCGGGCCCCCGGCGGCGCGCCCTGCTGGGCCGGTCGGATCCGTTGGACATTGCGGCGACCTCGGAGCGGCTCGGCGACCTGCGGCAGGTGCTCGCCGCCGCCGAGGCCGACGGGGTGGGCCGCCTGGTCCACCTGTCAAACGCAGTGGTGTACGGGGCGGCGGCCGACAACGCCGTGCCGCTCAGCGATGACGCGCCGGTGCGGCCCGACCCCGCCTTCGGCTGGGCGGTGGAGCTGGCCGAGGCCGAGCGCCTGGTGGCCGAGTGGCGCGACCGGTCGCCCGGCCGGTCCGCCGCGGTTCTGCGACCAGCGCTCGTGGTGGGCGCCGCCGACAGCGACTCGCTCACCCGGGCCCTGGGCGGCCTTGCCGGCCCACGCGTGGCCGGTACCGACCGCCCGGTGCAGTTCGTGCACGTCGAGGACGTCGCTTCGGCGATCGTCACCTGCGCCACCGCGCCCGCTCCCGTCGACGGCCCCCTGAACGTGGCCGCCAAGGGCTGGATCGCCGAGGGGGAGGCGGCGGCGCTGGCCGGTGCCGTGGTCCCCCCGCCCCGGGTGCCGGCCCGCCTGGTAGGCCCTGCCCGCCGTCTGCTGTGGCTCGTCGGCACCGGTGCCATCCCGCCCGGGGCCGAGGCTTACCTCATCCACCCATGGGTGGTGGCCGCCGACCGCCTGCGCGCCCTCGGCTGGACCCCGGCCCACACCACCGAGGAGGCCCTGGTCGGAACGACCGAGTGCTCAGCCCTCGCCACCCTCCCGCCACGCCGCCGCCAGCAGATCCTCCTGCTCGCCGCAACCGTCCTCGCCGCCGCCCTCGTCCTCACCCCCCTCCACCTCGTCAAGAGAGCCCTGCGGACCCGCGGCGCCGGCTGACGGTTCTTTACCCCCTCTCAGCGAGCGTCACCAGCGCATCGAGCTGGCGGCCGGCGCGGAGCAGGACGAGGCGGACGGTCTCGCCGGGGCGGTGGGCGCGCAGGCGGAGGAGGAGGGCGCCCATGGTGGGTGTGGCCCGACCGTCGAAGGAGGTGACGACGTCGCCTTCCTGGAGGCCGGCGGCGGCGGCGGGGCTGGCCGGCCGGACCCGTTGGACGACGGCACCGCCGTCCATGCCCCGGTCGCCGCCCTCGACCCCGAGCCAGGGGTAGGCGACCCGACCCCGGGTGAGCAGCTGGCCGGCCACCTTCTCGGCCTCCTCGGCGGGGACGGCGTAGCCGAAGGGGGCGGCCCCCTGAGGCGCCGGCAGGGTGATGCCGAGGAGGGCGCCCTCCGGGTCGAGGAGGGCACCGCCGGCTCCCTCGGCGGGCACGGGCCGGTCGAGCTGGAGGAGGCCTCGCAGCTCGCTGCCGCCGAAGGTGCAGGTGCGACCGATGCCGCTGACGACCCCGGCGGTGACGGTCGGACCGGCCTCGGCGGCGGGCGGGCTGCTGACGGCAACGGCCCGGGCTCCCGGCTGGAGGTCGTCCGCCTGGCCCCAGGCCGCCGGCTCCAGGCCTCCGCCGTCGACGGCGAGGACAGCCAGGTCGGTGTCGGGGTCGGACCCGACCAGGGTGGCCCGCCGGCCTACGCCGCGCACCAGCACCTGGATCTCGCGCGAGCCCACGACGAGACGGGCGGCGGTGAGGACGTGCCCGGTTCGGATGGCCACGGCTGATCCCCGGGAGGGGCGGCCGTCGGCGGCGACGCCGGCCAGGGCCAGCAGCGAGGGCTGGAGTCGCTCGGCGAGCTCGGCCACATCCAGCGGTGCGATGTCGCGGTGAACGGCGAGCGCCACCGACGAGGAGGTGGGCGCGGCCGGCGAACCGCTGGCCAGCAGACTGGTGTCAAGAGACCCCGTCACCCCGAGGAAGCCGGCGGTGAGGAGGGCGCTGACACCGGCGGCCAGCACGACGGGAAGCCAGCGTTCGAGGTTGACCCGGGACCGACGGTGCCCGCGGGGGTCGAGCGGCCCGGCACCTCGGGAGGCGTCGAGGTCGTCGTCGAGGTGGAAGATGTCGGGCGCCCTGGTGCAGCGGATCTCAGAGGGGTGGCGCCACAGCCGATCGTCGGGATGGACCGGCCCACCGAGCGGCAGGTCGAGCTCGGCGTCATCGTCATCGCCGGCCAGGTCCACGAGGCCGAACGCTACCGGCGACGATCCCGGAGGTGTCCGCGGGCATGGAGCCTTTCGCGGCGGCCAGGCCGTACGATGGTCACGTGGTGCCACCCCTGGCCGCCGATTGGCTGGCCCTGTCCTGCGAGCCGCTGCCGACGGCCCAGGCTTCGGCGTGGGCCGTGCTCCCCATCTGCGGCGGAGTGGTCACCTTCACTGGCACCGTGCGCGACCACGCCGCGGGGCGCAGCGGCGTCACCGGCCTCGAGTACGAGGCCTACGAGGAGCACGCGCTCGCCAGGCTGGCGGCCGTGGCGGCCGAGGTGCGGGCCCGCCACCCGGGCGTCGGCCGCCTGGCCATCCTCCACCGGGTGGGGGCGCTCGAGGTCACCGACGCCGCCGTGGTCGTGGTGGCCTCGGCCCCCCACCGCGACGAGGCGTTCGCGGCCGCCCGCCTGGCCATCGACGCCACCAAGGCCAGCGTGCCGATCTGGAAGCGCGAGCGGTGGGGACCGGGGAACGAGGCCTGGGGCACCGGTGCCCTCGGGGTGCGGGAGCCCACTGCCGTGGCGTCCGGCCGGCCATGAGCGTCCTCGCCTACGTCCTCGGCGCCCTCCTCATCTCCTTCGTGGTGATGGCGGTGCTGTGGTACCGCGAGCAGAGGCCGTCCTCGCTGGAGGACGGCATCGACGAGTTCAACCGGGAGCTCGAGGCGTTGGCGCCCGACTGGCAGCCTCCGATGCGCAAGAGCACCCGGCCGAGGGACGGGGAACCCCTTGGCTAGGGACCTGGCCATCGACCTCGGCACCGCCAACACCCTGGTGTACGCCAAGGGCTCGGGCATCGTGCTCAACGAGCCCACGGTGATCGCCCTGAACGAGAAGACCCGAGACGTGCTGGCCATGGGCCACGAGGCGTGGCAGATGATCGGCCGCACCCCGGGCTACATCGTGGCCATGCGGCCCCTGCGGGGCGGCGCCATCACCGACTTCGAGATCACCCAGCGCATGATCTCCCTGCTGCTGCGGCGGGCCGGGGTGTCGCGCTTCAACCGGCCCAGGGTCCTGATCTGCGTGCCGTCGGCCATCACCGAGGTCGAGCGCCGGGCGGTGATCGAGGCCAGTCGCCGGGCCGGGGCTGCCGACAGCCAGCTCATCGAGCAGCCCATGGCGGCTGCCATCGGCGCCGGCCTCCCGATCCACGAGCCCCTCGGCAACATGGTGGTCGACATCGGCGGTGGCACGACGGAGACCGCAGTCATCTCCCTCGGCGGTATCGTCCACCTCGAGGCCCTCCGTGTCGGCAGCTTCGACATCGACGCCGCCCTCCAGACCTACGTGCGCCGCGAGTACGGGATCGCCATCGGTGAGCGCACGGCCGAGGAGATCAAGGTGGCCATCGGCTCGGCCGCCCCCACCGACGACGAGGTGAAGGCCGAGGTGCGGGGCCGCGACCTCATGAGCGGCCTGCCCAAGACCGTCATCCTGTCGCCCGAGGAGGTGCGCGACGCCATCGAGGAGCAGGTCGGCGCCATCGTCGCCTCGGTCCTGCGCTGCCTGGGCCACGCTCCGCCCGAGCTGGCTCAGGACCTCATCACCCAGGGCATCCACCTCGTCGGAGGCGGCGGCATGCTCCGCGGCCTCGACGTGCGGCTGGAGGCGGAGACCAACGTGCCGGTCCACCTGGTCGATGCGCCGCTCGAGTGCGTGTGCCTGGGCGCTGGCAAGTGCATCGAGGCGTACGAGACCCTCAAGGTCATGTTCATGGGCCCGAGCACCAAGTACTGACCAGCTAGGAGAGAAGGTCCTCGGCCGCCTGGCGCACCTGCCAGTCCCGGTCTTGGAGGGCCCGCTGGAGGGCCTCGTCGACCTCCGGGCCCTCGAAGGGGGCGAGGGCGAGCACGGCTCGGCGCCGCACCGCCGGCTTGTCGGTGGTGGCGGCCAGCACCGCGGGCAGGCCCCGCTCGTGGCCGATGGCCCCCAGGGCGGCGACCGCCGCCTCGCGCACGAGGGCGTCGGCGTGGTCGCCGACGGTTCGCACCAGGGCGTCGACGGCCCCGGCGTCCTCCCGCTCGCCCAGGGCCCAGCAGGCCGCCTCGGCCACCAGGGGCTCGTCGTCGTCGAGGGCGGCCACGACCCGGGCGAGCGGGATCTCGGGCATCGTCGCCGTCAGCTCCGCCGCTCGTCGGCGCACGCCGGGAGCCGGGTCGACCAGGGCGGCGAGCACGGCCGGGGCGAGCACGTCGTCGCCCAGCCGGGTCAGGGCGCCGAGGGCCGCGACCCGCACCTCGGGGTGGGGGGAGGTGAGGAGACGGCGGGCGGTGGCGGGGTCACCTACGTGGCCGGCCAGGGCGGCGGCCCGGAGCGTCTCGAGCTCGTCGCCGTCCATTCACCCAAAGGGTAGTGAGACCCGGTCCTGGAGCCCAGGGGGCGCGCGTGCGAGCGACGCTCCCTCTGCCAGGATGACCACCCGTGGTCGACGCCAGCATTCGGCTGCCGCCCGCCCGCCACCGGCGAGCTCCGGGGCGGCGGTTGTGGACCTTTTCGGTCACCGCCGTGGCGGTCGCAGCCGCCTTCGCCGGGCTCGAGGCGGGCCGCCAGGACGGGCCGCCCCTCCTCCGGGCCGCGTTCGTGGGAGCCCGGGCCGTGCCCGATGTGCGCCTCGAGGCCTCGCCCGCACCGGTCGCGGCCGCCCCGGCCGCCCCGGCCGCCCCGGCCGCCCGCGTGGGACCGATCGACGTTCCCGCCGACTCCTATGCGCCGGAGCAGATCGTCGAGCTCGGCACCCTCGAGATCCCCAAGCTCGGCGTCCGCCAGCGGCTGATGCATGGGGTGACCCTGCGGAACATCGACCGCGGGCCCAGCCACTGGCCCGGCACCGCCATGCCCGGGAGGGCCGGGAACGTGGTGGTCGCCGGCCATCGGGTCACCAACTCCCGGCCGTTCAGGAACATCGACCAGCTGGGTGCGGGCGACGAGGTGGTCCTCACGGTCAAGGGCGAGCAGTCCACCTACCGGGTGTCGTCGTCGTTCGTGGTCACCCCTGACCGCACCGACATCGCCAACCCCACCGCCACGCCCATGCTGACCATCTTCGCCTGCCACCCCCCGGGGTCGGCCCGCCAGCGCTACGTGGTGAGGGCCGACCTGGTCACCGCACCGGCGGTCTGAGCCTCACTGTGCGGTGATGGCGTCGCGGATGGCGAAGGCCAGGAAGAAGATGAAGGCTCCGACCGCCGTGCCGGCGGCGACGCCGAGGAGCACCGTCACCACGACGATGCCGAGCATCGCCCGGATGCGCCGGAGGATGCCGATCGGCTCACGTAGCTGGCCCCGGGGGTAGCTGGGCCGCTTGGCCGGCCGGGTCCGTGCCGCCGCCTGCACCGGGGCGTAGGCCTTGCCCTGCGGGCGTCCAGCGGCGGTGTCGGCCTCGGTGCTGTCCGTCTCGGCGTCCTCGGCGTCCTCGTCCCGCGAGAGGTCGAAGGCCTGGGTGGCGTCGCCCCACACCAGCGGCGCCGGCTTGGCAGCCACCGGCTGAGCAGGCTCGTCCACAGTCATCGAGGGGGCGGTGACCGGTTCCGGGCCCCGTGGCGGCGCTGGCGCCCGTTCCGGACCGGGGGCAGATGGCGGGAACGGGTCCGGGAACGGTTCCGATGCCGGGAACGGGTCAAGGATCGGCGCCTGCGCCGGTAAGGGTTCGGGGGCGGGCGCGAGGAACGGGTCCTGGAGGTCTCTGGCCGTGATGGGCGACGGGTCTGGTTCCGGGCCTGGGTCAAGGGGGCGCGGTGAGGCCGGGACGGCCTCGCGCAGGGCGCTGGCCCGGGCCCGCTCGGCCAGCTTGGCCAGGTCCAGCTCGAACAGCGCGGCGGACCCGAGATCGTCTGCCCGCTCGCCGCCCCCGGCCCACTCGTCAACGCCCGTGCCCTCGGCCGAGGCGGGCGAGGCTTCGACCGGGCTCGGTCCCGGGACGGGTGCGCCCGCACCGGGCTCGTGGGCCGCCCTGGCCTGTTCTTCGCCCGGCACCCCCACCTCCTGATCGCCCTCCGGCTGATCGCTCTGCGCCGAAGGGGGAGCCGACCAGGCCGTGGCGTCGTCGTCGCTCTGGTCGGCGGGGGTGGCCGACTCATTTCCGGCGTCCTCCTCGGGTGCCGAAGCTGGTGCGTCGTCGCTGGAGGATCCGGCCTCGCCGACTCCTGCCGGCTCAGGTGGGCCGTGGTCGTCGGGGCCGGTCCCGACCTCGGGGTCGAAGGGCGGTGCCTCGACCTCGATGGTGGCGACGTCGCGGGCGACGGCCGGCGCGTCCTGGGTGCCGAGGTCGGCGTCGGCGTCCTCGGCCCGGGGCGCGGCGAGCTGCTCGGAGGCGTCCCCGGGTGGTCCCTCGCCCGGGTCCGGCTCCGCCGGAGCGCCGGAGTCGGCCGACGCCCCGCCTGAACCCTCGGGCGCCACCGCGTCAGCCCGGGGTCCGTCCTCGGGCACCGCAGGCGCCTCCTCCGGGGCGGGATCGGCGTCGTCGGCCGATGCCTGCTGGGCCGACCGTTGCAGCCAGGCCGCCACGTCGGCGAGGTTCAGCCGGGCGGTGGGTGGGTCCTGTTCGTCGGGGCGTTCGTCGCTCATCGAGGGTCCGGCCGCCGGCTGCCGACGATTCGGCACAAGTACGGCTGCATGGCAGGCTGTCCGGCGACCAGAACGGTCGCCCGGTGAACCTGCGTGCCCGCGGCGAGGTGGACGGACGAGGAGACCACGGTCAACCAGAGCGTACAGCCAGCACCAGCACCCCTCAGGGATCCAGACCGAGGGGGGGAGCTGCGGATCGCCGCCGCATGGGCCGCCGTCGGCCCGGCCGACGCGCCCGCCGCTCTGCTCCTGCCCGCCAGCGACGACCTCCTCGGCTGGCCGGCCTCGTTCGTCGGCCAGCTGCTGGCCAACGGGCTCCAGGTGGTCGCCGTCAGCGTGGGCGGTGGGGCGGCCGAGGACGTCTCGGTGGTGGTCGATGCCGCAGCCGCAGGACTGCGGGCCGCGGGGGTCAGCCGGGCCCACGTGGTGGGAGCGTCCCAGGGGGGGATCGCCGCCCAGACCCTGGCTGCCACCCACCCCGACCTGGTCGCGTCACTCACCCTGCTCATGACACGCCGGCCCACAGCCGGCTCCCTCGACGTCGCCCCCGCCCTCCTGTCGGCGCTGGCCCCGCCCCGTTCCCCGAGGCCGCTCCTCAGCCGGGCCACCGACGCCATGGCCGCGATGGGCTCGGGGCTGGCCGCTGACCGCGGGGCGCTGGCCGAGCGCGTCGCCGAGGCCGAGGCCGGGGGAGCCGACCCGGTCACCGCGTTGCTGTGCTTCGCCAGCGGCGAGGATCGCGTCCTGCCGCCCCTGCCCTCCGGCGTGGCGGCCACCGTGGTCCACGGGGACGCCGACCCCGTCGTGCCCCTCGCCGCCGGCCACGCCCTGGCCTCCGCCCTCGGCGCCGAGCTCGTGGTGGTGCCCGGCGGCCACGACCTGCCGTGGGGGCGGGAGGCCGCCGTCGCCCAGGGTGTGGCCGCCCAGGCCGCCGCCGACGGGCGACGCTCTGGCTGGCGATCGGCGTTCACCCGACCCGGCCGGCTGGGCACCGCCGTCGGCGTCCTGTTCGTCCTCCTCCTGGCCGCGATCATCGCCGCGTCCACCATCGACGTCCCCTACTACGCCATCCGGCCCGGCAGCGCCCGACGCACCAACGACCTCGTCGAGGTGCCGCAGGACCGTCGGTTCCCCCCGAAGGGGCAGCTGCTGTTCGTCACCGTCGGCGTGGGCCGCCTCAAGGCGCTGGGCTGGCTGCTCGCCAGCCGGGATGACGACGTCGAGGTCGTGCCCGAGAACGTGATCCTCGGCACCTCGCCCCCCGACGAGTACCGCGAGCAGGTCAACCAGGAGATGGTCGACGCCAAGGAGACAGCCACCGTCGTGGCCCTCGGCCGGCTGTGCGAGGCGGTCAGCGAGCAGGGCACCGGTGCCCGGGTCGAGCAGGTGTCCGAGGGATCGCCGGCCGCCGCCGCAGGGATCGCCCGGGGTGACACGGTCACGGCCGTCGACGGGATGCCGGTGGCGACCGCGGCCCAGGCCCTCACCGTCCTGCGGGGCAAGCCCCCGGGGGCCGCCTTCCCCATCACCGTCGTCGGGCCGGCCGAGGGGGCGCCGCCCCGCACCACCACCGCCACCCTGGGACGACGAGAGGACGATCCCAGCCGCTCCTTCCTGGGCGTCACCCTGCGGACCCGCCAGCAGGACTTCGACCTCCCCTTCGAGGTCTCCATCGACAGCGGGCGGGTCGGAGGCCCGTCGGCCGGCCTGGAGTTCGCGCTGTCGATCATCGATCAGCTGACGCCGGGAGAGCTGACCGGCGGTGGCAAGGTGGCGGTCACCGGCACCATCGAGCTCGACGGAACGGTCGGCCCCGTCGGCGGGATCCCGCAGAAGACGGTGACCGTGCGGCGGGCCGGGGCGAAGATCTTCCTCGTCCCGAAGGAGCAGGTGGGCGAGGCGCAGGCCAAGGCCGGCGACGCCATCGAGGTGGTGGGCGTCGCCAGCCTGGACGAGGCCATCCAGGCCCTGGCCGCCCGAGGAGGGGACATCTCGGGCATCCCGGGCGCATGCCCCGGCGGCTGAGGGAGCCGGCGCTACCTTCAGGCCCCACCGCACCACTTGACCCCAGGGCCGGATATGTCCCCTGCCGCTGCGCAGCTCCAGTTCGGAGCCGAGTTCCTCGGCTTCCTCGCCGCCATCGCAGGCGTCGCCCTGGCGCTGCTACGCGCCGCTCCCCGGCGGCCGCCGCCCGGGGTCGCTCTGGCCTTCACGGTCCTGGCCAGCGTTGCCTTCGTCGCCGGCTCTCGCATCGTCGAGGACCCGGCCGGACCGTTCGTTGCCCTTCCCCGCCTCGTCGGCGCCGCCCTGCTCGCCATCTTCGTGGTGCTGTGGGACGTGGAGGGCCGCACCAAGGTGCTGCTGCTGGCCGGCGCGGTGGCCACCGCCCTCGCCGTGCCTCTGGTCCTCGCCGACCAGACCGTGGGGTCCTCTGCCGCCGTGGCTGTCGGCGGGCTGTTCATCGGCGTGGCCGTCCTCGACCTGGCCCGCCGGTCCGTCGCCTCCCGCATCGCGGTGTCGGGCGCCGCATCGCTCCTCGTCATCGTGCTGGTGCTGGCCGTCGCCCTGTCCGCCGTCGTCGACGACAACCTGCGCCAGGAGGCGGTCAAGCGGCTCGACGAGCGGGCCGCCGCCGAGTCCAAGACCCCCGCGTCCAGCCTGGCCGTCCCCGTGCGGGTGGTGACGCTGGCCAAGGACCGGGTGGCGGCGGCGGCCACCGGCGATGACCCGGTGGCGCGGGCGCAGGCGATCGAGTCGGCCCTAGCGGTGCTCACCAGGCTGTCGCTCGGAGAGGAGGACTACCTCTTCGTCGGCAGCGACGGCGCGTCGACCGTGCGGGGCGAGGAGGCCAAGCGGGAACTGGGCGCCGCCCGTGTGGTTGCCCTGGTCGGCGATCCGGTGGTGGAGGGCGCCACCTGCACGGCGGCGTCGGGTACCGCCGTCAGCCTGCTCGTGCTCGAGGACCGGGCCTTCGGCGTGGTGGTCAGCCCCCTTTGTGCCGCCCCCGCCACCCTGATCGGCCGCCTCATCGTGCTGGCCCCGCTCAACGATAAGCGGCTCGAAGACGCTCTACCTGCCGGCAACCCGACGTCGCTGGCCCTCCACACCGCCAACCGGGTGGTCGCCCAGGCCGGTGCGCAACCCGACCCGGCGGTGGCCAGGGCACTGGCTGGCGAGGTGTTGAGCGACGGTAGGCAGCACTCGACGACCGAAGGCGACCGGTTCGTGAGCGCGGCGCCGGTGACGAACCCCCAGAACCAGGTGACGTCGCTCGTTCTGGTGGCGTCGTCCTCGACGGCCGAGATCCTCGAGACCCGAGAGAACCTCTTCCGGGCGCTGTTCGCCATCGCTCTGCTGGGCACGCTGGTGGCCCTGCTGCTCGCCGCCCTGGTGGGCGAGCGGATCGGGGCCCGGCTGCGCAGCCTGACCCAGGCCGCCGAGGCGCTCGGTCGGGGAGACCCGGGTGTGCGCACCGGCATGCGGGGCGACGACGAGGTGGGCACGCTCGGCATCACCTTCGACAGCATGGCGTCGGCCATCGAGGAGAAGACCGAGGCGGAGAGCCGGCTGCGGGGCCGGCTCGAGGCGGTGGTAGGCGAGATGGGAGAGGCGCTGGTGGCCACCGACGCCCAGGCCCGCATCACCGACTTCAACCGCTCGGCCGAGGATCTGATCGGTGTGTCCGCCGGCACCGCCCTGGGGCGCCAGGTCGACCAGATCGTCTCCCTGGCCGCCGATGACGGGGCCGAGCTGGCCAGCCGCCTCAAGCAGCCGCCCCGCAACCCGTGGTCGGCCAGCGCCACCCTCAGCCCGCTCGAGGGGGCGCCGGTCCCCGTGGCCGTGTCCGGAGCGCCGCTGCGCAGCCCCAGCGGTGGTCCTGGCGGCGGGGTGTTCGTCCTGCGCGACCTGCGGGGCGAGCGCGAGGTCGAGCGGATGAAGACCGAGTTCCTGTCTCGGGTCGGCCACGAGCTGCGCACCCCCCTCACCGGGGTGCTCGGCTACTCCGAGATGCTGCTGCGCCGTTCGTGGCCGGCCGACCGGACCCGCCAGATGCTGGAGGAGGTCAACAGCTCGGGGCACCGCCTCGAGCGCATCGTTCAGCTTCTCGAGTTCTTCGCCGCCGCCGCCGCCGGACGCACCCTCCTTCGCCTCGAGCCGGTCGAGGTGCGCACCGTGGCCGACGACGTGCTGAAGCTGTGGGGGCCCCGGGTGGAGGCGCCGCTGACCCTGACCCGGAAGGTGGCCCGTGGCCTGCCGAGCGTGATGGGCGATCCCCGCTGGCTGCGCCTGGCCCTGAGCGAGCTGGTCGACAACGCCATCAAGTTCTCGCCGGTCGGCGGCAACGTCGTCATCAGTGCCGTGCGCACCGCCGACGGGCGGGTCGACCTGGCCGTCACCGACCACGGTGTGGGCATGAGCACCTCTGACGTCGATCGGGCGTTCACCGACTTCGAGCAGGGGGATACCTCCGATACGCGGCGCTATGGGGGCCTCGGACTGGGCCTCCCGCTTGTCCTTCGCGTCGTTGAGGGGCACGGTGGGGAGGTGCGCTGCGCAACAACACCGGGTCGGGGCACCCGGATCTCGCTGCTGCTCCCCCCCTTATGAGGGAGGTAGGGGCCCGACGCCACCGCCTGGCCGCCGTGGCGGTCTCGTCCGGGGTGGCTGCCCTGCTGGTCGGCTGCAACCCGAGCACCAAGGCGACCGGCGAGGGACGGCTCGAGACAGGGAGCCAGGTCCTGCTCACGACGCGTGGCGGCCAGCCGGTGACCTCGTCCCGGTCCCGACCCCTGCAGAGCGGCGACTCCGTCGAGGTGTTCCAGGGCGTGGCCAAGGTCACCCTCCCCGACGGCCAGGTCCTCGAGCTGCAGCCCCGGTCGGTGCTGGTGCTCGACCAGGGGCCTGAGCTACGCAGCGGCGACCTCCTGGTCACCACACCGTCGGGAAGCTCGCCCACGAGCCCGATCCGGGCCGGGGGAAGCCAGGTCCGGGTCAGCGGCGCCGCCCGCATCACGTTCGCCCCGTCGCTTCGGGTCGTCGCCTACCAGGGCACCAGCACCCTGCGCAGCGGCGCCCGCCAGATCGACGTTCCCGCCCTGCGCACCGCCGACGTCACGCTTCCCGGCCTCCTGCCCGGGCGCCCGAGCCCCCTGACACTCGACCGGGCCGACCCGTGGGTGGGCCGCTTCCTGCGCGAGGCCGTGGACGGCGAGGCCGGCCTCGAGAGCCGGTCGCGGGGCTTCACCAGCCAGGTCGCGGCCACAGACGCCAGCTCTCTGGCCTTCTACAGCGGCCTCCTGCCGGGGCTCGCCGCCCAGGCCTCCCCTGAGCAGGACCTGGTCGACCGCTTCGGGCGGACCCAGCCCGACACCCCGGTGCGGGCCGGTGAGGTGCTGATCGGCTCGATCGTGGCCCTCCAGGGCCGGCGGGACTCCTTCGCCGAGCGTGTCGCCGGCGCCGCTGCCTTTCGGGCCGAAGGCGCCTCCTGGGCTCTGGTGGCGGTCGATCAGCAGGTCCCCTCGATCGACGCCGTGCTGCGCATGGTCGACGCCGCCGTGAACGTTGCCCCCCTTGAGCTGGCCGCGCCGCCGCCGACGCCCCCCCCGCCGACGCCCCCCCGTCCCGCTCCCACCACCCGGCCGGCGAATCCCCGGACGGCCCCCGCCCCCACCACGACCAGCACCACCCGGCAGGCCCAGCCCCGAACCTCCACCCCCACCCAGGCGCCGCCCACCACGACGGCGCCCGCCGTGCGGCTCGACCCGCTGCTCGACGCCACCCTCGATCCCATCGTGGACCTGCTGGCCGACCTCCTCGACGGCAGGTGAGGATGAGCCGCTAGGAACCGGGGAGCCCACGCACCCGTCCACCATCCCGCCGCAGGCCGACGGTAACGTTCCAGCATGGCCGACATGCGCTCGGGGCCACGACCTGACGAGGTTGCGGCCCGGACCTTCCCGACGTCGTTCCGCGGCTTCGATCCGTCCGAGGTGCGCGGCTACCTGGCCGAGGTGGCCTCGGCGCTGGCGGCCTCGGCGTCCCGCGAGGAGGCGCTGCGCGACGACCTGGCCCGCACCCGGGCCACGCTGGCCAACCCGTCGCTCGACGAGTCGGTCCTGCTCGCCGCCCTCGGTGAGGAGGCGGGGCGGCTGCTGCACACGGCCAAGGAGGCGGCCGCCGACATCCGGCGCAAGGCCGACGCCAACGCGGCCAACGCCCTCGATCAGGCCCACACCGAGGCCGAGCGGATCCGGGCCGAGGCCCAGGCGGCAGCCGACCGGGTGCAGCGTGACGCCGAGGGCGTGCTCGCCATCCGCACCGAGGAGGCCGAGCGGGCGGCCGAGCGGGTCGTGGCGGTGGCCGAGGGCGAGGCGGCGCTGCTGAAGGAGGGCGGCCTCAGCGAGGCCCGCTCGATGGTGGCCGAGGCCCGGGCGGTGCGCGAGCGGATGCTCGGCGACCTCAAGCGGCGCCTGCAGCGGGGCGAGGCTACGGTCGAGGTGCTGCGGGTGGGCCGCGAGCGACTGCTCGAGGCCTTCGGTGTGGTGAAGGACCGGCTCGACGACGCCTCGCACGCCCTGGCCACGGCCGAGGCCCGGGCCCGTAGCGAAGCCGAGGAGGACGCCCAGCGCCTGGGCGACGAGGCCGCGGCGGCCGTTGATCGCCTCACGCTGATGGAGCCGATGAAGCCGGCCGCCGAGGACGGCGCCGAGGCCGCGCCGGCAGCCGAGGTCCACACCGGTGAGCCGTCGGGTGAGGTGGCCGAGGTCGTGCCCATCGGCGGCACCGTCGTGGTCCAGATCGAGGACGACGAGCACGCCCCGACCCCGGTGCTCGACAGCCCGGCGGCGGCGCCGACCACCGGTGAGGTGCCGGCCATCGCCGCCACCGGCACCGACTCCGCCGGCGTGGGTCAAAGGCGGCGACGCATGCTCCGCCTGGCCGACGAGCCGGCGGTGCGGGCCGAGGAGCAGCGCCTCACCCGGCTCCGCTACCTCCACCGGCCCCGCACGGGCGCCGAACCCGAGGTCCACCTCCCCGAGGACGGGATGGTGGTCGTCGAGCCCCCCGCCGCCGGCGAGGGCGTCCGCCTGCTGCGCGACGGCGAGGGCCGGGCCGAACCCCGTTCCCGGGGCCCCCTTCCCCCCACCCCGGCCCCCCGGCCCCCGTCCCCCCCCACCCTCGACAAGGCCCCGGCGTCACGCCCCGCCGCCGTTCCGACGAGCCCCGCCCCGCCCCCGACGCCGGCCCCGGCGGCCCGGTCGACTTCGGCCCCGACCCCCCCGCCGGTCCCGGTCCCCGGGCCCGACGAGGCCGCCCGGCCCGAGGAGACGCCGCGGCCCGACGCGTCGGCCCTGTTCGCCCGGCTGCGGGCCGACCGCGAGCAAGGGCCCGGTCCGTCCAAGGCCGCCGCCGGCGTCAAAGCCGAGGCCGGCGCGCCACCGCGCTCGGCGTCCGAGGACGACGAGCTGGCGCTCCAGGCCCGCGACGCGGCGGTCCTCCCGGTCGAGCACCTGCTGGCCAAGAAGGTCAAGCGGCTGCTGCAGGACCACCAGAACGCCGTCCTCGACCGGCTCCGGGCCAAGCGGCCGCCGTCGGCCCTCGAGCTGCTGGGTGAGATCGAGGACCTGCTCGGCCCGCTGGCGGCCGCGGCCGAGCCGCTGCTCGGTGACGCCGCCCAGGCCGGGGCGGCATCGGCCGGGTACCCCGACACCTCCGTACCCAGCGCGGATCTGGCACGCGACATCGCCGCCAACGTGGTGAAGGACCTCCGCCCCCGGCTCGAGGTGGCCTACTCGGTGGTCAACCCCGAGCGGAGGACCGACCGGGTGAACGTGGCCTTCCGGGAGTGGCGGGGCGAGCGGGTGGGTCGGCTGGTCGCCGACGCCGCCCACGCCGCCTTCGCCCGCGGCCACTTCGTGGCCACCCCGGCCCGCACGCCGTTGCGCTGGTTGGCCGACGACGGGGAGCGGCCCTGCACCGAGTGTGAGGACAACGGCCTGGCCGGCTCCACCCCGAAGGGCACCGCCTACCCCACCGGGCACCGACACCCGCCGGTGCACAGCGGCTGCCGGTGCCTGGTGGTGACCGCCGCAAAGGGTTCGTGACGACCGACACCGCCGGGTACCTGACCCGGCCGTAGGCTCCGACGCCATGACTATCCCCGCCGACCTGCCCCGGCGTGGGCGCCCCCGAGGCGGGCCTGGAAACCGTCGCCGCACCCTGTTCTTCGCCGCCGGCGGGGCCGTGCTGTTCCTGCTGCTCTTCTCGAGCGGGATCGCCGGCTTCTACACCGACTACCTGTGGTTCGACGATCTGGGCGTGGCCCAGGTCTTCACGGGGGTGCTGAAGGCCCGCCTCCTGCTCACAGGGCTGTTCCTCGTCGCCGCCTTCCTCCTGGTCTGGGGAAACCTGAAGATCGCCGAGCGGTTGAGCCCCCGCGGTCCAAGGCGGGGCCCGGAGGACGAGGTCGTGCAGCGCTACCGCGACGCCGTGGGCAGCCATGCCGGCAAGGTGCGCCTGGCCGCGGCGGCCACCCTCGCCCTCCTCCTGGCCGGTGGGGTGGGCGCCCGTTGGGAGCAGTTCCTGCTGTTCCGCAACTCGGTGCCCTTCGGCACCAGGGATCCCCAGTTCCAGCGCGACATCAGCTTCTACGTCTTCGACCTCCCGTTCCGCACCTTCGTGGTGAACTGGCTGCTTTTCGCCCTCATCCTCACCACGGTCGTCACCTCGGCCTTCCACTACCTGAACGGCGGCATCCGGCTGCAGGTGGCCCAGCAGCGGGGCGCCACGCCCCAGGTGAAGGCTCACATCTCGGTGCTCCTGGCCGGCGTCGCCTTCGTCAAGGCCTACAGCTACTGGCTCGAGCGCTTCGAGCTGCTCTACTCCGACCGGGGCTTCGCCCAGGGGGCCTTCTACACCGACGTGAAGGCCCGGCTCCCAGCCCTCGGGCTGCTGACGCTCATCTCCGTGGCAGCTGGGCTGCTGCTCCTGGCCAACATCTGGCGGCGGGGCTTCGCCCTCCCGGCGGTCAGCACCGGCCTGTGGCTGTTCGTCACCGTGCTTGTCGGCGCGGCCTACCCCGCAGTCATCCAGCAGTTCAAGGTGAAGCCGGCCGAGAACCGCCTGGAGACGCCCTACATCCAGCGGAACATCGACGCCACCCGGGCCGCCTTCGGCCTCACCGACGTCGAGGTCCGGAACTTCGACTACACCGACGCTCCGGGTGCGGTGACGGGCGAGACGCTGCAGGACGATGCCGCCACCATCCGCAACATCCGGCTGTGGGACCCGAACGAGCGGCTGGCCCGCGTCACATGGCAGCAGCAGCAGAGCTTCCGGCCCTACTACCAGGTGCTCGACGTCGACGTCGACCGCTACCAGCTGAACGGCCAGCCCACCCAGGTGGTGGTGGCCACCCGGGAGCTCAAGCCGTCCGACCTCCCCCAGGACAACTGGGTCAACCGCCATCTCGCCTACACCCACGGCTACGGCGCCATCATCGCCCCGGCCAACGCCGCCACCCCCGACGGCTTCCCCGCCTACTCGTTGAAGGATCTACCGCCAACCGGGATGCCCGAGCTCAACCAGCCCCGCATCTACGTCGGTGAGCAGGGGGATCAGGCCGGGCTCAACGACTACGCCATCGTCCGGACCAACCAGCCGGAGATCGACTTCCAGCGGCCCGACGGCAGCGACGAGACGTCCCGCTACGACGGCTCGACCGGCGTCGAGCTCGATTCCACCGCCCGCAAGCTCGCCTTCGCCGTCCGCTACCGCGAGGTGAACGTCCTCACCTCCCCCTTCATCACCGACGAGAGCAAGGTCCTCTACGTGCGGGGCGTGAAGGAGCGGATCGGCAAGGTCGCCCCGTTCCTCACCCTCGACAACGACCCCTACCCGGTGGTCACCGCCGAGGGTCGCATCGTCTGGATCGTCGACGCCTACACCACGAGCAGTCGGTACCCCTACAGCCAGAGCGTGGGAGCCCGAGGGAGCCTGGCCGGCGTCAACTACGCCAGGAACTCGGTCAAGGCCGCGGTCGACGCCTACGACGGCACGGTCACCCTCTACGCCGTCGACGGGAACGATCCGGTTCTGAAGGCCTACTCGAAGATCTTCCCCGGCCTGTTCACCGACCCGGCCACCCTCACCGGGGCCGAGACCGACCGCTACAGCAACCTTCGCGACCACTTCCGCTACCCGGAGGACCTCTTCGGCCTTCAGGCCAGTCTGCTCGGTCGCTACCACATCACCAACCCGAACGAGTTCTTCTCCGCCACCGACCGCTGGAACGTGAGCCCGGACCCCGGTGTGCAGGCCACGACGAGCGCGCAGGCGGGCCCGCCGGTGCCGGCCACCCCGGGCCGGGTGCCCGGCCAGGGGGCGCTCGGGCTGACCAGGCTCTCGTCAGGTGAGAACGGCCGCATCCCGGCCACCTACCAGCTGCAGCGGTTCCCTGGCGACACCGAGGAGAGCTTCACCCTGACCGTGCCCTTTGTGCCGTTCGACCGTGACGACAAGCGCCTTCAGCTCACCGCCTTCCTGACGGCGCGCTCGGATCCCGGCGAGTACGGCAAGCTCATCCTGTTCCGCACCCCGACGGGCCAGCAGATCAACGGACCATCGCTGGTGGCCTCGAACATCCAGGCCGACAGCGCCATCTCCCAGCAGATCTCGCTGCTCAACCAGGAGGGCAGCTCGGTGCTCTTCGGGAACATCCTGCTCGTGCCCGTCGACAGGTCGATCATCTACGTGCGGCCGCTGTACCTGCAGGGTGATCAGAACCCCGTGCCCAAGCTGGTGCGGGTGATCGTCGTCTACGGCAACAAGTCGGTGATGAGGAACACCCTGGCCGAGGCGCTGGCCGAGCTGTTCCCCGGCGCGCCCTCCACCCTCGAGCAGAACCCGGGGACGGAGACGCCCCCACCTTCACCGCCGCCGGGAGCACCCCCCCCGGCCGGCACCACCCCGCCCTCGGACAGGGTCGCCGACCTGATCGGCCAGGCCGACGCCGCCTTCGTGGCCGCTCAGAGCGCGCTGCAGCGAGGTGACCTGGCCGAGTACCAGCGCAAGGTGAACGAGGCCGCCGACCTGGTCCGCCGCGCCGGCCAGCGCTCCGGCGCAGCTCCGCCCGAGGAGGCGGCGGCGACCACAACGCCCGCTCCGACGTCCACCGCCCCGGCCACGACCACCGCCTCCGGCTGAGCTCTCAGCCACTGAAGGCCCCGTCGGGCGCATAGGCCCGGACGCCGATCAGCCCACCGAAAGCCGTTGAGCGCATCGGCTCTGACGCCCATGCGGTCGCGGGCCTGCGGGCGCTGAGGGCCGGCCCTCAGGAGGCGCGGCGGCGGGCGTCCAGGGCGTCGGCCAGCTCGAGCAGCTCCTCGGCCAGCTGGACCAGCCGCTCGGGGTCCTGGGCCTTCTCGGCGGCGCTGACCGCCCGGACCGCGGCCTTGGCGGCCCGGTCGGTCTCGTCCTTGATCTCGGCCACCTCGGTGCGCAGCTCCAGGGCCAGGCGGCCCAGATCGGCCGACACCCGCGCCGAGTGCAGCCGAACCTCGAGCAGGTCGGTGTTGGTGGGCAGGTCGAGGTGAGCGTCCTCCCGGTCGGCCGACCGCCGCTCCAGCTGCCCGATCCGGTCCTCGAGCTGGGCGTTGTGAAAGGCGAGGGCGGCCACGTAGCGCTCCACCCGCAGTGCCGGCGGGCTGGCGACCAGCGTCGCCGTCGACGGCGGCAAAATGCGCACCGCCTCGTCCTCGTCAGCCGGTGGGGCACTTGGGACCACCTGACGGCGGCGTCGAAACCACATGCACCAGCGAACCTAACCAACCCGCCTGGACAGGTGGTGGACCCGTGGTACCCTCACCCTCCTCGCCGCGGGGTGGAGCAGTCAGGTAGCTCGTCGGGCTCATAACCCGAAGGTCGCAGGTTCAAATCCTGCCCCCGCCACCACAGCAGTGCAGGTCAGGGCCGGTGCGCAAGCACCGGCTCTTCTGCTTCCCGGGCCCGGTGCAACCATTTGGGTGCGGCTCTTCTGGAGGGACTACGCGGCGAGGGGGATGAGGCTGTCGGCGTAGCGGGACTGGTGGGTGCGTTGCCGTTCTTGGGTGAGGTGGAACTGCCAGTAGGTCTTGAAGTCGCCGTTGCAGCGGAGT
>JBBSKY010000001.1:0-111942 GCA_038255915.1 Acidimicrobiales bacterium | reverse complement strand
CCGCCTGTGGTGGTTCCGCCTGTGGTGGTTCCGCCTGTGGTGGTTCCGCCTGCGGTGGTTCCGCCTGCGGTGGTTCCGCCTGTGGTGGTTCCGCCTGTGGTGGTTCCGCCTGTGGTGGTTCCGCCTGTGGTGGTTCCGCCTGCGGTGGTTCCGCCTGCGGTGGTTCCGCCGGTGGTGGTTCCGCCTCCGGATGTGACGCCGCCGCCTGCGGTGGTTCCGCCTGTGGTGGTTCCGCCGCCTGTGGTGGTTCCGTCGCCTGTGGTGGTTCCGTCGCCTGTGGTGGTTCCGCCTGTGGTGGTTCCGCCTGTGGTGGTTCCGCCTGTGGTGGTTCCGCCTGTGGTGGTTCCGCCGCCTGTGGTGGTTCCGCCGCCTGTGGTGGTTCCGCCGCCTGTGGTGGTTCCGCGTGCGGTGGTTCCGCCGCCTGTGGTGGTTCCGCGTGCGGTGGTTCCGCCTGCGGTGCTCCCGCCTGCGGTGACCCCGCCCCCAGCAGCGTCGGCGGTCGGGCAGCCCGACGTGCCTCTGGTCCCAGGCCCCATCTCGTCTCTCACCTCGAACGGCGCGTCGGCGGTGCGAAAGGCGACCCCATCCGCTCTGCTGTCTCCCAGGATCACCGACGGGTCGGCGGTTCCCGATGCGGGAACGCCTACCGCCCTCCTGGTCCGGGAATCCGAGCCCAGCGAGGGGGGTCGGACGGGCCAGACGCTCCCCTTGACCGGGTCGTCGGTGAAGGCGGAGCTGCTCCTCGCCGGGATCTCTCTCGGACTCGGTGGGCTGTTGGTGCGGTTGGCTCGGCGTCGGGACCGCCGCGCCGTCTGATCACCTAGATCGGCGAACCGCCGTCGCGTGCGAAGCGGCCAACCTGGCCGCTTCGCACCTGGGGGCAGCACACCGGGCCGGGGGTTCGGATGTGGGTGGTGGGCCAGATGGCCGATGCCGCCGTTCCCACGCCGGCCACGGACAGCGTGATGGGGAACCTGAGGTGATCAATCCGAAAGAGCAATCTGATCCGACGCCTGCCCGCAGTAGGCTCTGCCCAAGGAACGGTGCCCCATGAGATCCGAAAACGAGCAGGCCCTTGGTCCCACACGAGGACTCGACCGGCCGATGACGCCCAAGGTGGTCGTGGCTTCACTCATCGTGATAACGCTCGCGGTATTGGGCGGCCTTTTGAACGCGGCCACCGGCGCGGCGGTGCCCCCGGCCCGCCTCGGCACCGCCGGGAGCTTCGCGATCCTGGCCGGGTCCACCATCACCAACGCCAACGTGTCCACGATCGAGGGAGATGTCGGGTTGTCCCCGGGGTCGGCTGTGACCGGCTTCGACCCGTGCACGGCTCCTGCTCCCGCCAACTGCGTCGCCTTGATCGGAGCGTTGCAGGTGGCCAACGGGGTTGCCCTCCAGGCCAAGGCCGACCTGCTGACCGCCTACAACAACCTCCTCACCCTCGAGGGCTCCTGCACCGAGCTTACGAACGTGGAGCTGGGCGGAATGACCTTTCTGCCCGGCGTGTACTGCTCAAACACCTTCGGCCTCTCCGCGGGACAGACCGTCACCCTCGATGCCAACGGCGATCCCGATGCCGAGTTCATATTCCTGACAGGCGCGGGAGGGACCACCCTGATCACGGGCGCCGGGAGCCGGGTGGCCTTCACCGACGGAGCCCAGGCCTGCAACGCCTACTTCCAGGTGGCCAGCTCAGCGACGGTAGGCGTGGGCACTGCCTTTGCCGGGAACATCCTGGCCGCGCAGTCGATCACGGTGCAGCAGGGCGCCAGCCTGGAGGGGAGGGCGCTGGCGCAGAACGCCGCCGTCACACTCGACAACAACACCATCACCAGGGCGGACTGCGAGACCGCGGTGCCTCCGACGACGGTGCCTCCGACGACGGTTCCCCCGACTACCACCACGACCAGGCCGGTGACCACGACCACGACGGTGCCGGCGACGACGACCACGACCAGGCCGGTGACCACGACCACGGCGGTGCCAGCGACGACGACCACGACCAGGCCGGTGACCACGACCACGGCGGTGCCGGCGACGACGACCACGACCAGGCCGGTGACCACGACCACGGCGGTGCCGGCGACGACGACCACGACCAGGCCGGTGACCACGACCACGACGGTGCCGGCGACGACAAGCACCACCAGCGCTGCCACGGCAGCCGCTACCGGCATCGGGATCACCGCAACGGGAACTGGTAGGGGAGGCGGGGGAGACAGCCTCACCGGCGGGGCGGGCGGCCCGGCCGGAGGGCTGGCCCGCACCGGTGGGCGTCCGGTCAACGGGGTTCTGACCGGGCTTGCGCTGGTCATTTACGGTGTCGGGGTGCTTCTCGCGTCACGGCGGGCTGCGAGGGTCTGACGCCCTGCAGCATGGCTTGGTGACGAACGCGGCGGAGCCTTGGGGGGTGCTCTGATCGACGCCGCCGAGCCGGGGGCGCAGGATGGTGGCCATCCACAGGCGGCCGGTGGACACCGGGAGGCGGGCGGATGGTTCAGCCCGGTTCAATCGTGACACGCCAGCAAGCACACGCCTGACCTGCTGTTTCCCGACGTTCACCGCCCGTCCACCCGGGAACGTATCCACCGCCTGTGGAAAACCTTGTGGACGCAGCAGCTGGTTGACGCTCGGCAGGCGACCACTTCCGTGCGAGGAAGGTAGGGGAGCGCCGTCGCCTCCCGCTGGCCTCAGCCGCCGAGGCCGAAGGCGCTGTGGAGGGCGTGGACGGCCTGCTCGGCCTCGGCCTGGTGGACCACGACGCTGATCCGGATCGGGGAGGTCGAGATCATCTCGATGTTGATGTCCTCGCCGGCCAGGGTGCTGAACACCGTGGCCGCCACGCCCGGGTTCGACTTCATGCCGGCGCCGATGATCGACACCTTGGCGATGTCGCCGTCGGCGGTCACGTCCGCCGCCCCGATCTCGGCCCGGAGGCTGCGGGCCACCTCCAGCCCCAGGTCGAGATCCCGGATGGGGATGGTGAAGGAGATGTCGGTGTGGCCGGCGAGCGAGGTGTTCTGGACGATCATGTCGACGTTCACCCCCCGCTCGGCCAGGGCGCTGAACAGGGTGGCGGAGACGCCGACCCGGTCGGGCACGCCGGCGACAGTCACCTTGGCCTCGCCCACCTCCGACACCACGGCCGAAACGATGGCCTGTTCCACGACTTCCTCCTCCGGTCCGACCCGGGTGCCGGGCTCCCATGTGAACGATGAGCGGATCTCCAGCCGAACCTGGTGGGTGCGGGCGAACTCGGCCGCCCTGACGTCGGGCTTGGGGCACCCCGCCGCGCACATCTCGAGCAGCTCCTCCCACGACAGGTGGGGGAGTCGGCGGGCGTTGGGCACCACCCGGGGGTCGGCCGAGAACACCCCCGACACGTCGGTGTAGATCTCGGCCCGCTCGGCGCCCAACGCCGCGGCCAGGGCCACCGCGGTGGTGTCGGTGCCGCCCCGGCCCAGGGTGGTGACGTCACGGCCCCGGCTGACGCCCTGGAACCCGGCGACGATGACGACCTGGCCGGCGGCCAGCGACTCGCGCACCCGGTCGCCCCGGACCTCCAGGATCCGGGCCCGCTGGTGGGTGGCGTCGGTGATGATGCCGGCCTGGCTCCCGGTGAGCGAGACGGCGGCGACGCCGAGATCGGCGAGCGCCATCGTCAGCAGGGCCATCGAGATGCGCTCGCCGGACGACAGGAGGAGGTCCATCTCCCGGCCCGGGCGGCTGGTGGAGACGTCGAGGGCCAGGCGCTCCAGCTGGTCGGTGGTCTTGCCCATGGCCGAGACGGCGACCACGACCTGGTCGCCCCGGCGGCGGGCCCGGCCGATGTAGTCGGCCACCGAGCGGATGCGCTCGGGGTCGGCGACGGAGGTCCCCCCGTACTTGTGCACAACGAGGGCCACGGGACGCGGAGGCTACCCGTGGGCGGTCCGCCGCTAGGGTCCTTTCCCCGTGGCCAGCACCAAGCGGGAGCGCAAGAAGGAGAACCACGAGGCCCGTCGGGCTGCCCTGGAGGCGGCCCGCAAGCGCCAGCAGCGCAAGCGGCAGCTGCTGAACCTCGGGGGCATCGGTCTGGGCGTGCTGATCCTGGCCCTGGTGCTGGTGTTCGTGGCCGGCCGGGGTGACGACAGCGACGACAGCGCGGCCACCACGACCACGGCGGCCGACGACCCGGCCAAGGCTCTGGTGGCGGCGCCTCCGGTGCCGGCGGGCCGGGCCATCACCGGCGACACGCCGTGCCCTAAGCCGACGGGCGAGGCCAGGGTGTCGAAGTTCGAGAAGGCACCGCCCACCTGCATCGACCCGGCCAAGGACTACCGGGCGGTGTTCACCACGTCGGCCGGGGTGATCAAGGCCAACCTCGACACCGAGCGCACGCCGCAGACGGTCAACAACTTCGTGGTGCTGGCCCGCTACGGGTACTACGACGGGTCGTCGTTCCAGCGCAGCGAGCCGTCGATCGACATCATCCAGGGCGGCGCTCCGGACACCCAGTCGATCAGCGACCCGGGGCCGGGCTACACCATCGCCGACGAGGGCGGGAAGTTCACCAGCTACGCGGAGGGTGACCTGGTGATGGCCCGCACGGGCGAGCCGAACTCGGCTGGCGCCCAGTACTTCTTCTCGACCGGCCCCAAGACCACCAGCCTGGGCAGCCAGGGCACCTACGTCACCTTCGGCAAGACCGTTGAGGGCCTTGACGTGGTGAAGAAGGTCCTGGCCAGCCACGTCCCCTGCCCGCCGCAAGCCGCCACCAGGGGGTCGGCCTCGGCCTGCTCGGGCGGCGCCCCCCAGCCGCCGGTCATCGTGCAGACCGTCACCATCGAAGAAGCCTGACAGGAGACCCCCATGTCCCACCCCTGCCCGAACCCCGACGGCTCGAGCCCCACCACCCAGAGCTTCGACGAGGCGCCGCCGCTGTGCATCGACCCCTCGAAGCGCTACACCGCCCTGCTGTCCACCTCCCTGGGCGACCTCAGCATCGCCCTTGACGCCGCCACGGCCCCGAAGACGGTGAACAACTTCGTGTTCCTGGCCCGCTACCACTACTACGAGGGCGTCATCTTCCACCGCATCATCCGGGGCTTCATGTGCCAGGGCGGCGACCCCACCGGCACCGGCCGCGGCGGCCCCGGCTACCAGTTCGCCGACGAGCTGCCCAAGCCCGGCCGCTACCAGATCGGCTCGGTGGCCATGGCCAACGCCGGGCCGAACACCAACGGCAGCCAGTTCTTCCTGATCTCCGGCCAGCAGGGTGTGCGCCTGCCACCCCAGTACGCCCTCTTCGGCCAGATCGTGTCGGGCCTCGACGTCCTCGAGACGGTGCAGAACGTGCCCGTCGGCGCCCAGGACCGCCCGAAGGACCCGGTCACCATCACCTCGGTGACCGTCACCGAGCATGAGGGGTAGAGATCAGGGCAGAGATGTGAGGGGGACCGTGTCGCCGTCGAGGTGGATGACGACCTGATCGGGCTGGGCGCCGGCGGCCCGCCAGCCGTCGGCGTCCTTGACCACCGCGGTCTGCTCGGGGATGCCAAGGAGGTGGACGCCGGGAGGCGCCAGCTTCAGGGTTCGGTGCTCGGCGGCGGCGCCGAGATGAGGGATCACGGCCAGGTTCTCCACCAGGCCGAGCCCGAGGGTGAAGGCCCCGCCCCGCGGGTCCACCATCGGGTCGCCCAGCACCATGGCCCCGGCCGAGGAGCCGGCCAGCACCGCCCCGTCACGCCACGCTTCGAGCAACGCCTCCCACAGCGGGGTCTCCTTCAGCACGCTGCGCAGGTGCAGGGGTGATCCGCCGGTGAGGTAGAGGAACCGGGCGGTGCGGACGGCGTCGACGTTGGCGGGCTCGAGGGCGTCCGGACGGCCGAAGACCGGCACCTCGCGGACCTCGGCCCCCAACGCCTCGAAGTGGGCGACGGCTGAGGCCACGGCCCGCTCCGGCCGCTCGAAGGCGGCGGCGGTGGGCAGCACCGCCACCTCGTGGGTCCCAAGCACCTCCAGCAGCGCGGCATCGAGCCCGTTCAACCCATCGCCGAACTCGCCACCCCCCACCAGTACCAGGGGCCCGTAAAGGTGGGCATCACTCACGGTGTTGCCCGCCGTGTATCGGGACTCGCTGTCCGCCTGCCTTCCCTCGTCGCTCTGTATCGGAGCTCGCTGTCTCGTTCGCTTTGCTCACACGGGCACCGTAGCGGGGGAGGGGGCGGGGTCAGGGAGGGTCGCCCCGGCGGGGCGGCGGCGGATGATGGCCTGACCGGAGACGGCGAGGAGGAGGGGGGGCGGCAGGCGCAGCCAGCGCTGCTCGATCGGCACCAGTCCGGCGCCCCGCAGGGCGGCGGTGGCGGGCCGGTCGAGGCGGCAGCCGCCGGCCACCCGGCCCCACAGCGGCGACGCCAGCGTCTGCAGCCGCCCGACCACGCCGCCGACGCCCACGTGCTCGATGTAGGCCACGCGGCCTCCCTCGGTCAGCACGGCCCGCAGAGCGGCCGTCACCGCCTGCGGGTCGGCGACGGTGCACAGCACCAGCGTCGAAACCACCAGGTCGTAGGCCGGGGCCGGGAACGGTCCGGTGGCCGCCACGTCGTGCACCGTGACCGTGAAGGGCCAATCCTGCGAGGCCACCCGCCGGGACAGGCGCCGCCGCATGTGGGGGTCGGGCTCGCACAGGTCGAGGGCGTCCACCGTCGCCGGGTACCAGGCAAGGTTGGCGCCGGTGCCGGCCCCGACCTCCAGCACCCGACCGGTGGCGCCGGCCAGCAGCCGGGCCCGGGCCGGGGCCAGCACCCGGCGCTCAAGGGGCGCGGTGACCAGGTCGTAGGCGGAGGCGAGGAGCGGGTGGGCGGCCGGGCCGGCCGTCACAGGAGGCGCAGGACGGCCTCCGCCGCCTCCTCGACCGGCTCCTGGCCCTCCAGGCGCAGCTCGGGCGCCGTCGGCTCGTCGTAGGGGTCGTCGATCCCGGTCATGCCCGTCAGCCGGCCGGCCCGGGCCCGGGCGTACAGGCCCTTCGGATCGCGAGCCTCGCAGCGGGCCAGCGACGTGGCCACGTGCACCTCGATCAGGCGCAGGCCCGCCGCCTCGTGGGCGACCCGCACCGCAGCCCGCCCCGCGGCGTAGGGGGCGATCACCGGGACGAGGGCCACCAGCCCGGCGTCGGCGAACAGGCGGGCCACCTCGCCCACCCGGCGCACGTTCTCCTCCCGGCTGGCCCGGTCAAAGCCGAGGTCGGCGTTCAGGCCGTGGCGCAGGTTGTCGCCGTCCAGCAGGTAGCAGGGCCGGCCGGAGGCCAGCAGGCGCCGCTCGACCTCGACGGCCACCGTCGACTTGCCTGACCCCGACAGGCCGGTCAGCCAGATGGTGGCGCCGCCGGCCGACCCGATGGCGGCCCACCGGTCGCCCCGCAGCGCGTGCTGGTGCCAGACCACCTCCGCCATCAGCTGAAGGACGCTACCGCCTCGGCCGAGACTCCTGGTTCTGCCGGGAACGTGTCTCCCAGCGGAGCCCTACTCCCGACAAGACCACGTGCTCTCGGCGCGGCGTCAACGTTCGCTGCCGCGGCGGAGCAGCATGATCGCCCGGGCATGGTCGACCGCCCGGGTCTCCACGGTCTCGAGGGCCGGCGGTCGTGCGTCAGCGGCGAGCGCCTCCACGGCCTCGGCCTGCAGGGGACCGGCGACCTGGAGGAGGAGTGCACCTCCCCCCTCCAGGTGGCGGTCCGCCACCGCCAGGCAGGCCCGCACGACCGCCAGCCCGTCGTCGCCCCCGTCGATGGCCAGGAGCGGGTCCTGCGGGTAGCGCCCGATCTCGCCGGTGGGCAGGTACGGCGGATCGGCGATCACCAGCGGGAACCGCTCGTCCTCCCCGACCGCATCCTCCAGGCGTCCGATCCGCACCTCGACCCGGTCGCCCCACCCCGCCCGCTCGGCGTTGGCCCGGGCGTAGCCCGCGGCCACGGGGTCGAGCTCGACCTGCACCAGGTCGCGGTGGGCCAGGACCGCCGCCGCCAGGCCGATGTGTCCGACCCCGGCGCACAGCTCGAGCAGCGGCCCCGGGCCGGCGCCGGCCGCCACCTGGGCCGCCCACTCGCTCTGGGCCAGCGTCCACGAACGGGGCACGAGCACCCGGTCGTCGAAGGCGACGTCGATCGGCCCGAAGCGGCAGCACCGTACCCCTCGCGCCACGGGCAGCACCGTACCCCGACCAGGGCGTAGCCCTGAGGGTGACCTACCGTCTTTGTTTCGAGTCGGTTTCAAGTTCGCCGTTCGAGGTAACCGTTCCACCGATGACGAGGAGCCTCGTGCCACGCGACACCATCAACCTTCCGACGCTGGCCGAGCGCCTCGACCGTGCCCTCGGATCGGATGACGTCGCCCTGCTCGACCAGCTGGCGCACGCCGAGCCGGTGGACCGCTTCGACGCCATGGACGCCCTCCTCGGGATCTACGAGCTGTGGAGCGCTCCCGTCTTCGACCTCGACGACCGGGCCCGCCACCAGAACCACCCGGCGGTGGCCAGGCTGAAGTGGCAGCTGGAGGCGCCGTTCCTGGCGCTGCTCGACCAGTGGACCCACGGCCCCGGCCCCAGCTCGGCCGACGCCGCCGCCGCCCTGCGCCGCATCGCCCGCCGCGACGACGACAAGGTCTACGACTGGCTGGCCACCGAGGCCGACGATGACCAGCTGCGCCGCTTCCTGGCCCTCGAAGGTGGTCCCGACGCCGGCTTCGACGACCTCGTCGCCACCTGCCAGGTCGGCATCGCCGGGCCGGCCAAGGTGGTGATGGGGGCGAACTACTGGGACGAGATGGGCTGTGGACGGCCCGAGGACGTGCACACCGTGCTCCACGAGGCCATGGTGGCCGCCCTCGACCTGCCCCGGCTCCCCCGTCACGACCTGCCCCAGACCTCGCTCGACCGCACCGCCCTGAACGGGCTGCTCGCCACCAACCGCTGGCTGCAGCCCGAGCTGGTGGGCGCCCTCGGCCTGACCGAGCTGCAGGCCGGCCCCCGCTGCCGCAAGGTCGTGCAGGCCCTCACCCGCCTCGGTGCCCCGGCCGACGCCCTGCCCTTCTACACCGAGCACGCCGACACCGACCCCCGCCACGCCAGGGACTGGCTGGACGGGGTCGTCGGGCCCCTGGTGGCCGAGCACCCGTCCTGGGGCCCCCGCATCGTGCGGGGGGCGGCCTGGCGGGCCGAGGTCAACCGCCGCCTGTTCGCCCAGGCCCTGCACCTGCTCCAGAGCGACACCGCCTGGCAGGCCGCCACCGGCTGAGCGACCGGCGCAAACCGTGGGGCCGGCGCACCGGTCCCGGTACGATCGGGTCATGCGCATCGGTGTGGTCGGCGCCACGGGGCTCGTCGGTGGCCAGCTCCTGAGGACTCTGGAGGAACGGGGCCTGCCCACCGAGGAGCTGCGGGCCTTTGCCTCGGCCCGCTCGGCCGGCCGGGCGGTGTCTTTCCGGGGCGTCGAGGTGCTGGTCGAGGAGGCCACGTCCGCCTCCTATGCCGGCCTCGACGTGGTCCTGATGTCCGCCGGGGCCACCCTGTCCCGCCAGCTGGCGCCCGTGATCGCCGCCCAGGGGCCGCTCGTCATCGACAACTCCTCGGCTTGGAGGACCGACTCCGAGGTGCCGCTGGTGGTGGCCGAGGTCAACCCCGAGGCCGCCGCGACCGCCCCGAAGGGGATCATCGCCAACCCCAACTGCACAACCATGGTCTGCATGCCCGTGGTGGCGCCCCTGCACGCCGAGGCCGGCCTGCAGCGCATCGTCGCCTCCACCTACCAGGCCGTCTCCGGCGCCGGCATCGAGGCCGTGGCCGAGCTGGCCGGCCAGGTGGCCGCCGCCGGTGAGAAGGCGCGCGAGCTGGCGTGGGCCGGCGACAGCGTCGACCTCGGCCTGCCCCGGGTGTTCCCCCAGCCGATCGCCTTCAACGTGGTGGCCCACGCCGGCACCTTCGTCGACGACGAGACCGACGAGGAGAAGAAGTTCCGCAACGAGAGCCGCCGGATCCTGGGCCTCCCTGACCTCGAGGTCACCTGCACGTGCGTGCGGGTCCCCGTCTTCACCGGCCACTCCGTCAGCCTTCTCCTCGAGACGGCCGCCGACCTGAGCCCCGAGCGGGCGCGCGAGCTGCTGGGCACCGCCCCCGGCGTCGAGCTGGCCGAGGTGCCCACACCCCTCCTCGCCGCCGGGCGCGACGCCTGCTACGTCGGCCGCATCCGCCGGGGGGGCGACCAGCCGGGCCGGCTGTCCCTGTTCGTCAGCGGCGACAACCTCCGCAAGGGCGCCGCCCTCAACGCCGTGCAGATCGCCGAGGTCCTGGTCTCCCAGGGCCGCCTGGGCTGAGCTCTCCCTGTCTCAGCAGCCGCAGGGGCGGCCGGCGCACCGGGGGCACCCGTCGGCGTAGCGAGTAACAGCGTCGGCCAGCGACAGGTCGAGCTGGTTGGCCAGCGATGCCAGCCACGCCAGCACGTCACCGAGCTCGTGAAGCTGCTGGGCCGCCGTCCCCTTGCGCACGGCCTGGGCCAGCTCGCCCACCTCCTCGGCCAGCCACGCCACCGTCGCCGGCACCCCCCGCTCGGAATCGCGGGCCAGGTAGGTCTCCCCGATCCCCCGCTGGAAGCCGTCGAGGTCCATCGCCGGAGGGTACCGATTCCGGCCAGAGCACATCTGGCACCCGGACCTGCCCTCGGCGAGGTGCTCGCCTTGGTGTGTGGCCCGCCCTGAACGCTCCTGCTGACGGGGCGGCGAGATCAGAAGGCAGCGGCCTGCTGACGGCGGGCCAGCAGGCGGGGCCTGAGGGCTGCCCATGCGCAGGCCACGGCAACCAGCCCGAAGGCGGGCCAGCGGAACGCTCTGCCGTCTGGCGATGACGTCAGCTCGCGGATGTTGGTCACGAAGAGAAGGCCGCCGACGGCGACCCCGAGGCCGCGGGCGGGCAGGTAGCGGATCACCCAGGCCGCCAGGGGAGCAGCCAGCACCCCTCCGGTCAGCATGGCCAGGACGACGGCGACATCGATGCCGCCTCCGCCGAGGGCGGCCAGCAGGGAGCCAGAGGCGACGACGGCCACGGCCACCTCGGCGGTGTTCACGCACCCGATGGCATAGCGGGGGGCCAGGCCGCGGTGGAGAAGGAACGGGGTCACCACCGGGCCCCACGCCCCGACCAGGCCGTTGGTGACGCCGCCGGCGGCGGCGACGGCCGCGGTCCCCCGGTCCTCGTAGCGGCGACCGCTGCCATCCTTGAGCTCGCCCTCGGTCGCCGGTGGGAGCGACCGGCTGAAGCGCAGCAGGATCCGCCCCGCCATGACGATCAGCAGCACGCTCAGCAGGGGCTTGATCCGGTCGCCGTCGACGTTAGCCAGCACGGTCACGCCCACTAGGGCTCCGAGCGAGCCGGGGATGGCCAGCCGCCGGACGATGCGCAGGTCGATGTTGTCGAACCGCCAGTGGGCGATGGCGGCGGTGACGCCGGTGGCCACCTTGGCCAGGTTGACGGTCGTGGACACCGCGGCGGGTGACAGCCCGGTCCCGAGGAGGATGCTGGCGGAGGTCGGACCGAAGCCCATGCCGAGGGCCCCGTCGACGAAGGAGGCCGCGAACCCCGCGAGGAACACCACCAGCAGCTCATCCATCTCCACAAGAGTAATGGACACTGTGGAGTCGCGGGGCGCGCTTCGTCTGGGACGATGGCGTCCGTGTACATCTCCGCCAAGGTCGACTACGCGCTCCGCGTCCTCCTGGGCCTGGCCTCGGCGGCGCCGGCGGGGCCACCGATGACGGGCGAGGCACTGGCCACCACCCAGGGGCTGCCCGTCAAGTTCGTCGAGAACACCCTGGTCGAGCTTCGGCGGGCATCCATCGTCACCAGCCAGCGCGGCCCCCAGGGCGGCTACCGGCTGGCCCGGCCAGCCGACGAGATCGCCGTGGCCGACATCTTCCGTGCCCTGGAAGGCCCGCTGGCCGAGGTGCGCGGCGAGCGTCCCGAGGACATGGTCTACGAGGGCCCGGCCGCGCACCTCCAGCAGGTGTGGGTGGCGGTGCGCGCCGCCCTCCGCCTCGTGCTGGAGACCGTCACTCTGGCCGACATCCTGTCCGGCACCCTGCCCCCACCGGTCGCCGAGCTGCTGACCATGCCCGACGTGTGGGAGCGACGACCGAGCGGCCGGGTGGCGCCCCGCACCTGAGCAGCGTCAGCACCGGTGGAGCAGCTGCTGGCCGCTACCCGGGCTGTCGAGTCGGACCGGAGCTCTCGGCTGGCGGTCACGCAGGCTTGGTTCGTGCGCTAACGTCGTTTTCCGGGGTCAGCACGTCAGACCCCGTTGGTTCAGCATCGAGCCCCGCGGGTTGAGCAACCAGCCGCACGAAGAACGGGTCACGTTCTCGCTCTGCAGACCCAAACTTCGCCACCTTGGTTTCATCCCGGGAGGTCGGTCGAGTCATGAGTGGCACGGCGGTGGTCCACCCGTCCGGCCTCGGCCTGTCAACGATCCCCAACCAACAAGGAGACCACCATGATCCAACGTGAACGCATGAATGGTGACGAGCAGACGACGGTCACGTTCATCGTGCCCGCACCGGCCAACGGTGAGAAGCTGAGCGTCGCCGGCGACTTCAACGGCTGGGACCCTGGCCAGCTGCCGATGACCAAGCGGGGGAAGAAGTGCAAGGCGACGGCGATGCTCGACACGGGTCGCCGGTATGCCTTCCGCTACGTGAGCAGCGACGGTCGCTGGTTCGACGACGAGGCGGCTGATGGTTATGAGCCCAACGAGCTCGGCACCACCAACTCGATCATCGACCTCACCGCTCAACCCGTGGACGCATAGCACCACGCGGCGCTGGCGCGACCGAGGTCGGGGTGCGCGGGGGCATCCCGGCTCGGCCGTGGCGGGCGGGGCTGGCTAGACAGAAGCAAGAGCAGCACGACAAGGAGGGAGATCGCATGAACTCCGGCGTCGCCCCGCTGGACCGCGTTGACCTGTTGTTCGACCGGACGCGGGCCGGCATGAGCCTGGAGTCCGTCGACGGCCGGCTGCTCCGCGTCAACGACCGGTTCTGCCGGATCATGCGAGCCGATCGAGAGGAGCTCGTGGGGGCCAGGCTCGCAGATCTTCTCCAGCTCGAGGATGTAGACGCGGACGCCGCCATGAGGCGCCACGTGCTCGAAGACGGAGCGTTGGCAGGTCACGTCGAGCTGAGGCTGCGGACCGATGATCGCCGCGCCGCCTGGGTCGCCATGAGTCGAGTGCTCGTGTGGGGCGCCGACGGAGAAGCCCTGATGCTCGTCACCGAGACCACCGAGATCAGGGAGCGCAAGCGGGAGGAGACCCTGGAGCGGCTCAGCAAGGAGGCGACCGAGCGAGAGCTGATGCGCTCGAACGAGGAACTCGCTGTGTTCGCCTCGGTCGTCGCCCACGACCTGAGGTCGCCCCTGCAGGTCATCTCCGGCTTTGCCTCGTTGCTGAGCCGCGTCGAAGGAAAGGGGCTCGGCGACCAGGGCCTCGAGTTCGTGCGGTGGATCAGCTGGAGCGCAGCCCAGATGGAGACCCTGATCGACGGGCTGCTGACCGTCGCCAGGGTGGACGCCGAACCCGGGCCGGCTCTGGTCGATCTCGGCTCGGTCGTCCAGGACGTCGCCACCGCACTCGAGGCCAGAGCTGCCGCGAGCGGAGCGACGGTCACTTGGGGTCCGCTGCCCGTGGTCACGGGCGACCGGATTCATCTCAACCAGCTCCTCCACAACCTGGTCGCCAACGCGGTGACGTTCGTCCATCCCGGTGTTGCGCCGGTTGTCCACATCGCGGCGGAGAGGACGGATGGGGGATGGTGCATCGCCGTCAGCGACAACGGGATCGGGATCGACCCGGTGGTCCGGGAAGAGGTCTTCAACATGTTCACGCGCCTGAACCCGGACGACGGCTACGAGGGAGCGGGCATGGGCCTCGCCATCTGCAAACGGATCGTTGAACGGGCGGGAGGCCGGATCTGGGTGGATGCAGCCTCCGGCGGGGGGAGCATCTTTCGCGTCGTCATCCCGGACACCTCTACGGCTCGAAGCGGTAGCCCACGCCCCACACGGTGATGATCCAGCGGGGGTGCTCGGGGTCTTCCTCGATTCGCCGCCGCAGCCGGCGGACGTGCTCGGTGACCGTGTCGGCGTCCTGCCACTCAGACGACGACTGCCAGACGTGGTTGAGCAGCTGGTCGCGCGAGAACACCTGCCGGGGCGACGAAGCCAGGAACACGAGGAGGTCGAACTGCTTTGCGGTCGTCGGGACCAACTCGCCGCGGACCTGCACCTCTCTGGTCGTCACATCGATCGACAGCCCGTCGAAGTCCAAGCCGGGGAGCGGCGCCGACTTGGTCCTGCGGAGGACGGACGATATCCGTGCTGAGATCTCGGCTGGCGAGAAGGGCTTGACGACGTAGTCGTCGGCCCCCATCTTCAGCCCGAGCACCCGGTCCCCCTCGGCGTCGCGGCCGGTCAACACGATGATCGGCACGTCACACTTCTGCCGGGCCTCGGTGAGGATGTCGAGCCCGTCGACCGACCCCAGGCCCAGGTCCAAAAGCATGAGGTCGGGCGCCTGCTCCTCGAGGACCGCGATCGCGGCCCGACCGTCAGCCGCGACGGCGACCTCGAAACCCTCCAGCTCGAGGTAGCGGCTCAACAGGGCGCGAACGCCGGCGTCGTCGTCGACGACCAGTATCCGGTTCCGATTGGCGGCGGTCACACCTCGTCAGGGTAGATGCCCTCGTCGGCGACGAGTTCGAAGGCCACGATCCGCCCATCCCCGACGTCCGTTCGGTCCCGGCGTTCGAGGCGCTGATGGACGATCGCGTGTCGAGTGCCGTCCAGGAGAGAGCGCCGGTCGCTCGTGCCGAGGAAGTGGGCCCTGGTGGCAGCCATGTCGACCGCAGTGAGCGTCATCACGACGAGCATCCCGCGCTGCGCCATCCTGATCGCCGCACGCTCGGCGCCCGCACCTTCGAGGTCGTCGATGAGCACCCCGTCCGCGTCCTGGCCCACAGCCGCAGCCAGGATGGCCGGGCCGATCGGCTGACTGCCGATCTCGATCTGGCTGACGGATTGGAGGACACAAGGGACGGACCTTTGCAGCATGACGATGCTCCGCTGCGGCGTGTCCACCTCCGCCATGGCCGCGTACGCGGTCGTGGTGCGGCCGCTCCCACGCCGTCCGGCGATGATGATCAGCCCCGACGACTCCTGCAGGAGCGTCGTCAACGACGTTTGGATGTCCGACGGCATTCCCAGCTGATCGAGGCGGGCCCTGCTCGCCGCCTCCTCGGAGCTGACCCGCAGCCGCACCCGCTCGCCCTGGAACGTCGCCGATGCCGTGACGATGACCCGGAGCGCACACCCGTCGACGGTCATGGTGAACGGGTGGAACGGTCGTCGGCTGCCTCTCGGCGCTCCAGCCAGGTGCTCGGCACGCCGTACGGCGGCAGCTCCCGACCGCAAGGGCAGCGAAGCGGCTTCGGTGAGCACGCCGTCCACCCGGTAGCGAAGTTTGGTGTGCCCCGGGACGAGCTCGAGATGGATGTCTGACGCGCCAGCGCGGACGGCGTCCGACACGATGGCCTGAAGGATGCGCTGGCCATGGTCATCGGGTCCCTGGACCCGCTCAGACGGCTCGGACCCGGCGGACCGGTGGCCGGGGGGCAGATCGCGTTGGACCGCTAGCGCGGCGACGATCGTCCTCTCGTCGGCCAGCCCCATGTCGACGAGAACGGTGCCAAGGCGATGTCCCGTTCGGCGCTGCCGGTCGAGGGCATCGGCCAGCGAGGGCTTAGCGAGCACCTTGGCATCGATCAGGATGGCTCCCAGACGACGATCGGCGGCGACGCTCACCTTCCCACCATGGCCACCTCATCTCAACCGGCGATCGGCCAGCGAGCCAACGTTTCCCCAACAACGCCCGGGTCGGCGTCCTCAAGCTGAGTTGGGCGATTGGTGGGAATCGGTTGGGCCGATTGATGCAGGCCTCCGGCAGGGTTCCTCACATGACCGCTCTCCGAATGCCCGAGCATGCGACCCTTGACGGGCTCTTCCCGCTCATCAGCCTTGCACCGCCCGAGATGGACTGCGAGCCTGCGAGTCCCAAGCGGCCGACGATCAGCGTGATCATCCCCACCCTCAACGAGGCGGAGAACCTGCGCTACGTGCTCGAGCGGCTGCCGGCGATGGTGAGCGAGGTCATCATCGTGGACGGGCACTCCACCGACGACACCGTTGCCGTCGCCATCGCGACGCGCTCCGACGCCAGGATCATCTACCAGGACGGCAAGGGCAAGGGCAACGCGCTCGCCTGTGGCTTCAAGCTGGCGACAGGCGAGATCTCGGTGATGCTGGACGCCGACGGCTCGACCGATCCTGCCGAGATCCCACGCTTCGTCGCCGCTCTCACCAACGGGTACGACTTCGCCAAGGGCACCCGCTTCATGACCGGCGGAGGCAGCGAGGACATAACCCCCTTTCGCCGCCTCGGGAACCGTTGCCTGACGACAGCCGTGAACCGGATCTGGCACGTCAAGTACAGCGACCTCTGCTACGGCTACAACGCCTTCTGGACGCGGTGCGTCCCGCCCCTTGCCGACTGCAACGGGTTCGAGGTCGAAACGCTGATGAACATCCGCCTCGCCCACTCGGCCGTTCGGGTGATCGAGGTGCCAAGCGTTGAGGCCTGCCGCCGCAGCGGCACGTCGAACCTCCGGGTCGGACGTGACGGGGTGCGCGTGTTCCGGACGATCGTGGCCGAATGGCTCAGGCCACGATGATGGGACCGGAGCCCCGTCCGCTCGCCGTCCAGGGCCCAGGCGTCAGCGTGATCATCTGTGCCTACGCACTCGGCCGTTGGTCGGACCTCCAGAAGGCCGTGGAGTCGGTCCTGGCTCAGCGGGCACCGGTGCAGGAGGTTCTCGTCGTCATCGACCACAACGCTGAGCTGCTCGACCGGGCTCGGGACCGCTGGAGGACCGTGGCCGAGGCGACCCCGGCTGTTCGCCCTGTGGTCCTCGTCTTGGCCAACAGTGGAGCGCGCGGGCTGTCCGGGGCGAGGAACAGCGGCGTGTGCGCCGCCCGATCCGAGATCCTCGCGTTCCTCGACGACGACGCAGAAGCCGACCCGTCGTGGATGGGGCAGCTGCTCGCGCCGTACCAGGAGCCGGGCGTCGTGGCCTGTGGCGGGGCGGCGATCCCGGCGCTCGCCGGTCCGCGGCCGGGATGGTGGCCGATCGAGTTCGACTGGGTGGTCGGGTGCTCCTATCTCGGCCTCCCCACCGGTCAGGCCGTCGTCCGGAACCTCATCGGCGCCAACATGTCAGCCCGGCGAGAGGCCGTGGTCGGGGTCGGCGGCTTCTCCGAAGGCATCGGTCGGGTCGGCTCCCGCCCCCTCGGCTGCGAGGAGACCGACCTCTACATCCGCATCGCCCAGCGGTGGCCGGACTCGCAGGTGGTGTACGAGCCGGCGGCCGAGGTTCAGCACACCGTGCCCACCGCTCGCCTGTCGTGGCGGTACTTCCGGGCGCGGTGCTTTGCCGAGGGGCTCTCCAAGGCCCAGGTCGCCGCTCGGATGGGAAGCGGCCAGGCCCTCGCCTCTGAGCGCTCGTACGTGCTGAAGGTCCTTCCGCGGGGTGTGGCCTCGGCGATGCGCGACGCGGTGCGAGGAGAGCCTGCCGCCGGCCTGCGGGCGCTGGCCATCGTGGCCGGTCTCACGCTCACGACAGCGGGCTACGTGCGAGGCAGGATGAGCGCGGCGGCCGGCTCGCCCTTGGAGACCCCGCTGGTGGCTGCGGCATGAGCGCAGCGGCGTTTCCCTCATCGCGGATCCCCATCCTGAACTACCACACCGTCACCGACGCCCCGGAGCCGGGGATCGCTCCCTATGCGGTTCGACCGGTCGAGCTCGCCCGCCACCTCGACCTGATCGTCGCCCGCAGCTGCACGGCGCTCACAGTCTCAGAGCTGGTTGACGTCCTCGATGGCGGGGTGCAACCTTCACCGGGGACTGTGCTCGTCACGTTCGACGACGGCTATTTCGACAACCTGACCATTGCGGCCCCGCTCCTGCGCGAGCGGGGGCTGCCGGCCACGGTCTTCGCCACGACGGGGCTCCTGCCTGGATGCCCCGGAGGGTCGATCACCCAGCCACCTGGCCCGATGCTTCCCTGGGAATGCCTGACCGATCTCGAGGCGGCCGGCATCGAGATCGGATCCCACACGCACAGCCATCCCGAGCTCGACGTGCTGTCCAGGGCATCCGCCTCCGCAGAGATCAGGCACAGCAAGGAGCTGCTGGAGGACGCCCTCGGCCACGCTGTGCACAGCTTCGCCTATCCGCACGGCTACGCCTCCAGGTGGCTGCAGCAGGAGGTGCGCAGGTGCGGCTTCCGCAGCGCCTGCGGCGTCCGAAACGCGTTCAGCCATGCGCTGGTCAACCGCTGGCTCCTCGCCCGCCTGATCGTGGGTTCCACCACCACCTGCGACGACATCGACAACCTGCTTCAAGGAGCGGGGGCTCCGACGGCCAGCTCACGCGATCTCCTGCGAACCAAGGTGTGGAGGACGGCGCGGCGGGCCCGTGCTTCTGTGGTGCCCGCTCAGTCGTGGACCGACGGGTCGGTGGGCAGTCGTGCGACTTCGGCGTGATGCCGGCTCCGCCTTCAGCCCCGTCCGGCTCCTCGACATCGAGCTGGGGCGGCCCTTGGAGGACGTCCTACCGCTGAGACCCGTCCTCGGTGGCACCTACGGCGAGCTGCGGATCCTGGTGCGACTCCACGGCCGACCGCTGGGGACGGTCACCGCCGGGCTCCGGGGCGAGGGGTTGGACGCTGCGCTGGTGGCCGACGCCATCTGGGCCGAGATGGCCGGAGCCATCCGGGACCACTGCCGGCAGGACCACCTTCCGGTCCCGGAGAAGCTCACGGCGAACGGGCTGGAGCACCCTGGGCAGCAGCCGTGCTCGTGGCGCTCGGCGCTCGGCGACGCACCTCCCCCGTTGGCCACGGTCGTCATAACGACCTGCGGGGGTCAGGGCAGCCGCTTGGTCGATACGGTCAGCGGCGCGCTGGCCCAGACCTATCCCCGCTTCGAGATCGTCGTGGTGGACAACCGGCCCGCCACCTCGGGGGTCCCGGCCGCTCTCCGAGCTGCCTTCCCGGATGAGCCGAGCCTGCGGTGTGTCGCCGAACCCCGACCGGGTCTGTCCCATGCCCGCAACCGAGGGGCATCCGCAGCCCGAGGCGAGATCGTGGCCTTCACCGATGACGACGTGGAGATCGATGTCGACTGGCTGGCCTGCCTCGTCGCAGGGTTCGACCACCCTCGGGTTGCGTGCGTCACCGGTCTGATCCTGCCACTCGAGCTGGAGACAGGCGCCCAGCGCCTGCTCGAGGAGTTCGGCGGCTACACGAAGGGATTCGAGCACCGGGTCTGGGACTGCGGGGAGCACCGCCTCGACAGCCCCCTCTACCCCTACACGGTCGGCGTGTTCGGCTCGGGGGCGAATGCCGCCTTCCGGGCCTGTGCCCTGGCCGATCTGGGGGGCTTCGACGGGGTCCTGGGCACCGGCACCCCGTCGCGCGGCGGCGAGGACATCGACATCTACGTCACCTGCGTGCAGCGGGGCTACCGGATCACCTACGAGCCCGGCGCCATCGTCCGCCATGCCCATCTCCGGGAGATGGATCAGGTCCACCAGAAGGTTCGCGACTACGGCGTGGGCCTCGGAGCCATGCTCACCAAGCACCTGCTGACGAGCTGGTCGACCGCCGGCGCCCTCCTGGCCCGCGTCCCCACTGGCACCGTCCACCTCCTCAGCTCGAGCTCGCCGAAGAACGCCTCCCGGTCAGGGACCTATCCGCCTGCGCTCATCCTGGCCGAGCTCCAGGGCCTGGCCTACGGGCCTGTGGCGTACGTGAAGAGCCGGGCCTCCTCATGACGTCGTCCGACACCTTGGTGCTGGACGCCGACGGGGCAAGGCGGCCCTCGGCGACGGTCGCCGCCCGTCGCCGGCCTCGCCTCGACCCGTTGGCGGCCACCGCGTCTGCCCTGATGGTCAACACCGGGATCACCTCGGTTCTCGGAATGATCTTCTGGGCCGTCGCCAGTCGCGCCTACTCCCCGCGTCAGCTCGGGGAGAGCGCCGCCCTCATCTCGGCCATGATGCTGCTGTCGGTGGTCTCGCAGCTGAACCTGGCGATGGGGATCTCGCGCTTGTTGCCCCAGGTCACCGACCGGCGCTGGCGGCCTGTCGCGGCCGTGTACGGGGTGACGGCCGGGGTGGCGTTGATCGTGACGGCCGGCTTTGCGGTCGTGGCCCCACGGGTGTCGGGCGGCTTCGCCTTCCTGGGCCGCGAGCCGCTGTTGGCGTTGGCGCTGGTGGTAGCCGTCGTCCTCTGGAACGTCTTCGCCCTCCAGGACGCGGTCCTCGCCGCTGCGCGCTGGGCGGTCGCCATCCCGATCGAGAACGGTCTCTTCGGAGTGCTCAAGATCGGGGCGATGGTGTTGCTGGCCCATGGTGTGGCCGACCGCGGGATCTTCGTCGCCTGGCTCCTGGCCATGGCCGTCATGCTGTTTCCGGTCAACGGCCTCATCTTCTGGAAGGTCCTTCCGGCCCGGCCCGGCCAAGGCGATGACCGGCGGGCAACTGTGCTACCCCTAGCGGACCGGCCCCGTGTGACGAAGTTCCTCGCTGTCGACTACGCCGCCTCCTTGCTCTCTCAGGGCTACACCTCGCTGGTTCCGCTGCTCGTGGTGGCCGTGCTGGGCCAAGAGGCCAACGCCTACTTCTACATAGCGTTCGTGATCGCGGGTGCTGTGCGAGCAGTGGCCGAGAGCATGAGCACCTCGCTCGTGGTAGAGGGAGCACGCCATGAGGCGGCGCTGGCGTCACTGGCTCGGCGCAGCGTCCTGCGCTACGCCAAGCTCGCGGTGCCGGGCGTCGCCGTGCTCGTCATCGGAGCGAGTTTGCTGTTGCGCCCCTTCGGTTCGTCCTACGAGGATCGAGGGACGACGTTGCTGCGCCTGCTGCTGATCGCGGCGGTACCCCAGGCGATCGTGTCCCTCTACCTCAGCGTGGAACGGGTTCGGGCGAACGTCGGCCGAGTCCTGGCGGTGGAAGCCGCCGTCGTCGTGCTGGCTACCTCCGGCGCTATCATCGGCATGGGCTGGCTCGGACTGAACGGTGTCGGACTGGCGTGGCTCATCGCCCAGTCCGTCGTGGCCGCGGTGGTCGCCCCTGCCTTGTGGCGTGCCTGCAGGGAAGTCATACGGCCGTGACCGTGACCGCGCTGGCCGTCGTTGCCGCGGTACTCCTCGGCGCCAATGCCCTGGCCGCGTACCTGGTCAGGGCCTCGCGGCCGCCCCTTGACCTCGCCGCCCTCCGCTCTGCCGACCCCTTCGACCTCGGCTCCGCCGTGGTCACCGCGGCGCTGCTGACCCTCGTGGGCCTGGGCGTCACGAGCCCGGCACGCGTCCTCTTGGCTCTCGCGTTCGTCAGCTTCGTTCCCGGATGGGTGCTGCTCGGCCTCCTTCCCCCGCTGCGGCGCGTGAGCCTGACCGACCCCACCGCCGCAGTCAGCCTGCCGGGGGGAATCCGAGTGGGCATCGTCGAGCGCGTGCCCCTGGTCGAGGGGTTGTCCAGGATCGCCATGGCCGTGGCCCTCAGCCTCACGATCTGCACCATTGCTTCTCAGACCGTGCTGTGGCTGCACCTCTGGCGCCCCTCGTTCGTTCTGGGAGCGCTCGGGGTGCTGAGCCTGCTGGCGCTGGTCGTGCGCTTCGCCCGACCTCCGGCCCCTCGTCTGCTTTGGGAAACGCGATGAGAAGGCGGTCCGGACCCGTGTGGGTCGGCCAGGTCGAGATCGGTCGGTCGTTCCTGCCCTCCGGCGCCTCACGTGAACGACGCCGGGACGACGTCGGTGCACGGCTGCTCGTCCGCCTTCACAGCCGGGTCCTGGGCTTCGTCTCGCTTCCGTTGACCGCAGGGCAGGAGCTCACCGGTCCTGCCGTGGCTGCGGCGGTCCGCGCCCAACTGGGTCGCTCCCTCGCGTGCCACCTCGAGGCCGATGGGCTCCCCCCCCACGACCAGGGGGCATGGACCATGCAGGAGGTGTGGGATGGCTGCAGCGAACGGCCTCGGCCCCGGTCCACACCCGAGCTGAGCGTGGTCGTGTGCACGAGGGACCGGCCGGAGATGCTGGCCCGGTGCCTGGATCAGCTCCAGAAGCTGGAGTACGGGCCCTTCGAGGTGGTGGTCGTGGACAACGCCCCTTCCACCGAGGCATCCCGGAGCTGCTTCACCCGCACCGTCGGCGACGACGCCCGGTTCCGGTATGTGCGTGAGACGGTGCCCGGGCTCTCGAGGGCTCGGAACCGCGGGATGGCCGAGGCTACCGCCCGCTGGGTGGCGTTCACCGACGACGACGTGCAGGTCGATCCGGGGTGGCTGCAGGGCATCGCTGCCGGCTTCGCTCGCGACCAGAGGGCTGGATGCTTGACGGGCCTGGTGCCGCCGGCCGAGCTCGACCATCCCGCCCAGGAGTACTTCGACCGCCGCTTCTCGTGGAGCCGCCGGACCGACTCCCGCGTTTACAGCTTGGCCAGTCGAGACTGCTTGTCATCCCTGTTCCCCTACAGCGCGGGCTTGTTCGGCACCGGCGCCAACTTCGCCCTGGACGGCGACCTGATGAAGAGCCTCGGCGGCTTCGACGAAGCCCTCGGCGCCGGCTCACCGGCGGGTGGCGGCGAGGAGCTCGACGCCTTCGTTCGGATCCTGCGGGCGGGCCGATCGATCGTCTACGAGCCGTCGGCCGTCGTGTGGCACTTCCACCGGGCCGATCCGCGTGCGCTTCGGAGGCAGCTGTTCACCTACGGCGAGGGGCTCACCGCCTTCCTCACCAAGCACCTGCTCGACTCGGCCACGACCAGGGAGATCCTGCAGCGGGTGCCGGAAGGCGGCCGCCAGATGCTGCGGATGTGGAGCCCGGGCGCCATCAACGGGCGGGCGCCGACGGGCCTCATCCTCGTCGAGGCCCTGGGCATGGCCGCTGGGCCGCTCGCCTACTTCCGGGGGTCGACACCCCGAGCGCGTTCGCACCGGCGCGGGACGCTCTGATGCACGGGCGGGCCACCGAGCAGGTGCGGATGCGGGTGGGCGCGCGCCGGCTGCGCGTCTCCGACGTGCTCCTTCCCTCGGCGTTGGCCACGTGGCTGGCTTCCCTCCACTTCGTGAACATCGACGCCATGAACGACTGGGGGCTCTTCCCGGCGCTGCCGCTCGCCTTCTTCGTCGCCCTCGGACTGCTCATTGCCTCGTTCGCGATCGCCCTGAGCGACCACGAGCCCTCGTCGGTGCGCCTGGCCCTTCACGTCGTGGCCTTGGTGCTCGTTCTGCACGGGACGGTTCCGATGCTCTTCCCCGAGGCGAACTACCCGTGGGTCTACAAGCACGTCGGCGTGGTCGGGCACATCAACCTTCATGGTCAGCTCGACGCCTCGGTGGACATATACCAGAACTGGCCTGGGTTCTTTGCCGTCGCTGCGTGGTTCACCGAGATCGCCGGCGTCGGCAGCCCTCTCGCCTTCGCCAAGTGGGCACCGATCTACTTCAACCTGTTCTTCTGCCTCGAGCTGGCGTTCGTCCTGTGGTCACTGCCTCTGACCCGCCGTGTCCGCTGGCTGGCGGTCTTCCTGTTCGTGGCCGCCAACTGGGTCGGACAGGACTACTTCGCGCCCCAGGCGCTGGCCTTCGGTCTGACCCTCGCCGCGTACGGCATCGTCCTGAGGTGGCTGCGGGTGGACCGTTCCGCAGCGCTGGTCCGCGCCGCCTGTGGAGTGGCCCGGCGAGTCCTCCGGGCGGGCACGCCCCAGGCATCGAGTCCTGATCCCGGCGCGCCCCCGCCACTGACGGGTTGGCCCCGCTGGTTCGTCCTGGGGGCGCTCTTCAGCATCCACGCCGTGGTGGTCGTCAGTCATCAGCTCTCACCCTTCTTCCTCCTTCTCGGCCTGGGCCTGCTGATGGCCTCCGGCATGGTTCGGCCCCGCTGGGCTTTGGTGGTGATGACGGCGATCACGCTGGGGTACATGGCGCTGCACCTCGCCTACCTCAGGGGCGACGGACACCTGACGGCGGATCCGTTCAGCCTTCGCAACATCCTCGGCTCACTGACCAACCCGTTCGACAACGCCCACAGCGTCGGGTTCAACACCGCCAACCCCATGCCCGGCCGGCGCATCACAGCCCTTGGCTCACCCATCCTCATCCTCGGCCTCTGGGGTCTCGCCGCCCTGGGGGCGGTTCGCAGGCTCCGAAAGGGGCTTCCCGTCCTCCTGCTGCTCTTCCTCGGCTGCTCGCCCGCGCTCTTGGCCTTAGGCCAGAACTATGGCGGCGAGGCCATCTTCCGGATCTATCTCTTCTCCCTTCCCTGGACCGCGGTGCTGGCCGCCTCCGCGCTGGTGCCTTCGGCGTCTGAGGGCCCAAGGCGCCAACCGGCATCGGCCCTCGTCGTCGGCCTGTCGCTCTCCGTCGTGGTCCTGTTGTTCATGTCCGCCTTCTTCGGCTCGGTCGAGCTCTATCGCGTCCGGCCGGGCGCCGTGGCGGCGAACCAGTACTTCTACGATCACGCCCGGCCCGGCAGCATCCTTGGCCTGGTCTCGCCCAACGTCCCGGCGAGGATGGGACCCCGGTATGTGGAGTTCATGAGCGGATCCACGCCGCCGGTTCTGAGCACCGTCGAGGCGTTCCAGAACCACCAGCTCGGGCCCGCGGATCTTCCCGCGCTGTCGAGCCTGTACCGGGAGCACACCGAGGCCACGTCGGGGGACATCTTCTTGTTGTTGAGTGCCGACCAGCAGACCTACGTCGAGGTCCTGGGACTGATGCCCCGAGACGCTCTGGCCCGCCTGGACCGAGCCCTCGCGTCAACGACCGATTGGGAGCTGTTCTACCGAAACGACGACGCGGTCATCTATCGCTTCCTGAGCCGGTAGCGGTCCACGCCACCGCGCCAGGTTTCGGCCAGCAGGCCAGCGGCGGGAGCAGCGGAGCGGATCGCAGCTGCTAGGGCTGGGAGCGGGTCGTCGGTGGCCAGCCAGGCCAGCTCGGTCGCTCCCTTCGGCACGCGAGGCGGCCGCTGCCAGCTCTGCCGCCCGTAGGCCCAGGCCGCCGGAAGGTCGAGGTTCTCCACCCGCACGCTGCGTCCGTCGACCTGTCGCCCCGGCGGGACCGGGCGGCCGGTGAGATCCAGGTGCATGGCCCGCACCAGGTCGACCCCCGCATCCGTCTCGAAGAGCCGAAACTGAGCACCAACCCGGGGGTTGAAGTCGAGCAGCAGGTAGCGCCCCTCGACGGGGTCGAGGCGCCAGTCGAGGTCGAGGATGCCGCGATACCCGATGCGCCGGCACAGGACAGCCGTCATCTCGGCCAGCTCCTCGTTGGCCACGGCGTAGGCACGGGTCGTGACACCAGCGCGGGGTGGCCACGAGCGCGTCTTGACCCCGGTGAACACCAGGATGCTCCCGGACGTGGTGTCGCAGTAGGCCTGCGCGATCCAGTCCTCCACCCCGACACCATCGGGCAGGTACTCCTGCACGAGGACACGCGGCATCGTCGACCATGCGCCGGACAGCGAACGCATCTCCGCTCCGGAAGCGACCACCGTGGTGGCCGACACGGCCGGCTCCCGAAGCCGCGCCCACGGCTCAGCGTTCTTCAGGACGACCGGGTAACCGATCTCCTCGGCGACGCGCAGCAGCTCCTCGAGCGAGGCGGGCCTGGCTGAGGCCGGGGCCGGGACACCGTGGGCGAGGCACAGCTGGTAGAGAGCGAACTTGTCGGCGAGCATTCGGGGCAGGTCGGGCGGAACCTTCGGGAGTACGAAGAACTCGGCCAGGGCCGGTGCGTGCTCGGCGAGGAGCACCGCCGCTTCGTCGTCAGTGGGCAGGGCCACGGTATGGCCGCCCAAGGAGCGGCCGATGTCAAGCAGGCCTGCGACGAGCTCCTGCGGGTCCTCGGCTCCGGTGGTCGGCCACACGAAGCGTCTCCTCAGGTACCGGGAGAGCGCGGCCGGCGTGAAGCGATCCTCGGTGATGGCGTGCACGGGCACGCCGAGCCGGCCCAGTGACCGGATGGCGCCGACGCCACCGTGATGCAGCGGGTAGCGGCCGACCTTGACGATCAGGGCGGCAACGGAACGATCGAGCTCGGGCAACGGCCCATTCTCCACCACCCACCACCGTGGCGCTCACGCGCCTTTAGGACCTTGGCCGGGCGGGCGAAGGTCCTAAAGGCGGAGTCGTGGCGGGGGCTTACCTCAAGCGCGGCCCCGGCTGTAGTGGTTGGCGATCTGGGCCGGGGTGAGGGCTTTGGCGTAGACGGCGACGTCGTCGATGGTCGCCCTCAGGAACTCGCTGGTGGTGTCCCACGAGCCCAGGACCACAGGGCGGGTGTTGGCGTTCATCGGCCCTGAGAAGCCGCCCGATGCCACCTGCACGCCGTTGACGTAGAGGCGTTGGGTGAAGCCGTCGTAGGTACCGACGATGTGGTAGGTCTGCCCTGCGACCACAGCGGAGGCTGGGGCCTGGACCCGGCGGCGGGTCGTGCCCTGCATGGTGGTGAACTCGAGCTTCGGGCCGTTGAACTGCAGTGAGTACGACTCGGCCTTCGACGCCACCGAGGCAAAGCTGCCGGCCGCCGGCTTGGCCGTCGGGCGCACCCAGGCTTCCATGGTCACCGCGGCGGTCGGGCTCAGCCCGGTCGAGCTGGGCACCGCCACCGAGTCGTTCACGCCGTCGAACGACGCGGCCCGGTTGGCGCTGTCCGACGCCAGCAGGCTGGGCGCCCCGAGGACCACGCCGTTGCGGTAGGTGCCGGTGTTCCCGGCCGCCGAGTCCCAAGCGGAGCTCCCCCAGGACTCACCCAGCCGCCAGTACGACACGGGGTCGTCACCGGCCACCACCGCCCCATAGGCCGGGGGCGCCGCCGGCTGGAACGTCGCGGTCACGGAAGTGTCGGCGGTCACCGTCGTCGTGCAGCCTGCCGTCCCGGTGCAGCCGCCACCGCTCCAGCCGGCGAACGTTGAGCCCGACACGGGCGAGGCGGTGAGGGAGACGGTGGTCCCGCTCGCCACGGAGGTGCTGCACGTCGTCCCGCAGCTGATCCCGCCCGGGCTGGAGGCGACGGATCCGGACCCGCTGCCGCTCCGGCTCACGGTGAGGGCGCGCTGGGCCGGCGGTGCCGCGGCGCTGCCCAGGTTGTAGTGGTTGGTGACCTGGGCCGCAGTCAGAGCCTTGGCGTACACCGCCACATCGTCGATGGTCGCGGAGGCGAACTCGCTGGTGGTGTCCCACGATCCCATCACGACGCTGGCGTTGTTGGCGTTCAGCGGTCCCGAGAAGGGGGCCGACGCCACCTGAGCGCCGTTGACGTACAAGCGCTGGGTGGTCCCGTCGTACGTGCCCACCACGTGGTAGGTCTGCCCGGCGACGACCGCGCCCGGCGCGGCTTGGACCCGGCGGCGGGTGGCGCCCTGGATGGTGGTGAACTCGAGCTGCGGGCCGTTGAACTGCAGCGCGTACGACTCGCCCTTCGACGCCACCGAGGCAAAGCTGCCTGCCGTCGGCAGGGCCGTCGGGCGCACCCAGGCTTCCACGGTCACGGCCCCGGTCGGCGCCAGCCCCGATGAGCTGGGCACGGACACCGAGTCGTTCACGCCGTCGAACAACGCTGCCGGGTTGGCGCTGTCGGAGGACAGCAGGCTGGGCCTACCCGTCGTGACCCCGTTGCGGTAGCTGCCGGGGTTCGTCCCGATCGAGTCCGCCGCCGAGGCGCCCGTAGCGTCACCCAGCCGCCAGTACGAGACCGGGCCGTCGCCGGCGACTCCCCCGGCGTACCCCGACGAGGGCGGCGGCGGCGGCGGGGTCGTCGACGGAGGCGTGGTGGTCGGCGGCGTGGTGGTCGGAGTCGTCGTCGGAGTGGAGCCCGGGGTGCCGAAGCGGTCCCAGACCCGGACGTAGTCGACCAGGTAGTCGCTCGGGAAGGGGGTCGATGCGTCGGGTGATCCCGGCCAGTTGCCCCCCACCGCGAGGTTCAAGAGGAGATAGGCGGGCTTGCTGGTGACGGCGGCATCGGTGAAGCGCCAGCGCTCGACACCGTCGACGTACCAGACGAGGGAGCCGGGCTGCCAGTCGACCCCGAAGGTGTGCCAGTCCTGGGAGAAGTCCGGGCCCGCCCAGTTCTTGCCGGCGCTGCGCTGGGCTCCGCTGGCGTCGATGTAGTGGTAGTGCATCTCTTGCACGTTGGGCTTGTCGCCGATGATCTCCATGACGTCGATCTCAGGAGGCCAGGAGTAGTCGGCGGGGAGGGTCCAGAACGCCGGCCAGAGGCCCTTGCCAGCCGGGATCTTGACCCGAGACTCCATGTAGCCGTACTTGAACGTGAAGCCGGGGGCGATCTCGCCGCTGCGTCCGCCCGTGCTCACCATCCCGGAGGTGTAGTTGTAGGTCTTGCCGTTCCACGCTACGGCGTTCTCGCGGCGCGCCTGCAGCTTGAGCATGCCGTTCGCCACCGACACGTTGTTCTTGGTGTAGAGCTCCAGCTCGTTGTTGGTCTCGATCGAGCACGTGGAGGTCGCCCACCACGAGCACGTGTGCCACCGGCTCGTGTTCAGTGCGGCTCCGTCGAACTCCTCGCTGAAGACCAGGTTCGCACCCCCACTCGACCCGACCGGCAAGGTTGCTGCCTTCGCCGCAGGTCCGCCGAGGAAGAAGGGAACGGCGACACCCCCCAGAACGAGCGGGAGGGCGACAGCACGCTTCAGGATCTTTGGAAGAGAGCGGAAGATCATAGCCGAAGTAGTCGGCAGAACCTGCGCTCACCTTGAGCACCCGCGGGACCCCACGAAGGTGGTCAAGTTGAGTGAACCACCCGGCGGGGCGGCTGTCAACCCTCTCGTGAAACTTTTTTCACCGCGCCGATCGACGTGTCCGAGGAGCTACGTCGCCCTTCCCAGGCTCTGGTGGTTGGCGATCTGGGCCGGGGTGAGGGCTTTGGCGTAGACGGCGACGTCGTCGATGGTCCCCTTCAGGAACTCGCTGGTGGTGTCCCACGAGCCCAGGACCACAGGGCGGGTGTTGGCGTTCATCGCCCCTGAGAAGCCGGCCGATGCCACCTGCACGCCGTTGACGTAGAGGCGTTGGGTGAAGCCGTCGTAGGTACCGACGACGTGGTACGTCTGCCCTGCGACCACCGCGGAGGCTGGGGCCTGGACCCGGCGGCGGGTCGCACCACCGATGGTGGTGAACTCGAGCTGCGGGCCGTTGAACTGCAGCGAGTAGGCCTCGGCCTTCGACGCCACCGAGGCAAAGCTGCCGGCCACCGGCTTGGCCGTCGGGCGCACCCAGGCTTCCACGGTCACCGCGGCGGTCGGGCTCAGCCCGGTCGAGCTGGGCACCGCCACCAAGTCGTCCACGCCGTCGAACGCTGCGGCCCGGTTGGCGCTGTCCGACGCCAGCAGGCTGGTCGCCCCGAGGGCCACGCCGTTGCGGTAGGTGCCGGTGTTCGCAGCCACCTCGTCCGCCGCCGTGGTCCCCGAGGACTCACCCAGCCGCCAGTACGACACGGGGCCGTCGCCGGTCACGGCCGCTCGGTACCCCGAGGAGGGGGGTGGAGGTGCGACTGGATCGAACGCTGCGGTGACGGTCACGTCGGCGGTCACGGTCGTCGTGCAGCTCGCCGTCCCGGTACAGCCGCCGCCGCTCCAGCCGGCGAACGTCGAGGTGGGGCCCGGCACCGCCGTCAGGGTGACGGTCGTGCCCGCGAGCAGGGGCGCGCTGCACGTCGTCCCACAGTTGATCCCGATCGGGAAGCTCGACGTGACCGAACCCGATCCGGAGCCGGTGCGGGCCACCGTCAGGGTGCGCTGGACCGGCGGTGGGGTGGCGGTGCCCTGGTTGTGGTGGTTGGTGACCTGGGCTGGCGTGAGGACCTTGGCGTAGATGGCCACCTCGTCGATGGTCCCGGTCAGGAACTCGCTGACGGTGTCCCAGGACCCGAGCACGACGCGGCTGGCATTGACCGGAAGTGCACCGCTGAAGGCCCCGGACGCCACCTGCGCGCCATTGACGAAGAGGCGCTGGTTGGTCCCGTCGTAGGTGCCCACGACGTGGACCGTCTGCCCCGGAAGAACCGAGCCCACCGGGGCCTGCACCCTCCGCCGGACGCCGCCCCGCATGGTCGTGAACTCGAGCAGAGGCCCGTTCATCTGCAGCGAGTACGACTCGGCCTTCGACACCAACGAGGCGAAGGTGCCGGAGGGAGGCACGACCGCCAGACGCGCCCAGGCCTCCACCGTGACCGCTCCCGTCGGGCTCAACCCGGGGGAGCTGGGCACGGCGACCGAGTCGTCGACGCCGTCGAAGGACGAAGCCCGATTGCCCGTCTCCGACGTCAGGCTCGCGGCGCCCAAGGCCACGCCGCTGCGGTAGGTGCCGACGTTGGATCCGATCGAGTCCGCGGCCGCGGTCCCGGAGAGCTCACCCAGCCGCCAGTGCGACACCGGCCCGTCGGCGGCGATCACGCCGCCATAGCCCGACGTTGGTGGCGGTGGTCCCGTCAGGAGGTTTATCGAGTCGGTGAACGTCGCGGACCACTTTCCCGACCGGTCGCGGGTCTGGGCGTGGACCAGCCGATCACCGCCCACGGCCGTGCCGCCCCAGCGGGCGTCCGCCAGGTCCCAAAGCACAGTCGTGGGGATCGACCCGTCCCCGGAGGTGTAGGGGAACGTGGCCCAGGTCACCCCGTCGTTGGACAGGCGGAGCTGGTCGACGCCGCTGACGTCGTCGCGGCCGATGACGTCCACGCTCACCGAAGTGCTCTGGGTGCTGGCATCGACGTGGTTGATGCTCACCGTCCCGGTGGGGGCTGCTCCGTCGACGAGCGCCCCGCTCTGGATGCCGAAGATGGTGATCGCTTCATTGTCGAGCTGCCCCTCGCGGGTCGTGTCCGCCTTGTTGGGGCTCTCGTAGATCTTGTTCTTCGGATCGGTGACCGATCGCAGGACGTACTGCCCGTCGGCCAGCGTCTCCTGGTCGAGATCGATCCACTGCTCGGCTCGCCAGTAGTCGTAGGTGTCACCCCAGCCGACCGAGAGGACCTGGCGGAGCTGGCCGCTGGCGACGGGGAGGCAGCCGCCGTAGTACTGAGCAGGATAGGGGGTTCCCGGCAGCCTGGCGATGAACTCCTCGTCGAGCACGCAGCTCGTCGTCTTGGCTCCGACCTTCCTGGCCTGGCCTTTCGAGCGCCCACTGGCGACCCAGCTGTTGTAGTCGTCCACTGACCACAGCTGGTAGGTGCCCCAGTCGTCGAAGTGGTAGTGCTCGTGAGCCTCGTGCCAGTAGAACGAGCCGGCCGAGCGGTCGGTGAAGCTGCCGTCGTCGTTCATCACCCGCTGGGTGGCGGGACCGGACCGGGTCGTGGGGTTGATGTCGGCGTTGAGCAGGAGCGGTCCCTGGCCTGCGTTGTGGGCCGTGTTGCTGAACCGGAGCAGGTTGTGCATCACGCCGCTGCCATCCACGCTGACGTCGGCGCGAACGAGCTTGAGCGCTCTCGGCGGAAGGGTCTTCATGTCCGGATAGAGCGGGACCGCCGCCGCCCCCGCAGTGCTCAGATTCGTCATGGGGACGACGAGCACCGCAAGGACGAGCACCAGCCACGGTCGAGCGACGTGGACCCTGCCGTCCTTCGAAAGCATGCCGTCCATCGTGGGCGGGGGCAATCAACCACGTCGGGCCGCCACCCCAACATCGTCCCAAGTCTTCGTGGCACAGCCGTCCAACCGCTGACCTGCATGGTTGTGGCCGGGGTGCCGGGATTTGAACCCGGGACCTCTGCGTCCCGAACGCAGCGCTCCCGGCCGTCGTCTAGGCCCCTGACCTGGGACTATGCCCGACCGGGCCGCGGCCCGAACGGCCTGCGTGCCACACCCGTGCCACACCGAAGCAGCCAGTCTGGTTCCGAGCGAGACGCATCCACGCCCATGCCGGTCCGACCCCGACGTTGAAGGCGTCCCGGCCCTCGAGGTGGCGCAGCGACGACACGTGGCGGGGCAAGGCAGAATGAAGCCCGTGACCATCGGTGAGGAACTGCTGGAGGAACGTCGGCGCTGGCGCCGAGCGGGGGACCCGCGTCTGTCCGAGGCTGACCGCGAGCTCCTGCGTCGGGTCACTCGCGGCGACCTGGCCGACGCCTTCCAAGAGGCCCTCGACGCCGACCTGGACGCCGACCCGCTCCTCGGCGGCCACCCCACCGACAACGACGACGGCTGACACCACCGGAGGAGAGTGAGCGGTGCTGGTGATCGACGAGTACCTCGCGGTCGACGCCGTGCTGGGCGAATGGCCCGCCGGGATCCCCGACGACGACACCCTCGCCCTGCCCGCCTCCCGGTACTTCCGGCTCCTGCAGCGCATCCACAATCCAGGCAGCGGCCAACTCACCGGCATCCTGGAACGGCTCAGCCCGACGGGCCGTGACAGCCTACGCCACCCGCATCCCGAGGTACTCCAAGTCCTCGACCCCCGGCCACTGCTCGACGAGGCCGCCGCCATCGGCGCCCGATACCACACCGGCGGGTTGCTCATCGTCGAGACCCTCGCCGCCGGCCTCGCATTCGGCCACCAGCTGTGGTTCGGCAGTCCCCGCAACATCGGCGACCGGCTCGCCACCACCGCAGCGGACCTCGGCATCTCCATCCACCTCACGGGCATCGCCTGACCAGCCTTCCCCCATCGCTCAACCGCGCACGGTCGCGCCGCACACGGTCCCGCCCCGCACGGCCGAACCGCCACCGGCGACAACCGGCCCGGCGGCGTATGGATACAGCCAGGGGACCGCCGGCGTCGCTGTGGTCGCCGCCGGCCAGGCCCGGATGCACGCCGAGGCGGCCGGGTTGGGGGCCGATCAGGCCCGGGCGGTGGTCCGCCTGTGCGCGGGCGGCGAGCAGGTGGTGTGCCTGGTCGGTCCGGCCGGCGCCGGCAAGAGCCGGTCCCTGGCCGCCGCCGCCGCCTTCACCGAGGCTGGCCACCCGGTCCGCGGCTTGACCGTGTCGGCGTCTGCCGCCCGGGTCCTCAACGAGCAGGCCGGCATGCCGGCTGACACGATCGCCCGCCACATCCACACGGCCGACCGCCTCGCCGCTGGTGAGGTCGTCTTCGTCGATGAGGCGGGCATGGCGTCGACCCCCGATGTGGCCCGCCTGGTCGGTCAGGCCGTGGAGTCTGGGGCGAAGGTGGCGTTGGTGGGCGATCCCCGCCAGCTGGGACCGGTCGGCCCAGGGGGCCTGTTCCGCCTCCTGGCGCACGACACCCATGCCGCCGAGCTCGACACCATCCGCCGCTTCAGCCAGCCGTGGGAGGCTCGTGTTGGCCGGCGACCACGACACCGTCGACCAGCTCGCCATGCTGGCCCGAGCTCACCTCGTGGCCGCCGGCCTCGTCGAAGCTGACGGCCTCCCCGCGGCCCGGGGCCAGGTGGTCGGCGTCGGCGACGACATCATGACTCTCCGCAACAACCGCCAGCTCGTGACCACCACCGGAGCGTGGGTGGCCAACGGTGACCGCTGGCAACTCACCGCCCGACACGACGATGGATCGGTGACCGCCGTCAGCCTCGAGTGCTCCGAGACGTCAACGAGGCCGCCGAGGCCGCCCATCCCGACCTCGGCCGCTACACCACCCGAATCGTCGATGCCGCCAGCATCGAGCTCTGACGGCGATAGCACCGTCGCTGCTGTGCATCCGCAGTCCGCTGTCGCAAGCGGTGCATCCCGTAAGGGGAACCTCCACCGGGACTTCTCCCGGTTCGGGACCGAATGTGACCGGGCTGCTCGAGAGCGGGCAATCTGCGCTGGTGGAGTTCTCTTACCGCCTGACCGGGTCTGGCTGGGCCGATGCACGTCTGGCACATGGAGACGACTGGACCGAGCTGTCGGCCTCGTATCTTTCCGACACCGTGGGGGAGCTGCTCCTTGCGCTCGCACAACTTCAGGACGGTGATATTGCGGCCACCGCCTCTTGGGAGCAGGAGCCCGGGGAGTACCGCTGGCTCTTCCGGCGGGAGGCCGACGATGTGACGCTGAAGGTCCTGGCCTTTCCTGACTCCTGGCCTCCTCAGCCAGACGCCGAGGGGACTGTCGTCTTCGAAGCACGGACGTCCCTGAATGAGATGGCCCAGAGCTTCGCCGTCGGGCTTCGGGCGGTGCTCGACGAGTGGGGGGAGAAGGGTTACAAGCAGCAATGGATCGAGCACCCGTTCCCGACTGCCCTCCTCGAACGTGTTGAGGGCCACCTGAGGTAGAGGACCGGCCATCGGTGCGCCCTCCGATCAAGCAGCCCGCGGCACGGCGGATCGTCGTGGTCACTGGCGGTCACTCCCGTGCCACACGCGTGCCACTCCCGTGCCAGATGGAGTGGCACGCAGGGGGTTGTCACGGTCAACCCCGGACAAATCGAGAGGCCCCCGAAAGGGCCCCTGACCTGCGGTTTGTGCATCTCCTGTGGTCGGGGTGCCGGGATTTGAACCCGGGACCTCTGCGTCCCGAACGCAGCGCGCTGCCAAACTGCGCCACACCCCGTTGTGAAGGCCCCGGTGGCGGGGGCGGACTGACGTTACACCTCAGGCGGGCAGGACCGTGGGCGGCTTGTAGCTTTCGTCCTCGTAGGTGCCGCCGGCGAGGAGGGCGGTGACGGCCTTGCGGAGGCGGATCGGGTCGAGCGGCTTGACCACGAAGCCCTGGGCGCCGCTGCGGCGGGCCAGGAAGACGTCGGGCCGGCGGTCGAGCAGGATCAGGATGGGGACGTGGGGGAGGCGGCCCATGCCCTCCTCGAGGTGCAGCTCGAGGCTGATGGCCATGGCCCCCATGTTGCCGATCTGGAGGTCGAGGACGGCCAGGTCGGGGGTGCGCTCGGTCACCGCAGCGATGGCCTCAGGACCGGATCGGACCCAGCGGACGGCGAGGTCGGGGCCCCGCAGCACCTGGAGGACCTCCTGGTACACCCACTCGGCATCACTGGCGACGAGGACGTCCGGCACGAGCCCAGGGTAGCGGCGGCAGGTCCACGGGTACCATCCTCGCCGTGCTCGATATCCAGCTCGACGAGGTCAACGGCTTCAAGGTCTGCCGGCCGGTGGGAGAGCTGGACGCCTTCACGGTCAGCCAGTTCCGTCAGGCGCTGGCCGAGCTGGCCTCCACGCCACGACTGATCATCGACATGTCCAGCGTGCCGTTCGTCGACTCGGCCGGCCTCGGCGCCCTGATCGGCGGCATCCGCCGGGCCCGCGAGCTGGGCGGCGACGTCAGCGTCTGCTGCAACCGGCCCACCCTCGTCCGGCTGCTGCGCACCACCGGCTTCGACCGCATCGTCACCGTGGCCGACACCCTGGAGGAGGCCGCCGCCGCCCTCCGGCCGGCCGAGCCCGCCAGCTGAGACCTTCCCGGCGGCCTGATCTGGGGGTGGCCGACACCCTCCGTGCGGATCCTGGCGCCGGTCGCCCGTCCGGAGGAGGCAGAGCCCTGCTGTAGACAGGGCCGGTGGCCTCCCTCGACGAGATCGCCGCCGAGCGGTCGATCATCGTCTGCTGCGGGTCGGGCGGCGTGGGCAAGACCACCGCGGCGGCGGCGGTGGCCGTGGCGGCCGCCGACCGGGGCCGGAGGGCCTGCGTGGTGACCATCGACCCGGCCAAGCGCCTGGCCGACGCCCTGGGCCTCGACGCCCTCACCAACGAGCCCAGCCGGGTGGCCGGCGCCGGCCGGGACGGCGGCGAGCTGTGGGCGATGATGCTCGACACCACGGCCACCTTCGACGACGTCGTCCGCCGCCACGCCGCCTCGCCCGAGCAGGCCGAGACCATCTTGGCCAACCGGATCTACCGGAACATCTCCGGGTCGCTGTCAGGCACCCAGGAGTACATGGCGATGGAGAAGCTGCACGATCTCCACGCCGACGGCCGCTTCGACCTGGTCATCGTCGACACCCCGCCGACCCGCAACGCCCTCGACTTCCTCGACGCCCCCCGCCGGCTCACCCGCTTCCTCGACCACAAGCTGTTCCGGCTGCTCACCATGCCGGCCCGCAGCTACCTCCGGGCCGTGGCCATCGCCGCCCAGGCGTTCCTGCGGGCCATCACCCGGGTCGTCGGCGGCGAGGTGGTGGCCGACGTCCTGGCCTTCTTCACCGCCTTCGAGGGGATGGAGGAGGGGTTCCGGGAGCGGGCCAAGGCCGTGTACGACCTCCTCGAGGACCCGAGCACCGCCTTCGTCCTGGTCGCCTCGCCCCGGCGCGACGCCGTCGACGAGGCCCTCTTCTTCGCCGAGAAGCTGGGCGAGGCCAACATCACCGTCCAGGCGCTGGTTGTCAACCGGGTCCACCCGGCGTTCGGTGCGGGCCTGCCGCCCAGGGGTGGCAGGCCCGCACCCGAGGCGTCGGCCCTCGGCCGGCTCGAGCGGAACCTGGCCGAGCTCGACGCCGTCGCCGGGCGGGAGCGGGCCCACCTGGCCGGCCTCACCCAGAAGCTGGCCGGGGCGCCCACCGTCACCGTGCCCTTCCTGCCGGGCGACGTGCACGACCTCGACGGCCTGCGCCTCGTCGGCGCCGCCCTCTTCCCGGGTTGACCCCGCCGAGCTGCCGGGAGCAGGGAGCCGCCCAGCGACACCTACTCCCGGCAGTTGCCAAGGGCGGCCACGCTGGTGGCGAAGGCGGCGGCCAGGTGGTCGATCTCGGCCGGGCCCACCTCGCCGGAGAAGACGTAGGGCAGGCACAGCTGGGGGAGGGGCAGGGCGGCCCGGAGCCGCTCGACCTGCTCGGCCTGCATCGCCTGGCGCTGGCGGCGGAAGGCGGCCGCCGCCTCCAGCGCTGCCAGTCGCGAGGGCCCCAGCGTGATGCCCGCCTCGGCGGCCGCCGCGGCGGCGTCGTCGACCAGGTCAAGCGGCTCGTACAGCCCGTTCACGACCACGGGAGCGAGGGAGATGCCCACCCGGTCCTCGAGGGCGAACGCCGCCTCGACCACCTCGTTCACCGGCGTCTCCTCGGGCAGGGTCACGAGCAGCACCTGGCAGCGGGAGGCGTCGGCCAGCAGCTCGAGGACGTCCTCGGCCTGGGCCCGGATGGGCCCGACCCTCACGGCGTCGAGCAGCCCCCGGGCGCTGGTGAGGAAGGTGAGGGCGTGCCCGGCCGCGGGGGCGTCGAGCAGGAGCAGGTCGAACTCGCCGGCCCGCTCCATCTGCTTCACCTTGCCGAGCACGAGGATGTCCTTGATGCCCGGGGCGGCGGTGGCGGCCACGTCGATGGCCCCGGTGGCCGCCAGCCGCTTCGACAGGCGGCGCAGCCCGTGGTCCTCGAGGTACTCGACCAGCGCCGCCTCCGGGTCGATGGTGCGGGCCAGCACGTCGGCCGCCCCGCCCGGCCCGCCGCCGGCCCGCAGCACCACCTCCTCGTAGGGCAGCGGCCCCGGCCGGCCGAACATCGAACCCAGCCCCGACTTGCCCTCGACCTCGATGATGCAGGTCGTCAGGCCGGCGTCGGCGGCCATCGCCGCCACCGTGGCCGTGACCGTCGTCTTGCCGACGCCGCCCTTCCCGGCGACTATCAGGAGCCGTGTCAACGCGCAGAATGCCGCCGGTTCCACTCATGAGGACCCTACTGGCGGCCTGCGGGCTGCTCGTGAGCCTCGCCCTGGCCCGTCCCGCCGCGGCCCAGACCCCGCCCGGCCCCCGGCCGGCCCTCGATGTCGTCCAGGTGGGCGGCCTCCTCGACCCGATCAACGCCGAGCTCATCCGGCGCTCGATCCGGGAGGCCCCTGGCCGGGGGACCACCGCCGTGGTCATCCAGCTGGACAGCGGCGACGCAACGGTGCCCGCCGCCGAGGTGGCCGCCCTCGGGTCCCTCTTCGCCGACTCGCGGGTGCCGGTGACGGTGTGGGTCGGCCCCACCGGCGCCGGCCGGGCCGTGGGCCTGCCTGCCCTCCTGGTTGCGCGGGCCGACGTCGCCGGGATGGCCGATGGCACCGAGGTCGGCAGGCTGGCCGAGCCCCCGTCCCTGGGCCTGCGGAACCGGACGGTCGGCCCCGAAGACGCCCGCCAGCTCGGCCTGGTCGACATCGTCGCCCCCACCCTGTCCGACTTCATCGGCCAGCTCGACGGTCGTGAGGCCAAGGGCCAGTCGATCTCCACCGCCCAGTCCAAGTCGCCCTTCGTGCTGCGAGACGACCTCGACATCCGGTTCCGCAAGCCCGGGCTGGTCGACCGCACCCTGCACGGCCTCGGCAGTCCTTCGGCCGCCTACTTCTTCGTCGTCGCCGGGCTTCTCCTGGTCCTGTTCGAGTTCTTCTCGGCCGGCATCGGGATCGCCGCCGGCACAGGGGCGGTGTGCCTGGCCCTGTCGGCCTACGGCGTCGGCAGCCTCGACACCCAGCCGCTCGGCCTCGGCCTCACCCTGCTCGCCGTCGTGGCCTTCGGGGTCGACATCCAGGCTGGCTCGCCCCGCTTCTGGACCGGGGTGGGCACCGTCGCCCTGGTCATGGGCAGCCTGACGATGTTCGACGGGCGCCGGCCCGGGTGGTTGGCCCTGGGGCTGGTGATCGGCGGCGGGCTCCTCGCCGTGCTGTTCGGCATCCCTTCCACGGTGCGCACCCGGTTCTCCACCCCGACCATCGGCCGCGAGGACCTGGTGGGCGCCGTCGGCACCGCCACCACGGCCATCGATCCCGAAGGCACCATCGAGGTCCGGGGGGCGCCGTGGCGGGCCCGCACCTTCCCCAAGCCCATCGCCGCGGGCCAGTCCATCGAGGTCGTGGCCATCGAGGGGCTTGTCCTCGAGGTCATCCCCGAGGGCACCGAGCTGGAACCCTCGCACGCCGAGAAGCGCCAAAGCCGCAGGTCACAAGGCTGAAACGAGGCGCGCTCGCGAAAGTTGCCTCTTGTCCGCGGCCCCAGCCAACAGATACGTTTCGGCGGGCGGTAGCCGGCACGGCGGTGGGGGAGTCCTTCTTATGAGCACGGTTTCATGAGCGCAGCGCAAAAGGTCGAGGACTGGCAGGTGAAGGCCGCGTGCCGTGGCCCGCAGGGCACGACCATGTTCTTCCCGCCCAGCAGCTTCGAGCGCAAAGACGACAAGGAGCAGCGCGAGCGGCGGGCCAAGGCCATCTGCCAGGGCTGCCCGGTCCGCAAGGCCTGCCTCGAGCACGCCATCGCCATCCGGGAGCTGCACGGCATCTGGGGCGGCACCAACGAGGTCGAGCGCAAGGCCCTGCTGGCCCAGCGCACGGCGTAGCCGGCCGGGGTTTCACACCCCGATAGCCTCCGGGGCTGCCATGGCCGCCCCCGCCCGAGGTCGTGAGGACCACCTGGTCTGGATGGAGACCACGGTGGCCGGTCGGGCCGCGCTCTACGGGGTGGCCGGCGAAGGCCTGCCGGTGCTGTTCCTGCACGGCTGGGCCCTGGGTCAGCACGCCTACAAGCGGGCCCTGAAGCGCCTGGTGCTCCTGGGCTGCCGTGTCTATGCCCCCGCGCTGCCCGGCTTCGGCGGCACCGCCGATCTCCCCGGCTCCGATCCGGACTTCGAGGGCTACGCCGCCTGGGTCAGCGAGTTCTGCGACGTGATGGAGATCGACGAGCCGGTCTTCCTGGTCGGCCACTCCTTCGGCGGCGGCTGCGCCATCCAGTTCGCCCACGACCACCCCGAGCGGGTGCGCTACCTGGTGCTGGTCAACTCTGTCGGCGGAGCCACCTGGCGGGGCGACGGCGACACCCCCCGCACCCTGGCTCAGCGGCCGCTGTGGGACTGGGGGCTGCGCTTCCGGGCCGAGCTGTTCCCTCTGTTCGAGGTCAGCCGCGTCCTTCCGTCGGTGCTCGAGGACCTGGTGCCCAACGCCCTGCGCAACCCGATGGCGCTGTGGCGGGTGGGCCAGCTGGCCCGCAAGGCCGACCTGCGGGCCCAGCTCGAAGAGCTGAAGCGGCGCAAGACCCCGGTCGTGCTGTTGTGGAGCGTGCAGGACCAGGTGCTCCCCAAGCACAGCTTCGACGCGCTCTGCGCAGCCATCGGCCAGAGCGGCGAGGTCGTCGACGGCTCCCACTCCTGGCTGCTGGCTGACCCTGACGCCTTCGGTGAGGTCATGACCAACGTCCTGCACGTGGCCAAGCTGGCCCGCCAGCTCGAGGTCGACGAGGCCCTGGCCGCCGGCCAGCCCCCGCCCGAGCCCAAGGACGCCCCCTCGCTGTAGCCGCCGGGAAAAGGGGTTGACGTGAACGGAACGAGACCGTATCGTATCGTCTCAGCGAGACGATACCGTTCCGTTCTAGTCCCCCAGCGAGGAGATCCGATGGCCGGAACAGCAACGATCCCCTGGGCACCACCCGACCAACGGTCCTACGACCGGCGCTACCAGGTGCTGGCCGTCCTGTGCACCAGCCTGGTCGTGGTCATCGTCGGCAACACCTCGCTCAACGTCGCCATCCCCACCATCCAGCGCGAGCTCGGGGCCAGCCAGACCGCCCTGCAGTGGATGGTCGACGCCTACGGCCTGGTCTTCGCCGGCCTGCTCCTCACCGCCGGCGCCATCGGTGACCGCTTCGGCCGCAAGGGCGCCCTCCAGGCGGGCCTGGGAATCTTCTTCGTCGGGTCGCTCCTGGCCGGGGTGATCGAGTCGACCGGCGGGATCATCGCCATGCGAGCGGTCATGGGGATCGGCGCCGCCTTCGTCATGCCGGGCACCCTGTCGATCCTGGCCAACGTCTTCCCCCCCGACGAGCGGCCCAGGGCCATCGCCATCTGGGCCGGGCTCTCCGGCGCCGGCGGGGCCATCGGGCCGATCGCCAGCGGCTTCCTGCTGAACTACTTCTCCTACGGCTCGGTCTTCTTCGTCAACCTGCCGATCATCGCCGTCGCTCTCGTCGCCGGGCACTTCCTGCTCCCGAAGTCGAAGGACGCGGCCCAGACCCGCCTCGACTCCGTCGGCGCCCTCCTCACCATCGTCGGCCTGTCGACCGTGGTGTACGCCATCATCGAAGGCCCCACCCACGGGTGGGCCTCCAGCCGCACCCTCGGCACCGGGCTGGCTGGCCTGGCCGTGCTGGCGGTGTTCGCCTGGTGGGAGGTGCGCAGCGACCACCCGATGCTCGACCTGCGCTACTTCAAGAACCCCCGCTTCGGGGTGGCGTCCGGCGGCGTCACGCTCATCTTCTTCACGATGTTCGGGATGTTCTTCCTCATCACCCAGTACTTCCAGCTGGTGCTCGGCTACACCCCGCTCGGCGCCGGCCTGCGGGGGATCCCCATCGCCCTCGCCATCATGGCCACCGCCCCGAACTCGGCCAAGCTGGTGGTGCGCTTCGGCCCCAAGCTCACCGTGGCCGGCGGTCTGGGTCTGGTCGGGGCCGGGCTGCTCCTGCTCATCGGCGCCCAGGTCGACACCCCCTACCCCTACATCGCCCTGTCGATGGTGGTGCTGGCCTCGGGCATGGGCGTGGCCATGGCGCCGCTGACGGCGTCGATCATGGGCTCGATCCCCCTCGGGAAGTCGGGCGTGGGCTCGGCGGTGAACGACACCACCCGCGAGCTGGGCGGCGCCCTCGGGGTGGCCGTGCTCGGTTCGCTGCTGCAGTCGGCCTACAGCGCCAAGATCGGTGATCTCGAGGCGGTGCCCGAGCCAGTTCGCGACGTGGCTCGCAGGAGCCTCGGGGCGGCGCTGCAGGCGGCCGAGCGGCTGGGCCAGACCGACCCGGACGCCGCCCGCCAGCTGGTCGACGGGGCGAAGCAGGGCTACGTCTCGGGGATGCACCTGGCCCTGGTCGTCGCCGCAGCCGTCGCCCTGCTGGCCGTGGGCCTTGTCCTGCGCTACCTGCCCGGCAAGGCCCCCGCGGGTCCGAACGAGCCGGCCGAGCGCCAGGCCGAAGGCCCGGGGCCGCCCGACCGGCAGCCACGGGGCTCGGGTGATCCCGCCGACCTGGCGCCGGAGCGCCCCCACGGCGTGCCGGAGCGGGAGACGCAGGGGCTGAGCGTCCGCTCCAGCTCGCCGACGCCCGAGGCGATCTAGCCGTGCCGCTCACCACCTCGCCCCGAACGGAGCGCTCGAAGGCGGCGATCATGGCCGCCACGCTGGCCCTCCTGGCCGAGGAGGGGGTGGGTGGCCTCACGGTCGATGCCGTGGCCACCCGGGCCGGGGTGGGCAAGGCCACCGTGTACCGGCACTGGGCGTCGCGGGCCGACCTCATCGTCGACGCCATCTCTTCGCTGATCACCGAGGACGAAGCCGTCGACCGGGGCAGCCTGCGCGGCGACCTCGAGGCGGCCTACGAGCGCATCGGCCAGGTGTGCAGCACCGGGATCCTGTCGCAGGTGCTCCCCACCCTGGCCGAGGCCGCCAGCCGCGACCCCGAGCTGGCCACCGTCCACAAGGACTTCGTGTCCCGCCGCCGCCGCCACCTGGTGGCCGCCCTGGAGCGGGCCGCCGAGCGGGGCGAGCTGCGTCCCGGCCTCGACCTGTCCATCGTGGCCGACCTGGTCGCCGGCCCGATGTTCTACAAGAAGCTGGTGCACCACGAGCGCCCCGACGAGGCCTACGCCAAGGCCCTCCTCGACATGGTCCTCACCGCCGTCACGAACCGCTGGGCAGACGGGGCCCCGCCACCCTGAGGTCGCCGCGCCGGCGGGTGGCGCCGCTGGCGTCGAGGAGGGAGGCGAGGGGCACGGCCCACTTGCGGGTGGTGCCCCACACCTCGCGCAGCTGGGACAGGGTGACGCCGTCGGGGTGCTGGGCCAGGAGGACGGCGGCGGTGACGGCGGCGGCGTCGACCGCCTCGGCCGCGAACCAGGTGCCGTCGCGCTCGAGGACCGCGCCACGACGGGCCAGCTCGCGCAGCTCGGTCCGGTCCACCCCGTCGGGCGGGGGCGGCGAGAACAGCTCGGCCCGCACCGCGGCCAGCCACGGGTGGCCCTCCAGCGGGTCGGGGGCGGCGGCGGCCAGGCGCCACCGGCCGTCGAGCAGGGCCACGCCCTCGACCAGCCCGGCCTCGGCCACCAGGCGCTGCTTCTTGTCGAGGGCGGCGGCGTCGAGCCCGAGGGGGCCGGCGCCCTCAACGGCGGCGGCCACCAGAGCGATCGTCTCGGCCAGGGCCTCGGGCGAGGCCACCCAGCGCCCGACCGTCGGCACGGCTGGCTCGCCGGTCAGCCGTTCGAGCATGTCGGCGGTGACCCAGCCCCGCTCGGCCACCACCCGGGCCACCGAGCGGTCGGGCTTGGCCCGCGACACCCGCACCACCGGGTCGACGTCGAGCACCTCGCCGCCGCCGATCGTCTCGCCCCGCCCGTGCTCGCGCACCACGAACCGGTCGCCGGGCTGCAGCGGCAGCGGGCCGGGCAGGTGGATGCGCACCAGGCCGTGCTCGCCCGGAGCCAGCCGGTCAGGTCCCAGCACCCGAAGCCTGCAAGGTACGGCCGCAGTCCCGACGTGGAGGATGTGGGCACCCCGCCGGGACACCTCGTGGTCGAGGGCGGCGAGCACCCCGAGCGATCCGTCGAAGCGGGAGCTGGCCGCCCACCGCCCGGGGTGCACGACCGCCTCGCCCCGGCGCACGTCCTGATGGCTGACCCCGACGAGGTTCACCGCCAACCGGTGCCCCGGGCCCACCTGTTCGCGGGCGGCGCCGTGGGTCTGCAGGCCCCGCACCCGGGCCCGCCGGCCCGAGGGGCGCAGCTCCACCTCGTCGCCCACCCCCAGGGTCCCCCCGGCCAGCGTGCCGGTCACCACCGTCCCCGAGCCCCGGGCCGCGAAGGAGCGGTCCACCCACAGCCGGGCCCGGCCCCGGTCGGTCGGCGGGGGCAGCTGGCCCAGCAGCTCGGCCAGGGCGGCCCGCAGGTCGACGAGGCCGATGCCGGCCAGGGCGTCGACCGCCACGACCGGGGCATCGGCCAGCGGTGAGCCGGCCAGGCGCTCCTCCACCTCCCAGCGGGCCAGCTGCTGGGTGTCGTCGTCGACCAGCCCCACCTTGGTCAGGGCCACGATCCCGCGGTTGACGCCCAGCAGCTCGAGGATGCGCAGGTGCTCCTCGGTCTGCGGCTTCCAGCCCTCGGTGGCGGCCACCACGAACAGGCAGGCGTCCACTGCGCCCACCCCGGCCAGCATGTTGGGCAGGAAGCGCACGTGGCCGGGCACGTCGACCAGCTCGAGGCGGTCTTCCCCGAGGTCGGTGGCGGCGAACCCGAGGTCGATGGTCAGGCCCCTTGCCTTCTCCTCGGCCCAGCGGTCCGGGTCGGTGCCGGTCAGCGCCAGCACCAGCGTCGACTTGCCGTGGTCGACGTGGCCGGCGGTGGCGACGACGGGCACGCCTCCAGCATGGCCCCGACGTTGCCGCTAGTCACCCGAGCGATCAGCCGGCAACCCGTCCCGAGCCGTTGCCAGGTGGTGTCCGGCCGCCAATCCGGGCCTGGCCTAGATTCAACCCATGTTGAAATCGCAGGACCAGCTGGTGGAGGTGGCCGAGGGGCTGGTGGCCGACCTGGCCACCTCCCAGCCGGCGCAGCGCTGGGCCCGCGAGGCCACCTTCCACCTGGTGTTCGCCCAGACCTCCGCCCTGCGGCGGGCCGTCCTCAGCACCACCGGCTCCTGAGCGCTTCAGGGGGCTCTGCCGCCGGCCAGAGGTACACGCCGAACTGTGGTTCCTGGCCGCCCTCGGGCAGTGGTCGCCGAAACCCTCGACCGCGGATCCTGCGCCCGTCCGGCAGCTCCAGCACCCCCGGCCCGACACGCCAAGGGATCACGATGACGAGCCGCAGTCGACCGCCACCTTCAACGCCTGGCACACCTGGCGCATGCGGTCGTCGCTCAGGCGGCCGATGCGGTCGACGAGCGTGGCTACGGAGACGTTCTCGATCGAATCGAGGTTGATGGCGCTGCGCTGTCCGATCGGGTCGTCGCCTGGCTCGAGGACGACCTCGCTCGCCAGCCCCCGCACCGTCGTGGTGCACGGGCCGACGAGGCAACGTCGCAACCGCGGGATCGCTGCGTCCCTGGAGAGCACGACAACCGGGCGCGGGCCGAGGTGAGGCAGCTCGCACCACCAGAGCTCTCCCCGCTGCGGTGCCTGCCTCACGAGGCCCCAGCAGCGTTGCTGAACGAGGCGAGGTCACCCCAGGCATCGGGCTCGTCGAGGGGGTGCTCGTCGTAGGCGGCGTAACCAGCATCGATCTCGGTCGCCCGGTGGCGGGCGAGCAGCGACTGAAGGGCCTCGTCGAGCAGGGCGGCATCGGTCCCGCCGGCCCGCAAGCGCCTCGCCTCCTGCAGGAGGTGCTCGTCAACCGTTGTGCTCACGCGTACTCGGGCCATGCCAGGATTGTGGCATGATTCCGCCACGTGTGGCTGCCCTCCCGATGCCGTTCCGTGTGCTGCGGGATCTGCGCCGTGCATCTGGAGGCGAGGGGGAGGGAGCCGTCGGCCACCGAGGCTCCGCGCGCCCTGGCGATGCAGGCCCGCCTGCACGACATCTACGGGCTCTCCGAGACCCACTCGCCGGCCACCATGCTCCTCGACGGCGAGTTCCGAGCGAAGCCGGGGTCGGTGGGCCGGCCGCTGCCGTGCATGGAGGCCCAGGTGGTCGACGACGACGGTGTGCCGCTCAGCGCCGGCGAACCGGGAGAGCTGTGGCTCCGGGGGTCCCTCGTGACCACCGGCTACTACGGCGACCCGGAGGCCACCGCCGCGGCCATAACGCCCGACGGCTGGTTCCGCACCGGCGACATCGCCCGCATCGACGCCGAGGGCTATGTGTTCATCCTCGACCGTAAGAAGGACATGATCAACCGGGGTGGCCACAAGATCTTCTCGGCCGAGGTCGAGCAGCTGCTGGTGGCCCACCCCGACATCGATGACGCCGCGGTCGTCGGGGTCCCCAACCCCGTCGCCTTTGAGACCGTCACCGCCTTCGTGGTGGCCAGCCCCGGTGCGTCGCTGACGGCCGGCGACGTGCGCGAGTGGGTGCGGGCCCAGATGGCCGACGACGCCATGCCGCGGGTGGTGCACCTGGTCACCGAGATCCCCCGCAACGCCACCGGCAAGATCGACAAGCCCGCCCTGCGCCTCCAGGCCGCGGCGGCCACACCGCGCTGAGCATCCGGCTCCTCCCGGCCCGGAACCGGTATGCGTCACGGGTACCATCGGCAGTTGTGCGGGTGGTCTTCCTCGAAGCCCCGGAGCATCTCCTCGCCGAGCGTGAACGCCTCGGCCTCGACGGTCGCGACGAGATGTGGGAGGGCGAGCTGCACATGGTCCCGCCGCCGAGCTTCGGCCACCAGCGCAGAGAGGCCCTCCTCCTCCGCGCACTTGGGCCTATCGCCGACGAGGCTGGGCTGGAGGTGGTGGCAGAGGCTGGCCTCTACCAAGGTTCGAAGTCGTGGCGCGTGCCCGATCTGGTGGTGCTCCGGCCCGAGCAGGCGACCCACCGGGGTGTGGAGGGTGGAGCGGTGCTCGTCGTCGAGATCCGTTCGCCGGGCGACGAGACGGACACCAAGATGCCGTTCTATGCCCGCTTCGGCGTGGAAGAGCTGCTCATCATCGAGCGCGACAGCGCCGCCGTCACGCTGCTCCGTCCTGCCGACGGCGCGTTCCGCCCGGTGCCCCCCGATGAGAACGGCTGGGTGCCCTGCGCCCTGGGGGTCGCCTTCCGGCGGGCGGACGGGTCGGTTCTCGAGGTGCGACTCCCGGACGGCACGATCAACCGCTGCTGAGCATCAGAGGTCCTCGACCGTCTAAGCCAGCGGGGTCAGCGCCGCCTTCAGGACCTCGTCGTCGGCCGGGTCGACGGTGCGGAGGTCGCAGATGGTGCGGCCGGCCTCGACCCGGGCCATCACCGGCGGGTGGTTGCGGCGCAGGGCGGCGGCCAGATCGCCGTCGAGGGCCACCCCGGCGCTCGGCACCTCCTGGCCCGGCACGCTGCCGCCGCCGGGCACGGCGACGGTGTCCACCACGTCACCGACGCCGAGGGCGGCCGCCCGGTCGCGCAGCTGGCCGACCGGGGTGAGCGCCATGCGCCAGAACGGGACGGTGGTGGCGACATCGCGGCGGAGGTAGGCGAGCAGAACGTCCGAGAGGGCCTGGAGGACCAGGCCACCGGGGCGCAGGGCCCGGGCGAGGGGGTGGCGGGCGCAGGCCTCGACCAGGTCGCGTCGGCCGGCGATCACCCCGCCCTGAGGGCCGGCGAGGAGCTTGTCGCAGGAGAAGGTGACGAGGGCGGCGCCGTCGTCGAGGGCCTGGCGGACGGCGGGCTCGTCGGCCAGCCAGGGCGGCGGGGGGCCGGGCAGCCACGGGCAGGCGGCGTCGAGGAGGCCCGAGCCTACATCGGCGATGACGGGGCGGCCGAGGGCGGCCAGCTGGGCGATCGTCGGCTGCTCGGTGAAGCCCACGATCCGGTAGTTCGAGGCGTGCACGTGGAGGACCACCTCGGCGACGGCGGCGGCGTGGTCGGCGGCCCGGGTCCGGTTGGTGGTGCCCACCTCGACCAGGTGGCAGCCCGACTGCTCGACCACCTCGGGGACCCGGAAGCCGCCCCCGATCTCCACCAGCTGGCCCCGCCCGACGCTGACCCGCTGACCGGCCGCGGTGGCGGCCAGGGCCAGGAGGATGGCGCCGGCCCCGTTGCCGACCACGAGGGCGGCCTCGGCGCCGGTGAGCTGGCACAGCAGGTCGGCGGGCCGGCCATACCCCTGGCGGCTGCCGCGCCGACCCGAGGAGACGTCGACCTCGAGGCTCTGGTAGCGGACCGGGCCGCCGCCGGCCGGGGCGGACAGCGGCGCCCGCCCGAGGTTGGTGTGCAGCAGCACACCGGTGGCGTTGACCACGGGGCCGAGCAGGGCGGCGGCCAGATCATCGGCCCGGGCCGGCGCCGCCTCCCAGTCGTCGTCGTCGATGGCGGCGCGGGCCACCTCGACGCACAGGGGGTGGGGAAGGCCCGAACCGGCCAGGGACCGGGCCAGCCGGTCGACCGACGGCGGGCGCCCCTCCACTGGGCCGCAGCGTAGGCGCCGACGCCCTTGATGTCCCGGTCTCGTGGGAGACTCCCCGCATGTGGCGTGCGGCGAAGATGGTGGGCCGGGGCGTGGTCCTGTTCCTGTTCTGCACGACGGTGGTCCCGATCGTCGTTGCCGTCATCATGCTGGCCACGCTGCTGTTCGTCCCGCTCCCGGCCACCCTGCCCGAGGCCCGGGTGGTCGAGTCGAGCCAGTCAAGTCGCGTGCTCGACGCCCAGGGCAACGAGATCGGGGTCTTCAAGGCCTTCGAGCAGAACGTGCCCGTGCAGCCCCAGGACATCCCGCTGGTCCTCAAGCAGGCGGTGATCGCCGCCGAGGACAGCCGCTTCTACCAGCACAGCGGCGTCGACATCCGGGGCTCCGCCCGGGCGCTGGTGAACGACCTCCAAGGAAACGCCCTGCAGGGCGGCTCCACCATCACCCAGCAGTACGTCAAGCAGACCTACACCGGCAAGGAGCGCACCCTGGCCCGCAAGGTCAAGGAGGCGGTCCTGGCCAGCCAGCTCGACCGCAAGATCGACAAGGACGAGATCCTCTTCAAGTACCTCTCGATCATCTCCCTCGGCGAGGGCACCTTCGGCGTGGGCGCCGCCGCCGAGACCTACTTCCGCAAGTCGGTCTTCCAGCTGTCGGCCAGCGAGGCCGCCACGATCGCCGGGGTCATCCCCGCGCCGTCGTTCTACTCGCCCCGCGACTTCCCCGACCGGGCCGAGCAGAAGCGGGTGATCGTCCTCGACAAGATGCTGGCCCAGGGCTTCCTCACCCCCACCGAGCACGCCGACGCCCTCCGGGCCAAGCTCGTCCCGGGCGACAAGCCGGCCAACCCGAAGCTGGCCACCGTGGTGTACCCGCGGGAGCAGCCGCAGTCGCGCTACCCGTACTTCGTCGACTACGTGCGGCGCTTCCTCCTCAACAAGTACGGCGAGGACCTCGTCTTCCGGGGCGGCCTCACCATCCAGACCACGGTGGAGCCCGACCTCCAGGCCAAGGCCGAGAAGCAGGTGGCCGACGCCCTGGCCGGCACCAAGCCCTTCAAGGACCCGAAGCGCAACGGCGACCCGAACCTGCTGAACATGACCCTGGTGGCGGTCGAGCCCGGCACCGGGCGGGTCAAGGCCCTCGTCGGGGGCCGTGACCCCAACGACCCCTTCGTGGGCAAGGTGAACACCGCCCTCGGGCGTTGCTTCAAGCCCAAGCCTGACGTCAGGGTCGATGTGCCGGCCCCGTGCTGGAAGGATACCCTGCCCATCGAGGGTGGAGGCTCGGGCGACCAGCCCGGATCGACGTTCAAGGCCTTCACCCTCGCCGCCGCCCTCGAGAAGGGGATCTCCCCGGCCAAGACGTACTCCTCCGCCGCCCCCTACCGGGTGCCGGGCTGCAAGGGCGACAAGTGCGACATCAACAACGCCGGCGACAACATCTCGGGCGGCGGCTCGCTCACGCTGGCCCAGGCCACCACCGGCTCGGTCAACGTGGTGTTCGCCCGTCTCGCCGCCGAGATCGGCAACAAGGCCATCGCCGAGGAGGCCACCAAGCTGGGGATGAGCCAGGTGTGGTTGAGCCCGAGCGTGCACGGCGCCAGCTACACCCTCGGGGCCATCGAGGTGTCCAGCCTCGACATGGCCGCGGCCTACGGGGTGTTCGCCAACCGGGGGGTGCGGGTGCCCGCCACCCCCATCGTCAAGATCGTCGACAAGGACGGCAAGGTCATCGAGGACAACCTCCAGCCCGACGGCACCCGGGTGATGGAGGAGGGCGTGGCCGACACCATGAACAGCCTGCTGCGGGGCCCGCTCGAGTCGGGGACGGCCCGAGGCAAGGGGATCGGCCGGCCCGCGGCCGGCAAGACCGGCTCGACCAACGACAACTTCGACGCCTGGTTCGTGGGCTACACCCCCAACCTGTCGACGGCGGTCAGCCTGGGCTACGACGAGGGCCAGCCCCTCAAGGGCATCAAGGGCGTGGCCACGGTGTTCGGCGGCACCATCCCGGCCGCCACCTGGCAGGGCTTCATGAACCAGGCCCTCGAGGGGGTCCCGCCCACCGACTTCAACGTCCCGCCGCCGGTGAGCAACGTCGAGGACGAGGCCCGCCGCCGCGAGCGGGGCCTCATCGACCCGGGCGACAAGCGCGAGGCCATCCCCACCAGCCCCGGCGGCCCCTACGAGATCATCGGTGGCAACGTCAGGCCGACGCCGACGACCCGCCCCGTGGCCCCCACGTCCACGACGATCCCGCCGTCCACGACCACCACCACCAGCCGGCGCACGGGGCTCTTCGGGCCGTAGCCCCTGCGAGCTACGCCTTGGCTCCGGGGGTGGCGCCGCCGGGGTCGCTGTTCGGGCACTTCAGCACCTTGTCACACGCCGTCCGGCTGGGGATGGCGAAGGTGACCCCGTCGCTCTCGTAGCCGAGGGGGGCGTAGCGGCGGCTGGCCACTCCCAGCACCTTGCCGTCGGAGTTGATGAGCGGGCCACCCTGGAACCCCTGGCCCACGGCGGCGTCGTGCATGATCCCGGCGGCCGAGATGTCGGCCACGAAGCCCTGGGTGATCGGGGTGCCGGCCCCGCCCAGGCCGCTGACGGCGAACACCCGCTCGCCCAGCTTGAGGGCCGGCGCCGCCGGTGCGAAGGCCACCTTGGGCAGGCTGCCGCGGTCGATGATCAGGAGGGCCAGGTCCTTGCTCTCGTCCCAGGTCCACAGGGTGGCCTTGATCTGGTTGCCGCCCTGGCGCGCCATGATCCCCGGCCCCGGCGCCCGGGTGCTCGACTTCACCGTGGCGTAGGAGGCGAGAAGGAACGACTGCTTGCTGTCGCTCGCCACCACGAAGGCCGAGCCCACCGAAGGAGCCCCCGCCTCGTCCTGGGTCTGCACGAAGAAGGTGGCGGGGGCCACCACCTTCTGCAGGTTGGTCAGCGTGTCACCGCCGGCCGCGGAGCGCCGGAGCGGCTCGAGCTCCCCCTGGATGGCCGCCCTGGCGTTGGTGGCCTCGTTCTCGATGGTCTTCTTGGCATTGTCGAACTGCTCGCCGAACTGGTTGGCGAAGTCGGTGTTGAACTTGGCGTCCTCATCGATCTTGTTCTGGTAGTAGGCGTAGAGCGCCACGCCCGAGAAGGCGCTGCCGACGGCGAAGGCTAGGATGATCGTCGAGATGCCGAGCACCGTCTTCGGCACCATGCGCTCGCGCCACTCCGGGCTGTTCGCCCTCCACGCCTGCTGCTTCTCCCGCCGGCTGTCGAGCCAGGTGGGCGGCGGGCCGTCCGGCGCCTCGGGCTCCACGTCACGGTAGGCCATAGGCGTCCGACGCTAGCCCTGCCGGCCCCGTAGCCTCTGGTCACGTGGGGTGGCTGGCGCTGGCGTTCCTGGTCGTGCCGTTCGTCGAGCTGTTCGTGCTGATCCAGGTCGGCCAGGGCATCGGGGTGTGGTGGACCATCCTCCTCGTCCTCGCTGTCTCGGTGGCCGGGTCGTGGCTGGTGAAGCGCGAGGGGTGGGCCTTGTGGGGGCGCATCACCCGTCGGGTTCAGGCTGGCGAGGTGCCGGGACCCGAGCTGGTCGACGGTGGTCTGGTGCTCCTGGCCGGTGCGCTGCTGCTGACCCCTGGCTTCGCCACCGACGCCCTCGCCCTGATCCTGCTCTTCCCGCCGACCCGCGCCGTGGTCCGCCCGGTGGTCCTGCGCCGTTTGGCAGCCAGGGCCACCTTCATCCGCAGCCGATCGGACGGTCCGGCGGGACCGGGCGTCATCGACATCTGACGCCGCGCCTGCGGGTGCCCGCCGCCGGCGGTGGGGCGGCCAGGACGGCTGCCCGGTACGGTCGGAGTCCGATGCACCAGCTCGTGATCGTGGGCGGAGGCCGAATGGGTGAGGCGCTCCTCGGGGGTCTGCTCGCTGCCGGTCGCGGCCCGGCCGATCTCGCCGTGGTCGAGCCCGTGGCCGGGCGCCAGCGGGCCCTCGAGGAGCGCTTCCCCGGAGTGATCGTCAACGACGGGCCACTCGCGGCCGAGGGCGTCGTGCTGGCCGTCAAGCCGGGCCACGCCGCCGCCGCCGCCCGCGCCGCGGGCCAAGCCGGCTGCCGGCGGCTCCTGTCGATCGCGGCCGGAGTGAGCACAGCCACCCTCGAAGCCGCCCTCCCGGCGGGCACGCCGGTGGTGCGGGCCATGCCGAACACCCCCGCCCTGGTCGGAGCCGGGGCGGCGGCCGTCGCGGGAGGGCGGGCCGCCACCGAGGAGGACCTCGGGTGGGCCGAGGAGGTGCTGGGCGCCGTAGGGGTGGTGGTGCGGGTGGCCGAGCCCCTGCTCGACGCCGTCACCGGCCTGTCCGGATCGGGGCCGGCCTATGTGTTCCTGGTGGCCGAGGCCCTGATCGACGCCGGCGTCCTGGTGGGCCTGCCTCGCGACGTGGCCTCCACCCTGGCGGTGCAGACCCTCCTCGGCTCGGCCCGGCTGCTGGCCGAGGGGGCTGAGGGGCCGGAGGCGCTGCGGGCGGCGGTCACCTCGCCCGGAGGCACCACGGCGGCGGGGCTCGCCGTCCTCGAGGACCGGGCCGTGCGGGCCGCCTTCCTGGCGGCCGTACGGGCCGCCACCGAGCGGAGCCAGGCCCTCGGCCGGGCCTGAGGCCAGGCCGCCACAGCACCCACTTCCCCCCCACCGTCCCCACCCCATAGCATGGAGGGCTGCGGAGAGGGGTGATACTCACATGAGCACCGAGAACGAGGCACGGTTCGTCACCGTGGCCGAGGTCGCCGATCGACTTCGGGTCTCGACGATGACCGTCTATCGGCTGATCCAGGCCGGCGACCTGCCGGCCGCCCGGATCGGCAAGAGCTACCGCCTGCGCGAGGAGGACATCGACCGCTTCCTGTCGGCCCGCTTCCACGCCACCGGCTGAAAGCCACCGTTCGTCCACAGCCTGGCGTCGGTTTCCACAGGAAGTGGCCCTTGTGCTCCACAACGCTGCGGTTGAAGGCTCGCGTCCCTAGGAACCAGCGCAGGGGACGGGGGTCGTGAGCGTGGAGGTGGACGGGCAGGTGCTGGCGGCCGAGCTGAAGCGGCGGCGGATCGGCAGGTCGACGCTGGCCGACCGCTGCGACCGCTGCGGCGGCACCACCTGGCTGCCCGGCGACCCCTCCACGGTGCCGGCCAGCGTGCTCGTGCTCGCGGCCATGTCGCTCACCCGGCGGTAGCGTCCGCCCGCACATGGGCCCTGCCTACGACACCGTCTCGCTCCTCACCGACCTCGGGACGACCGACGAGCTGGCGGGGGTGCTGCGATCGGTTGTCCGCTCGATCGCGCCGCACGCTGTGGTCATCGACATCACCCACGACATCGCCCCGCACGACGTGCGGGCCGCCAGCCTCGCCCTGGTGCGGGCGGCGCAGTACCTGGCCGCCGGTGTCGTCGTGGCGGGCGTCGACCCCGGGGCGGGCACCGAGCGCCGCACGATCGCCGTCGAGGTCGGCGGCGGCACGTCTGTGCTGGTGGGGCCCGACAACGGGCTGCTCGCCCCGGCCGTGAGCCTCTGCGGCGGCGCCGACCGGGTCGTCGAGCTGCTCAGCGCCGAGCACCGGCTCCCGGCCGCCGGCGGGCCCACCTTCGCCGCCCGCGACGTGCTGGTGCCGGCCGCCGCCCACCTGTGCAACGGGGTCGAGCTGAGCGAGCTCGGGCCCGCCGTCGACCCGTTCTCGCTGCTGCCGGGCATCGTGCCGCTCACCCGCCTGGAGGACGAGGTGCTGAAGGCGGAGGTCCTGTGGGTCGACCGGTTCGGCAACGCCCAGCTGAACGTCGACCCTGATGAGCTGGCCGGCTTCGGCGACCGCCTCACCGTCACCGTCGGCGACCGCACTCGCGCCGGGTCGAGGGTCCCCACCTTCGCGGCGCTGGCCCCCGGCCAGCTCGGCCTGGTGGTCGACAGCTACGGCCTGGTCGCCCTGGTTCTCGACCGGGGCTCGGCCGCCGACGAGCTGGGCCTCGGGCCCGGGGCGCCGGTCGACCTCAGCGTCCCGCGGTAGCGTCAGCGGCCAGGATGCGCCCGGCCACCACCATCGTCCTCGGCCTGCTCCTGCTGGCCGTGTTCCTGGCCGCCACCATCCAGCTCGTCCTGCTCAACTGACCAGGGGGCGCGCCCCGGCCCGGTCGCCAGGGGATCAGGCGAACCAGCCGGCGACGTCGCCGATCACCTGGGTCGATCCGCTGCCGTTGTAGATCGACACCTGGCCGTAGGCGCCGACCTTGGCGATGACCAGGTTGGCGATGGTCTGGCCCGCCCCGAAGTTGAGGTTGGACGTCGCCGGCCTCGCCGTGCCGGCGGGGAAGATGGTGAGGTAGCCGCCGGTGGTGGGCCCGGTGACGGTGAGGTTGAGGACCACGGCGCTGACCCCGGTGGCGGGCACGCCGCCTCGGCCGGTGACCGTCAGGGTGCGGGTGGCGCCAGGGGCCAGCGCCCCGGCGCCGGCCGAGATGCCGTCGACGGTGGGCGCCCCGGGCCTGGTGTCCAGCAGCCGGGCCGGCGACAGGGCGTTGTAGGCGGTGGTCGGGAACCAGCCGGCGACGTCGGCGATGACCTGGGTCGAGCCGCTGGCGTTGAAGATCGACACCTGGCCGTAGGCGCCGACCTTGGCGATGACCAGGTTGGGGATCGTCTGGCCGGCCCCGAAGTTCAGGTTGGAGGTGCCGGGGCGGGCGGTCCCCGCGGGATAGACGGTGAGGTAGCCGCCGGCGGTGGGGCTGGTCGCTGTGAGGTTGAGGACGACGGCGCCGACGCCGCTGGCGGGCACGCCCCCCCGGCCGGTGACGGTGAGGGTGCGGACGGCGCCCGGGGCGAGCGCCCCGGTGCCGGCGGAGACGCCGTCGATCGTCGCCGCCCCGGGCCTGGTGTCGAGCAGGCGGGCGGGGCTGAGCGGGCTGAAGGCCCCCGTGCTCGGGAACCAGCCGGCGATGTCGACGATGACCTGGGTCGAGCCCTGGTCGTTGTAGATCGCCACCTGGCCGTTGGCCCCGACCTTGGCGATCACCGAGTTGGCGATGGTCTGTCCGGGGCCGAAGTTCAGGTTGGAGGTGGCCGGCCTCGCCTGCCCAGCGGGCGAGACGGTGAGGTAGCCGCCGGTGGTGGGGCCGGTGGCGGTGACGTTCAGGACCACGGCGCCGACGCCGGTGGCGGGCACGCCGCCTCGGCCGGTGACGGTGAAGGTGCGGGTGGTGCACGGGCCCAGCGCTCCGCCGCCGACGGAGATGCCGTCGGTGGTGGCGCCCCCGGGACGGGTGTCCATGAGGCGGGCCGGCGTGATCGACACGTAGGTCGGCTGGCCGGTCGGGGTGGTCCCGGCACCCGGGATGGGCCCACTGCTCGCGGGCGGGCAGGCGGGCGGCGGCGGGGGCGGCTGCAGCACCGCGTTGGTGAGGAGGAAGACGTGCGTCGTCCACAGCTGGCCGTTCGCGTAGGCCTGGCCGATCCCGATGGCGTTGTAGGCCCCGAGGATGTTGGCCCGGTGGCCGGCCGAGCCGAGGAAGGCCTGGAAGAGCGAGGCCTCGTCGCCGCCGTACCCGACGTTCTCGCCGAGCCGGGTCCATGGCGTCGTCACCTGCTGGGCGAGCAGCGGGTTGTGGGCCAGGTTGTTCGTCGTCGCCATGGCCTGGGTCCAGGTCTGGGCGACCACGCTCGTCACCAGGTCCTCGGCCAGCGGGCCCAACCCGTTCTGGGCCCGGTAGGTGTTGATCCGGGGCAGCCATGTCCCTGGCGCGGCAACTGCCGACGACGTGCTCCCGACGGCGACGAGGAGCAGCGCCGCCACGCCAGCGGCTGCGAGGAGGGCGAGGGTTCGGCGCATGTCCGCTGCATCGGGACCCGACTTGAGGACCTTGATGAGGCGGCCGGCCTTCCTGGCAAAGATGCACACTCGCCCCGAGCGGCATCACAGCTTCACAAGCGCATCGAGGTGCCCCTAGGTTGCGCCGATGGCCAGGCGCGACATCCCCGAGGCCACGGTGGCCCGGCTGCCGCTCTACCTGCGCTGCCTGTTCGTGGTGGCCAAGCAGGGCGTGGCGACCCTGTCCAGCGAGCAGCTGGCCGAGCAGGCCGGGGTCAACGCAGCCAAGGTCCGCAAGGACCTGTCCCACCTCGGTTCCTACGGCACCCGGGGGGTGGGCTACGACGTCGAGTTCCTCAGCTTCCAGATCCGACGCGAGCTGGGCCTCACCCAGGACTGGCCGGTGGCGATCGCCGGGGCCGGGAACCTGGGTCAGGCCCTGGCCGGCTATGCCGGGTTCGGGGCCCGTGGGTTCCGCCTCATAGCTGTGTTCGACGTGGACGCAGCCAAGGTGGGCCAGCAGGTCGGGGGCGTCGAGGTCCTCTCCGCCCGAGACCTGACACGGGTGACGGCCGACCGGGGCGTGGCGATCGGGATCATCTGCACCCCTCCCGGGGTTGCCCAGGATGTGGCCGATGCCTTCGTCGCCGCCGGCGTCTCCAGCCTCCTCTCCTTCGCCCCCACCGTCCTCGAGGTGCCGGAGGGCATCGCCGTGCGCTCGGTCGATCTGTCGATGGAGCTGCAGATCCTCAGCTTCCACAGCCAGCGGGTGGCGTCGCAGCTGGCGGAGGGGGTCTGATGCCGGTCGAGGGGCCCCAGTACCCAGCCAACCTGGTCCTCCAGGGCCGCCGGGTGCTGGTGGTCGGCGCCGGCGCCATCGCCGCCCGCAAGGTAGAGGGCCTCTTGGCCTGTGGGGCCGACGTGGTCGTGGTGGCGCCTGTGGTCGGCGAGGCCATCGCCGCCCTGGCCGCCGCCGGGGCCGTCGACCTCTGCCGGCGGGCCTACCGGGCCGACGACCTCGACGCCGTCTGGCTGGTCGTCACCGCCACCGACGACCGAGCGGTGAACCGGGCCGTCTTCTCCGACGGGGAGGCCCGGCGGATCTGGGTCAACGCCGCCGACGACCCGGTGTCCTGCTCGTTCACCCTTCCGTCGGTGGTGCGCCAGGGCCCGATCATGGTCACCGTCGCCACCGGCGGCCACAGCCCGGCCCTGGCCACCTGGCTCGGCCGCCACGTGGCCGGCGAGCTGGGCCCCGAGTACGCCCAGCTGGCCCTCCTCCTGGCCGAGGCCCGGGCTGCGCTGCAGGCCGAGGGACGGAGCACCGAGGGCCTGGATTGGCTGTCGGCCATAGACTCAGGGATGCTGGAGATGATCCGACTGGGAGATGTCGGGAGAGCAAAGGAGCGCCTGCAGGCGTGTCTGTTGTCGTAGTCGGGCTGAACCACCGCACCGTGCCCCTGCCGGTGCTGGAGCGCATGACGGTCTCCTCGACGCGCCTGCCCAAGGCGCTGCACGACCTGAGGGGCCGCCGCCACCTGGCCGAGGCCGTCCTGCTCAGCACCTGCGCCCGCACCGAGATCTACGTCGTGGCCGACAAGTTCCACGGCGCCCTGCAGAGCGTGCGGGACTTCCTGGCTGAGCAGTTCTTCACCGCTCCCGAGGAGTTCGGTGACCACCTCTACGACTTCTACGGCGACGCCGCGGTGCAGCACCTGTTCCGGGTGGCCTCGGGCGTCGACTCGGCCGTGCTGGGCGAGGGCGAGATCCTGGGCCAGGTCGGCCGGGCCGCCGAGATGGCCCGGGTCGAGGGCACCTGTGGCGCCGTGCTGTCTTCGCTGTTCCGCCACGCCGCCCTGGTGGGCAAGCGGGCCCGCAGCGAGACCGCCATCGCCCGCGGCGTCACCTCGGTGTCCCATGCCGCGGTCGCCCTGGCCGAGCGCACCCACGGCAGCCTGACCGACTGCAGCGTCCTGGTCCTCGGCGCCGGCGAGTCCGGCGAGACCATGGCCCAGGCCCTGAAGGAGCGCAGCGGCGCCTCCATCCGGGTGGCCAACCGCACCGCCCGCAAGGCCGCCGAGGTGGCGCAGCGGGTCGGCGGGGTCCCGGTGGCCGTCGGCGACCTGGCCCAGCACCTCACCGAGGTCGACGTCCTCCTCAGCTCCACCTCCTCCGAGGAGTACGTCCTCACCGTCGAGGACCTCGAGGCCGTGCAGGCCGAGCGGGCCGGTCGGCCCCTGCTCATCGTCGATGTCGCCGTGCCTCGCGACGTCGAGCCGGCTGCCGCCGACCTCGACGGCGTCACCCTGCTCGACATGAGCGACATCAGCGCCTTCGCCCGCCTGGGCCTCGCCGCCCGGGCCGGCGAGGTGAGCTCGGTGGGGGCCATCATCGAGGAGGAGGTGGCCCGCTACCGGGCCTCCACCGCCAGTCGCGAGGTCGCCCCCCTCGTCGTCTCCCTCCACGAGCGGGCCGAGGCCCTCCGCCTGGCCGAGCTCGAGCGATTCCGGTCCCGCCTGGGTGGCCTGGCCGACAAGGACCGCGCTGCCGTCGAGGCCCTCACCCGCGGCATCGTGGCCAAGCTGCTCCACGACCCCACCGTCCGCCTGAAGGACAACGCCGGCACCGCCCAGGGCGACCGCCTCAGCGACGCCGTGCGCACCCTCTTCGGCCTGTAACACACCCAGCAGGGGCGCGTCGGCAAGTCTTTAGAAGCTGGGCCTCGAAGGGCTGCACAGTGCCCGTCGCGGCGACTACCGGGTCATCTTCCACACCGACAGGGTTCGTCGTCGGTCGAGGTGATCGCGTTGGAGCACCGCTCCGACGCGTACCGACGCCGCTGACCGGAGCAACCCGCTCGCTCGGTCGGGCCGGTTAGCGGGTCGCGCCCTCAGTCAGACTGGCCGAGTGACCCGGGCCTTGCGCATCGCCACCCGGGCCTCACCGCTGGCCCGGTGGCAGGCCGACCGGGTGGCGACCCTGCTGGGGGAGGTGTGCGAGCTGGTGGCCGTCGAGAGCCTGGGGGACCGGGTGCAGGACCGGCCCCTGCACCAGCTCGGGGGCCAGGGGGTGTTCGTCAAGGAGGTGCAGGCCGCGGTGCTGAGCGGTGCTGCCGATCTGGCTGTGCACTCGGCCAAGGACCTTCCCTCGGGGCCCTCGGCCGACGGGCTGGTGCTGGCGTGCGTCCCCGAGCGGGCTGACGTGCGCGACTGCCTGGTGGGGCGGGCCCTCGACCAGCTCCTCCCCGGTGCCACCGTCGCCACCGGCAGCGTGCGTCGGCGGGCCCAGCTGAAGGCCCTGCGCCCCGACCTGGTGTTCGTCGAGCTGCGGGGCAACATGGCCACCCGCCTGGGCCAGGTGCCACCCGGGGGGGTCGTGGTCGCGGCCGCCGCCGCCCTGCAGCGGCTGGGCTGGGCCGACCGCATCGCCCAGCTCCTCGACCCCGAGGTCCTGCTGCCCCAGGTGGCCCAGGGCGCCCTGGCCGTCGAGTGCCGGGTCGACGACCCCGAGGTGCTCGAGCGCCTGGCCCGCATCGAGGACCCTGTCGCCCGGCGGTGCGTCGACGCCGAGCGCGCCTTCCTGGCCCGCCTCGGCGGCGGCTGCGACCTGCCGGTCGGGGGCCTGGCCACCGATCTCGGCGGCGGCCGCCTGCGCCTCGAGGGCCTCCTGGCCGACCCGACCCCCTTCCGGGTGGTGGCCGACGGCGACGACCCCACCCCCCTCGGCCTGGCCGTGGCCGAGGCCGTCCTCGCCGGTCCGTCCCGGTGATCCGGCCGCCGAACCCCAACCCCCAGCTTCTGCCGGGAGTAGGTGTCGCCTGGCGCACCACTCGTCCCGGCAGAACGGCGGGTGGGACCCGATGACCGTCTACCTGGTGGGGGCGGGGCCGGGGGACCCGGGGCTCCTGACGGTCCGGGCGGCCGAGCTGCTGGCCGGGGCCGAGGTGGTGGTGCACGACCGGCTGGCCGAGGTCAGACTGCTCGACTTGGCGCCCCCGGGGGCGCTGCGCATCGACGTGGGGAAGTCGCCGGGTGGCCCCATCGACCAGGCGGGCATCAACCGGCTCCTCGTCGAGCACGGCGCCGCCGGCCGCCACGTGGTGCGGCTGAAGGGCGGCGACCCGTTCGTCTTCGGCCGGGGCGGCGAGGAGGCGCTGGCCCTGATCGAGGCGGGCATCGCCTTCGAGGTCGTGCCGGGCATCTCCAGCGCCGTCGCCGCCCCCGCCTACGCCGGCATCCCCGTGACACACAGGGGCCTGTCCACCAGCTTCACCGTGGTCACCGGCCACAGCCGCCACTCGGTCGACACCGCCATCGACTGGACCTCGCTGGCCCGGGCCGGCGACACCATCATCGTGCTGATGGGAGTGAGCCACCGGGCCGAGATAGCCCGCCGCCTGGTCGAGGCCGGTCGCCCCCCGACCACCCCGGTGGCCTGTGTCCGCTGGGGCACCCGGCCCGACCAGCGCACCATCCGCACCACCCTCGCCGGCCTGGCCGACGCCGCACTCGAAGCCCCCGTGGCCATCGTCATCGGCGAGGTGGCCGCCCTGGACCTGGGCTGGTTCGAGCGCCGACCGCTGTTCGGCCGCACCGTGGTGGTGACCCGGGCCCGGGCCCAGTCGCCCACCCTGGTGGCCGGCCTGCGGGCCCAAGGCGCCGAGGTGCTCGAGGTCCCGACCATCGCCGTCGCCGGCCCCTCCGACGGTGGCGCCGCCCTGGCCGCCGCCGTCGCCGGCCTGCCCGAGCACACCGGATCGTGGCTGGTGCTGACCTCCACCAACGGCGTCGACGCCCTCTTCGAACACCTGCACGACGCCCGCCAGCTGGCCGGAGTGCGCGTGGCTGCGGTGGGCCGGGCCACGGCCGACGCCCTCCGGGCCCACGGTGTCGTCGCCGACCTGGTGCCGGCCAAGGCCAACGCCGAGGCCGTCCTCGCGGCCTTCCCGCCCCCACCGGCCGGCGGCGGCCAGGTGCTCCTCCCGCAGGCCGACCGGGCCCGCCCGACGCTGGCCGACGGCCTCGCCGCCCTGGGGTGGCACGTCGAGGCCGTCGAGGCCTACCGCACCGTGCCGGTCGCCGTTCCGTCGGATCTGCTCGAGCGGTCCTTGGCGGCCGACGCCATCTGCTTCACCTCCGGCTCCACCGTCGACAGCTGGGTCGCCGCCGCCGGCCCCGCCACCCCGCCCGTGGTGGCCTCCATCGGCCCGGTCACCACCGCCGCGGCCGAACGCCACGGCCTGCAGGTCACCGTCGAGGCGGACGAGGCCAACGTCGCAGCTCTGGTGACCGCCCTGATCAGCCGGATCACCACCCCGGTGTGAGCGCAGGGCCGCGAAGGGGCCCCAACCGCGGTTCGACCGACCGGAAAGCGAGGCCCCTCACGGCTCCTGGTCCCGGGCTCCACCCCAGAACAAGAAGGGAACCGGTCCGGCAGCCGCCACCACGAGGACGGCACCGGCGATGAGGGGCGAAGCTGTGTCCTGGCCGACCCCGGCCACGGCAAGGGTCACGCCCAGGCCGATCAGCGCCTTCGAGGCGAACCCGACGAGGAAGTACACAGCCGGGAGACCGCAGAGCGCGCCGAGCGCGAGGTACCAGGCGCCTGCCATGCGAACCGATCCGCAGGCCGAGCGCGCCCGGCCCGGGCGCTGCTGTAGAGCCAGGTCAGGCCAGCGCCGCCGGCCGCAGTCGGTACGAGAAGGATGAGGAACCAGACGAGCGCAACACCAGCGCCTCAGGTCAGTAGAGGACGTCCAGGGCGTAGCCGAGGGCGCGGTCCAGCGCGGCCCGGGTCTCGGCCCCGAGCCTGCCGATGGGTTCGTGGTCCAGCGCTCGCTTCTGGACCGTGAAAAGGGTGTCGCAGCTGATGACCGATGGCTCGGGCAGACCCTCCGGTGGCCCGACCTCGACCTCGGAGCGGATGCCGCGCATCGTCCGAGTGATCGGCGCGCAGGTCACGGCGGTGAGCACGTCGATCGCCGCATCACGGGTGAGGATGCACACCGGCCGTCGCCCGGCGGGAGCACCCAGATCGGCCCAGTAGATCTCGTTGCGGGCTACCACGGCGGCGCCGTCTCAGCGGCTAGCCGGACGGCTGCCTGCACCAGGAGCGGGTCCGGGGGCTGCCTGCGGTAGGCCTCCTGCAGCTCACGATCAGCGGTGGCGAGCTCAGTGGCCTCCAGGACGGCCAGCGCGCCTCTTCGAAGCAGGGCGGAACGGTTGGTGGAGAGGCGGGCGGCGACCTCGTCGAGACGTCGGACGAGCTCGTCGTCCAGCTGAACCAGGACCTCACGGCGAGCCATCGGCCTATGGTAAGGCATATGTTCAGACTGGGCGGCGGCGGGCCGTAGCCTCGCCGTGATGTCCTTTCCAGAGCGGCGCATGCGGCGGCTGCGGCGCACGCCGGCCCTGCGCCGCCTCGTGGCCGAGACCCGGCTCGGCGTCGACGACCTCGTCCTGCCGGCCTTCGTCCGTCAGGGGATCGACGAGCCCCGGCCCATCGGGTCGCTGCCCGGCGTCGTCCAGCACACCCGGGACAGCCTGCGAAAGGAGGCCCGCCGCCTAGTCGATCTCGGCGTTCCCGGCCTGCTGGTGTTCGGGGTGCCGACGGTGAAGGATGCCGAGGGCAGCCAGGCCTTCGCCCCCGACGGGATCGTGCAGTTGGCCCTGCGCGACGTGCGGGACGAGGTGGGCGACGCCCTCGTCCTCATGGCCGACCTCTGCCTCGACGAGTACACCGACTCCGGCCACTGCGGGGTGCTCGATGCCAGCGGCCAGCCCGACAACGACCGCACCCTCGAGCTGTACAGCCAGGTGGCCCTGGCCCAGGCCGACGCAGGAGCCGACGTGTGCGCCCCCTCGGGGATGATGGACGGCCAGGTCGCCGCCATCCGCCGGGCCCTCGACGGCGGCGGCCACCAGCAGGTGGCGATCGTGGCCTACGCGGCCAAGTACGCCTCGGCCCTGTACGGCCCCTTCCGGGACGCCGTTGACGTCAGCATCGCCGGCGGCGGCGACCGCCGGGGCTACCAGCAGGACCCCCGCAACCGGCGTGAGGCGCTCGCCGAGGTCCAGCTCGACCTCGACGAGGGGGCCGACGTGGTCATGGTGAAGCCAGCGCTCGCCTACCTCGACGTCATCGCTGCGGTGCGGGTCGCGGTCGACATCCCCGTCGCCGCCTACCACGTCAGCGGCGAGTACTCCATGCTCAAGGCGGCCGCCGAGCGGGGCTGGATCGACCACGACGCCGTGGCCCTCGAGCACCTCACCTCGATCAAGCGCGCCGGCGCCGACCTCATCTTCACCTACCTCGCCGCCGAAGCCGCCGAGCTCCTCTTGGGCCGCCCCCCGGGATCGTGATCCGCCTCGGCTAGGAGGCGGGTAGCGTCCGCGGATGGCTGATTACGCGCCGCCGCTCGAAGAGATCCGGTTCGTGCTCGAGCACGTGGCCGGGCTGGCCGAGCTCAGCACGCTCAACGGGTTCGACCACGCCGATCCTGACGCCACGATGGAGGTGCTCGGCGAGTTCGGGCGGTTCGTGGTCGACAAGGTGGCGCCCACCAACCGGGTCGGCGACGAACAGGGCAGCCGCGTCGCCGGCACCGCAGACGACCCGACGGTGGTCACCGCTGATGGGTTCAAGGAGGCCTACGCCCAGTACGTCGAGTCCGGGTGGGGCACGGTGGCCGCGGACCCGGACTTCGGCGGCGGCGGCTTTCCCTGGGTGGTCGGCGTGGCCATGCAGGAGGTGCTGAACAGCGGCAACCTGGCCTTCGCCCTGGCCCCCCTGCTGACCCAGGGCGCCCTCGACCTGCTCCACGCCCACGGCAGCGACGAGCAGAAGAACGCCTACCTGCCCAACATGGTGAGCGGCCGCTGGACGGGCACCATGAACCTGACCGAGCCCGACGCCGGCTCCGACGTCGGCGCCCTGCGCACCCGGGCGGTGCCCGCCGACGACGGCACCTACCGGATCAGCGGCACCAAGATCTACATCACCTACGGCGAGCACGATCTGGCCGAGAACATCATCCACCTCGTGCTGGCCCGCACGCCCGACAGCCCCCCGGGCACCCGGGGCGTCAGCTGCTTCCTCGTCCCCAAGCACCTTGTCCAGGCCGACGGCTCGCTCGGGGCCCGCAACGGCGTGAAAGTCGTGTCGGTCGAGCACAAGCTGGGCATCCGGGCCAGCCCCACCTGCGTCCTCGAGTTCGACGAGGCCGTCGGCACCCTCATCGGCGACGAGAACACCGGGATGCGCTCGATGTTCACGATGATGAACAACGCCCGGCTCAGCGTGGGCGTCGAGGGCCTCGGCCTGTGCGAGGCGGCCTACCAGCGGGCCCGCCAGCACGCCCGGGACCGACGCCAGGGCCGGGCCCCCGGCGCCGCCGGGACCGGACCCTCGGCCATCGTCGACCACGCCGACGTCCGGCGGATGCTCATGACGATGCGGTCGTCCACCGAGGCCCTGCGGGCCCTCCACTACTTCGACGCCCGCCAGATCGACCTGGGCCGCCACCACCCCGAACAGGCCGAGCGGACCGCCGCCGTCGAGCTGGCGGGCCTCCTCACGCCGATGTCCAAGGGCTGGGGCACCGATCTGGCCAACGAGGTCACCAGCCTGGCCATCCAGGTCTTCGGGGGCATGGGCTTCATCGAGGAGACCGGGGTGGCCCAGCTGTATCGCGACGCCCGGATCACCGCCATCTACGAGGGCACCAACGGCATCCAGGCCATGGACCTGGTGGGCCGCAAGCTGCCGATGCGGGGCGGCGGCGTGGTGGCCGACCTGGTGGCCCGCATGCGGGCGACCGCCGGCGAGCTGCAGGGCGTCGAGGACCTGGCCTCCATCGGCGTCGCCCTGGCCGACGGCCTCGACGTCCTGCAGCAGGCCACCGACTGGGTCGTGGCCAACGGCGCCGCCGACCCGGTGCAGGCCCTGGCCGCCGCCACTCCCTACCTCCGCCTGTTCAGCCAGGTGGTGGGCGGCTGGCTCCTCGGGGTCGAGGCCCTGGCCGCCACCGGCGCCGCCGCCACCCTGCCAGCGGGCTTCGCCGAGGCCAAGGTGGCCACCGCCCGCTTCTTCGCCCACCACATCCTCCCCACCGGCCACGGCCTCCTCCCCACCATCACCGCCGGCAAGGACGACCTCTTCGCCCTGTCGGCCGATCAGCTGTAGCGGACGGCCGCGGGCTTCAGGCGCCCTCGTAGGCTCGGGTGCGATGTCGAGGAACGAAGAGCTGTGGGCGCGGGCGCAGGCGGTTCTGCCTGGGGGGGTGAACTCGCCGGTGCGGTCGTTTCGCAGCGTCGGCGGGGGGACGCCGTACTTCGTGGCCCGGGGCGAGGGGGCGTGCGTGTGGGACACCGACGGCCGGGTGCTGGTCGACTACGTGCAGTCCTACGGGGCCAGCATCCTGGGCCACGCCCACCCCGCCGTGGTCAGCGCCGTCCAGGAGGCGGCCGCTCGGGGCACGACCTACGGGGCGCCCACCGAGGCCGAGGTGCTGCTGGCCGAGGAGGTGTGCCGGCGGGTGCCGGGCCTCGGCATGGTGCGGATGACCAGCAGCGGCACCGAGGCCACGATGAGCGCCATCCGCCTGGCCCGGGGCGCCACCGGGCGCACCAGGATCATCAAGTTCGACGGCTGCTACCACGGCCACGCCGATGCCCTGCTGGCCGCCGCCGGCAGCGGCGTGGCCAACCAGGGCCTCCCCGGCTCGGCCGGCGTCCCCGTCGCGGTGGTGGCCGACACGCTGGTGGTCCCCTACAACGAGGTGCCCGAGGTGACCGAGGAGGTGGCGGTCGTCTGCGTCGAGCCGGTGGCCGCCAACATGGGCCTGGTCCCCCCGGCACCCGGGTTCCTGGAGGGCCTGCGGCAGGCCTGCGACGCGGCCGGCGCCCTGCTGCTGTTCGACGAGGTGATCACCGGGTTCCGGGTGGCGGTGGGGGGCGCCACCGAGACCACGGGTGTGGCGCCCGACCTGTGGTGCTTCGGCAAGGTCATCGGCGGCGGCCTGCCTGTCGGGATGTTCGGGGCCAGCGCCGAGCTGATGGCCAACGTGGCCCCCCTCGGGCCGGTGTACCAGGGGGGCACCCTCAGCGGGAACCCCCTGGCCACCGCCGCCGGCCTGGCCGCCCTCGGCCAGCTCGACGCCGCCGCCTACCAGCGGCTCGAGGCCACCGCCACCCGGCTCCAGGTCGGCCTGCAGGAGGTGGCGGCGACCGCCGGCCTGGCCGTCCAGGTGCCCCGCTACCGCACCCTGGTCGGCCTGTTCGCCGGCGCCGAGACTGCCGTCACGGCCTGGCCCGGCGCCAAGGCGGCGGCCGAAACCGGCCTCTACGCTCGCCTGTTCCGGGCCCTGCTCGACCGGGGCGTTGCCCTGGCTCCCGGTCCCTACGAGGTGCTGTTCTCCAGCCTGGCCCACGACGACGCAGTCGTCGACCAGACCATCGAGCGGTTCGCTGCCGCCTGCGCGACGGTGCGCTGAAGGCGCTGACGCCCGACCTCAGCGCGACAGGTCACGAAATGTGGGACGTGGCGCGCTGACGTCCGGACCGCCGTCCGACCTCGGCGCGACTGGTCACGGATCCTGTTGTGCGGCCCGCAAGGTCGTGCTGTCGCCGGCTCTCCCCGAGGCTGTGGCGGCCAGGGCCAGCGCCGCCGCCTTGCCCTCGGTGGTCTGGCCCTGGATGGCGTAGAAGGCGGCTTCGCGCACCAGGCGCTGGGCGGGATGGCCCCGCTCCACGCCCCGACCGCCCACCGCGGCCAGGAGGGCCAGGGTGGCTCGCTGGGCCAGCTCGATGGAACCGGCCCGGGCCGCGGCCAGGGCGGGCACGTCGACCTGGCCGGCGTCGGCCGCCTCGATCAGCGCCTCGTTCTCGGCGATGGTCCGATCGACCGCCGGGCCCAAGGCACCGGAGAGGTCGGCGCCGGCCGGTCCGCTGGCCTCCAGCAGGGCCAGGGCGCGCCGGGCCACGCCCTGCACCGCCGGGTTACCCCGGTTGCCGATCGACGCGTCGAGGGCGTCCCACAGGGCCCGGTCGAGCTCGAAGGCCACGTCGTCGGCGGCGACCAGGGTGCTGTCGAAGCGGAGGCGGACGGTGGCGGTAGCCTGCAGCACGGCCAGGTCGAGGGGTGGGGTGGCGGTGAGACGGTCTGGGGGGAGGAGCACCCAAAGCACCGAGCCGGTCGGGGTGTAGGCGCCGATGGAGTACACCCCGGCCATGCCCCACCCCGTCGCCCACGGCGCCTCGCCGTGCAGGCGCCAGCCTGTCCCATCGGGCTCTGCCCGCACCAGGGCCGGCCCGGGGCGGCGCAGGTGGGCGAAGGCCGTGCCGCCGATCACGTCGCCGGCCTGCAGCCCGTCCAGCCAGCGGGCCTTCAGGGCCTCGTTGCCGGAGGCCGAGATGATGCGCACCGGCCCCTCGTGCTGGGCCCACACGAACGAGGTGGCCCCGCAGGCCCCGCCGAGGATCCGGTGGACCTCCCGCCGCTCCACCGGCTCGAGCGACTGCAGGATCCCGAACGCCCCCGCTGCGGCCAGGGCCCGAAGGTGCCCCTCGGGCACCCGCTCGGCCCGGTCGGTCTCCTCCGCCGTCGGCACCAGCAGCCCCTCGGCCACCTCCCGCACCTGTTCGACCACGTCACCCACGCCAGCGACCGTACCCAGTGCTGCGCCCGGCCCTGCGGGCTGCCGGCCCTGCGGGCTGCCCGGCCTGCGGCTTCACCCACCAGCCGATCGATTCCCAGGTTGCACCGCGTGGCGGCGAACTCGGAGGAACAGAAGTCAGACCTGGCGCGGCACCTAATGTTCGCCGCCACGTCGACGAGGCGGCGACGAAGGAGCATCGCCTCGTCGAAACAACAAGGCAGCCGGCCGAAGGCCGTCCAGGCAGTCAGGCCGAGGCCGAAGGCCCGAGGCCCGAGGCCCTAGAGCTGCTCCCGCTCGTACAGGACGACGGCCTCGATCTCCTCGTCGCTCAGCTGGCCGGCGAAGCCGGGCATGCCGCCGGCGGCCACCCGACCCTGGGCGTTGTACACCTGGCCGATCAGGGGCTGGGAGCCGCCCTTCACCCAGTCGATCTGGTCCTGCTCCTCGGGGAAGGACAGGAGGGACTCGCCCTCGTTGAGCTTGGGGCCGACACCGCCCTCGCCGGCGCCGCCGTGGCAGCCGGAGCAGCCGGCGGAGCGGTAGATCTCGGCGCCGAGGACGAGCGGGTCGGTGGGGCCCTCGACCGGTCGGGTCTGGTAGCCGTTCATGTAGAAGAAGCCGAAGACCGGGAGGGCGGCGAAGAGCGGGGTGACCCAGAAGGGCAGCCGGGCCTTGGAGGGCGGGAGGATCCCGACGGCCGGTGGCTTGGGCTGGGGAGCCACGGTCGGCAGGGAGGGCGCGGCAGCCTTGGCCGGGGCGGCCGCCGCGGCCGGCTTGGCCGAGGCCGCAGGAGCTGCCGCAGCCCCGGCGGGGGGGTCGCTTTCGGCCGGTGCCTCGGCGGAGGGCGCCTCGTCAGAGAGGGCCGCTCGGCGCTCCTTCGACCGCCGCAGGAGGTGCTCGGGGATCTCAGCCATCGCTGCGCAAGGTAGTCGTGGTCGGATGGGGGGTACCAACCGGGCGACGATGTGCCCTCTGGGCGGGCCCGGTGGTAGACCATCTGGCCTCGGGTGGGACATCCCCCGGACTCACCGGTACACTTTGTGCAGCGAATCACGAGCACCATGCCAGGAGCTTCAACACCACCGTGACGGCCTTCGTCTCCTCCATCCTCGGCGGGCTTCTCGTCGTTGGCGTCGTGTTCGCGGTGGCGCGCCGTCGGCCCCCGGGCCAGCCCCTCACCTGGGGCGAGGCCTTCGTCGCCGCCGCCTGGGTCTTCTTCGGCTTCATCCTGGCCTACGGCCTCATCCCGCACTACTGGCTCGACTGGGCCGACACCGGGTTGGCGTGGCGGCGGGACAAGGTGGGGATCCCCCTCGGCCCCCTCGGGGCGATCTGGGACGGCAAGCCCGGCAAGGCCCTCTGGTTCATCCCGGTGGACAAGGGCGTCATGTGGCCGAACGGGCTCACCTTCTTCGGCCGGGGCCGGATCCTGCTCAACGCCGAGCACTTCCGTGACATCATCGGTGCCACCATCTACATCGGGATGCTGGCCGCCCAGTTCACGCTGTGGGCCTTCTGGCAGAAGCGAGGCAAGGTGGCCAAGCAGCGGGCCGAGCGCGAGGCGCTCACCACCAGCGCCTACGGGCGCCCTCTCCAGAAGGCGCAGGTGTAAGGCCATGGCCAAGACCGATGCCAACCCGCCGCTGCCGCTGTTCCCGGGCGAGTACACCCTCACCGAGATCGACACCAGCGCCCTCACCCGGGCGGTGAAGCCGAAGCAGTTCCTGCACATCGACCAGGCCGAGTGCATCATGTGCGAGGGCTGCGTAGACATCTGCCCGTGGAAGTGCATCCACATGCTGTCGGCCGGCACGGTGGCCGAGGCCGACAACACCGAGCTTCCCGGCGACGACCCCGACGACCACGTGATCTTCGTGGTCGACGAGGACGTGTGCACCCGGTGCGGCCTGTGCGTCGACCGGTGCCCCACCGGGGTCATCGTCATGGGCAAGGTCGGCGTCGCCGCCCGTGAGGGCGACCCCCACGGCAGAGACAACAAGCACGGCTACGGCTACGGCATGCGGTTCTAGGAGACTGAGGTTCGATGGCCAAGCGACTCGAAGACAAGCCCCACCTCAGCCCGGGGCAGCGGCTCAGCCAGACCTGGACCAAGGTCCAGGGCGGCCAGGTGTGGAACTCGATCTTCCGGCCCGGATCGGTGTTCCGCAAGGGCTACACCGACAGCCCGAGGAACCGGTCCTACGTGGTCATGAACTCGGTGCTGTACCACCTGCACCCGGTCAAGGTGAAGCGCCACGCCGTCAAGGTCAGCTACACGCTGTGCCTCGGCGGCCTGTCGTTCTTCCTCTTCATCATCCTCACGGTCACGGGCATCTTCTTGATGTTCTTCTACCGACCGACCGACGTGCAGGCCTGGAACGACATCAAAGCGCTCCACACCTCGGTCACGTTCGGGCTGCTCGTACGAAACATGCACCGATGGGGCGCCCACCTCATGGTGATCAGCGTGTTCCTGCACATGGCGCGGGTCTTCTACCACGGCGCCTACAAGGCGCCGCGGGAATTCAACTGGGTCATCGGCGTCATCCTGCTGACCCTCACCCTGCTGCTGTCGTTCACGGGGTACCTGCTGCCCTGGGACCAGCTGGCGCTGTGGGCGGTGACCGTGGGCACCAACATGATCGGCTACTCACCTGTGGTGGGCTCCCAGGTCCGTTTCGTGCTGCTCGGCGGCGTGGAGATCGGGCCGGAGACGCTGCTGCGATGGTACGTCCTGCACGTGTTGATGTTCCCGTTCGTGATCGTCATCTTCATGGCGGTCCACTTCTGGCGGGTCCGCAAGGACGGCGGGATCTCAGGTCCGTTGTGATCGTGTGCGCGAAGGGGAGGAGAGCAGACCATGGGTGAGATCCCCGAGCACCTGCTGAAGCGGGCTCAGGCCGCCCGCGATGCGGCGCTGGCCAAGAAGGAGGGGGGCGGCGCCGAAGACGCCGCGCCCAAGGACAGCGGCTCGGCCGTGGCCACCGCCGAGCGCCCGGCCGCCACGGCCGAGGCCACCCGCCCCGCCGCCCCGCCGCCCAGCGTGGGCGCCACCGGGCACACCCAGCGCCTGCTCACCGTCGTCAAGGCGGGGTCGATCCAGGACGTCAAGGCGGTGCCCACCGACAAGGTGCACGTCTGGCCCCACCTGCTGGTCGTCGAGTTCTGTTCGGTGCTGGCCATGACCGCGTTCCTGCTCGTCTTCTCCGTCTTCGTGAACGCGCCGCTGCTCGGCGCCGCCAACTACAACCTCACCCCCAACCCCTCCAAGGCCCCCTGGTACTTCCTCGGGCTGCAGGAGCTGCTCAAGATGTTCCACCCGATGGTGGCCGGGGTGGCCATCCCCGGGGTGGGCATGGCCGGACTGGCCGTCGCCGGCTACATCGACCGGAACCCGTCGAACAAGCCGGAAGACCGGAAGTTCGCCATCGCCCTGTTCACCTTCTTCATGATGTTCTGGGCCGTGCTCGTGATCATCGGCTCGTTCTTCCGGGGCGAAGGCTTCAACTTCATCCTCCCGTGGCGCCAGGGCGTCCACGACATCTTCGACCTCTAAGGGGCTCCGTTCGTGCTGTTCGTCGTCGCCGTCGTCGTGGTTGCGGTGCTGGTCATCGTCTTCCTCGCCGTGACCTTCGCCCGTCGCGATCGCGAGCGGGCCACCGGCTCGGTGAGCCGTGAGACCGCCAGGCGCGACAAGGCCAACCCGGCCATGGGCGACACCGCCGCCGGGGGGCTCGCCACCAGCGGCCGTGAGGTCGAGCGCACCTCGGCCCTGGCCCGTCGCGGCGGCGACCTGGCCCCGGCCCGGCCGGCCCCCGTGGCCCTGCGGGAGCCGCTCGACGCCGATGCCTTCGGCGTCACCCGCCGCCAGTTCCTGAACCGCAGCGTGGGCGGGATGTTCGCCTTCGCCCTCTCCGGCTTCGGGGCCGCCTGCATCGCCTTCCTGTGGCCCACGCTGAAGGGCGGCTTCGGCTCCAAGATCACCGTCGGTCCCCTGACCGACGCCCTGGCCGAGATGGCCGAGACCAAGGAGCCGGTGTACAACCCGGAGGGCCGGTTCTACCTCAACCCCTACCCGAAGTCCGGCGTCGAGAAGGCGAAGAGCGTCGCCTCGTACTCGGCCCTGATCCCTGGCTTCGAGGCCGGGGTCGTGGCCATCTACCAGAAGTGCGTGCACCTGGGCTGCCGGGTGCCGTGGTGCGCCAGCTCGCAGTGGTTCGAGTGCCCGTGCCACGGCTCGCAGTACAACCGGGTGGGCGAGAAGAAGGGTGGCCCGGCGCCTCGCGGCTGCGACCACTTCACCATCTCGATCGACGGCGGCGACATCGTCGTCGACACCGCCACGGTCATCAGCGGCCCCCCCATCGGCACCGACACCACGGGCCAGCAGATCGAAGGGCCCCACTGCGCATGATCGTCGCCGCGTTCTCCAGCCAGCAGAAGGTGGGGGTGGTCATCGGCGCCGTCCTCATCCTGGGCTGGCTCGGCTACCTCATCACCCACCTCATGAAGGCCGGGGCCCCTCCAGGCTCGGAGATCGAGCTCGCCCCCAACCGCAAGCCGTACTTCGACGACGACCAGCTCGAGACCAAGAAGCTCGACGCCGCCCTCGGGGTCGCCCTGCTGCTCACCGCGGTCAGCGCCGTGGGGCTGCCCGCCTACTGGGTGATGGAGTCGGGCCGGCAGGTCAACGCCATCAAGGGCTTCGACAACCGGGCGGTGAAGCGGGGCCACTCGCTGTACCAGCCCACCGACTCGCCTGAGCACGGCGCCCACTTCGGGTGCGCCACCTGCCACGGGGCCGACGGCGGCGGCGGGGTGACCAAGTACACGATCACCGACTTCCTGGGCCGCACCGAGCAGGTGACCTGGGCGGCGCCGGCCATCAACACCGTGGCCTACCGCTACAGCACCGAGCAGATCCGTCAGATCCTGGTCTACGGGCGGGCCGGCACGCCCATGCCGGCGTGGGGCATCAAGGGCGGTGGCCCCATGAACGACCAACAGATCGAGGATCTGGTCCAGTTCATGCAGACGAGCGTCGAGGACCACGGGCTGAAGGTCGATCCGGAGGCCGCGAAGGCCCAGGCCCTCGCCAACGCGGCCGGCGAGGCCCGAAAGGCGGACAAGCTCGATCTGGCCGGCGAGCCGCTGATCGACGGCGAGAGCCTGTTCAACGGCAACTGCGCCCGCTGCCACACCCGTGGGTTCAGCTTCAACCGCCCCGAGGTCTCGGGCGGCGGTCGCTACGGCCCCAACCTGCGTGACGGCTCCACCGTCCGTCAGTTCCCGAAGGTCGAGGAGATGATCGAGTTCATCAAGGAGGGCGCCCAGTACGGCGAGCCCTACGGCGAGGGCGGCATCGGCCACGACGCCGGCGGCGGCATGCCCTACTTCGGCGAGGTCCTCAGCGATGAGGACATCGCCGCCATCGTCGCCTACGAGCGGTCGCTCTAGGCCATGACCTTCCTCCTGGGCGCCGCCCCCCTCCTGGCCGAGTTCTCCTGGGACCCCCAGATCCGCGGCATCGTCATCGTGCTGTTCGCGGTGGCGGTGCTGGTCGGCAGCGTCTTCCTCATCACCAGCACCAACGTCGGGGCACGGGTGGGATTCCTCATCACCGTGGCCGGGCTCTCCGGCTTCTGCGCCATGCTGGGCCTGCTCTGGACCTTCAACGCTGGCGGGCTGGTCGGACGCCAGCCGTCCTGGAAGGCGACCGAGATCGCCGCCGGGCCGCCCGCAGCCGCCCTCAGCGAGGGGACCGACGGGCTACCCGCTCGCATCGGCGAGGAGCCCACCGGAGGGTGGCGCGAGCTGCCCCAGGGCGACCCGGTGCGGGGCGACGCCACCGCCGCGGCCGACAAGCTGTTGGCCCCCGACACCGGAGAGGCGCCCGAGGGCCAGACCAAGGAGCCGCCGAAGTTCCAGCCGCCCTACGGCTCGCCCAACGACTACCTGCAGGTGGCGGCCTACCAGCACGGCGGCCGTGACGCTGGCGTCTGGTTCAAGATCAAGAACCACCGCTTCTTCAAGCAGGGCGCCTGGTACAACCCGGTCGGCTGGTTCCGGGCACCGGCCAACCGGGTGGTCATCACCGTCCAGAAGAAGGCGCCGGAATTGAACGCCGAGGACCTCACCGAGGAGGCCCGGCCCGACCTGTCGCAGCCGACGCAGACGCTCGTCATGGTGCGCGACCGGGGCTCGCTGCGCTTCCCCCCGGCCATGTTCGCGTTCTTCTGGTTCGTCGTGTTCGCCGTGACCACCTGGTCGCTGCACCAGCGCGACAAGGAGATCATGGCTCGCAAGGCGGCCGGCTCCTCCCGCGCCGCCCCCGCCCGCGCCTAGGGTCCCGACCGTGGACGGCTTCCTGCCCGTGGTCATCATGGTGGCGCTCGGCATGGTCTTCGCCGCCTCCGCCGCCTTCCTCCCCGGGCTGCTGGCCGTGCGCAAGCCGACGCTGGCCAAGGAGGCGCCGTACGAGTGCGGCATCGTGCCCTCCCACGAGCCGGCCGAGCGCTTTCCGGTGCGCTTCTACCTGATCGCCATGATCTTCATCATCTTCGACATCGAGATCATCTTCCTCTACCCGTGGGCGGTGATCTTCGACCAGCTCGGCCTCTTCGGTCTGGTGGAGATGGTGGTCTTCGCCCTGGCCGTCTTCGTGTCGTTCGCCTACCTGCTGTCCAACGGCGCCCTCGACTGGGGTCCCTCCAAGACCAGCCGCTCGGTGGCCCCCGAGACCGCCGGCCAGGCCCGCACCAGCCGCACCACCGTGCGCAAGGTCACCCGGCCCAACCGAGCCGCCTGAGGCCCCGGCCGACGTTTCGCCTCCCACCCCCCTCCCTGGCCTAGCCTCCGGCCCGTGGGAATCGAGCAGCTGAACCACAACTTCCTGACGGGCAACCTCGAGAACCTGGTGAACTGGTCGCGGGCCCGCAGCATGTGGCCGGCCACGTTCGGGCTGGCCTGCTGCGCCATCGAGATGATGGCCACCGGCGCCGCCAACTACGACCTGGGGCGCTTCGGCATGGAGGTGTTCCGGGCCTCGCCCCGCCAGGCCGATCTGATGATCGTCGCCGGCCGGGTCAGTCAGAAGATGGCCCCGGTCCTGCGCCAGGTCTACGACCAGATGATGGAGCCCAAGTGGGTCATCTCCATGGGCGTGTGCGCCAGCACCGGCGGGATGTTCAACAACTACGCCATCGTCCAGGGCGTCGACCAGATCGTCCCGGTCGACGTGTACGCCCCCGGCTGCCCGCCCGGGCCCGAGACCCTGCTGCACGCCATCATCACCCTCCACGCCAAGATCCAGAGCGGCGAGATCGTGCAGCGCCGCGAGGCCACCGGCGCTGGCGCCGGCGTCCAGCTGGCCCCGCCCGTCGCGCCTCGCGCCCGGGCCCAGGACGACAACGCCGTGAAGCTGCTCACCGGCAAGGGCGGCAGGCCCCAGTGAGCGAGCAGGCGACTGAGGTCGCTGCGGCCGAGCCGCTCACCCTGCACGGCCTGCCCGCCGTGCAGGTGCGGGGGACCACCGTGGTGCACACCGACGTCGCCCGCTACCTGGGCCTGCTGCAGGCGCTTCACGCCGACGGCTACGCCTTCTGCGCCGACCTGTGCGCCGTCGACCAGCTCACCAACGGTGACCGCACCGTGCCGGACGGCATCGAGGCCGAGCGCTTCGAGGTCGTCCTCACCGTGCGCGACCTGGCCACCCACCGCCACCTGCGGGTGCGGTGCCAGGTGCCCGAGGCCGACACCACGGTGCCCACCGCCTTTCAGCTGTGGCCCGGCTCCGAGGCCATGGAGCGCGAGGCCTACGACCTCATGGGGATCATCTTCGGCGGCCATCCCGACCCCACCCGCATCCTGCTGCCCGACGACTGGGAGGGCCACCCCCTCCGCAAGGACCTGGCCCCCGGGCGGGTCCCCGTCCAGTTCCGCGCCGCGCCGAGCACCCGCTAGGAGGAGCCTTGGCCACCACCGGGCACCTGCCCACCGACGCTGTCCCGCCCACCGACGCCCTGGCGCCGAGCGGCGACCTCGATCCCTCCCAGGAGATGCACGGGCGGGCCGACACCGACTCGCTCGAGCTGCTCCGCGAGACCGGCGCCGCCCTCCGCCTGCCCGAGGGCATCACCCTCGACCCCGGCGACCTCGTCACCGAGGTGGGCGAGGACGAGACGATGATCATCAACATGGGGCCTCAGCACCCCAGCACCCACGGGGTGCTGCGCCTCATGCTCGAGCTCGACGGCGAGACCGTCTTGCGGACCAAGCCGGTCATCGGCTACCTCCACACCGGCATGGAGCGCACCGGCGAGGACCTCACCTACGTCCAGGGCGGCACCAACGTCACCCGCATGGACTACCTGGCGCCGCTGTTCAACGAGAGCGTGTTCGCCATGGCCGTCGAGGAGCTCCTCGGGGTCGAGCTGCCACCCCGGGCGGTGTGGATCCGCATGCTCCTGATGGAGCTGAACCGCGTCTCCAGCCACCTGCTGTTCATGGCCACCAACGGCATGGACCTGGGCGCCGTGTCGATGATGATCTACGGCTGGCGCGAGCGCGAGCTGGTGCTGTCGTTCTTCGAGAAGGTCACCGGTCTGCGGATGAACCACAACTTCATCCGCCCCGGCGGCTCGGCGGCCGACCTGCCGGCCGGCTGGCAGGCCGACGTCCTCGAGCTGTGCAAGGTCCTGCCGCCTCGGCTCGACGAGTACGACGTGCTGCTCACCGGCCAGCCGATCTTCACCGACCGCACCCAGGGCGTCGGGGTCATCACCCCCGAGCAGGCCATCGCCCTGTCGGCTACCGGGCCGCTGCTGCGCTCGTCCGGGGTCGACTGGGACCTGCGGCGCGACGCCCCGTACCTGTACTACGACCAGGTCGAGTTCGACGTGATCGTGGGCACCTACGGCGACGCCTTCGATCGCTACGCCATCCGCCTGGAGGAGATCCGCCAGAGCCTGCACATCGTCGAGCAGATCGTCGACCTGATGCCGAAGGGCGACTACCGGGTGCAGGACAAGAAGGTCACCCCGCCGCCCCGCAGCCGCATCGACGAGTCGATGGAGGCGCTCATCCACCACTTCAAGCTCTTCACCGAGGGCTTCAAGGTGCCCGAGGGGGAGACCTACGTGGCCGTCGAGTCGCCCCGGGGGGAGCTGGGCTGCTACCTGGTGGCCGACGGCGGGCCCAAGCCCTACCGCCTGCATATCCGGGGCCCCAGCTTCGTGAACCTCCAGAGCCTGCCGGTCATGCTTCGGGGCGGCCTCATCGCCGACGCGGTGGCCGTCATCAGCTCGATCGACCCCGTCATGGGCGAGGTCGACAGATGAGGGGTGCGACATGAGCCGTCTGGCGCCCGAGTTCGAGAAGCGGGCCGTCGACCTGATGGCCCTCTACCCCCAGCCCCGCAGCGCCCTGCTGCCGCTCCTGCACGTGCTGCAGGAGCAGGACGGCTACCTCTCCGAGGACGGCATGGAGCACGTGGCCGAGCTGGTCGGCCTGCTGCCGGCCGAGGTGCTGTCGGTGGCCAGCTTCTACGACATGTTCCACACCGAGCCCGTGGGCCGCTACCTGGTGGGGATCTGCACGAACATCGCCTGCATGCTGGATGGTGCCGAGGAGCTGCTGCACCACGCCGAGCAGCGCCTGGGCATCAAGCACGGGGCCACCACCCCCGACGGCCTGTTCACCCTGGAGGAGGTGGAGTGCGTGGCCCACTGCAACAAGGCTCCCTGCGCCCAGGTGAACTACCGCTACTTCGGCCCCCTGGCCGACGACGACTTCGACCAGCTGATCGACGACCTGGCCGCCGGCGCCCTGGCCGACCAGGTCCCCTCCCACGGCACGCTCATCCGAGTCCGGCGCGAGGGCTCCCTCCGGGTGGCGCCCGAGCGCATCGCCGAGGAGCGGGCCATCGTCACCGGCCAGATCGCCGACCGGGCCGCCGGGGCGGCCGCGGCCAAGAAGGCCACCGAGGAGGCCGAGGCCAAGCGCCAGGCCGACGAGGCCAAGGCCGGCGCTGAAGAGAAGAAGGAAAGCTGATGGAGACCCGCACGGTTCCCCGCATCGTCACCAGCCGGATAACGGCCTACGACGACAGCCACACCATCGAGCGCTTCCTGGCCACGGGGGGCTACGACGGCCTGCGCAAGGCGCTGTCGATGACCCCCGAGCAGGTGCAGGCCGAGGTCCTCACCTCCAACCTCCTCGGCCGGGGCGGCGCCGGCTTCGAGGCAGGCAAGAAGTGGTCGATGATGCGCAAGGCCCCCACCCGCTACCTCGTCATCAACGGCGACGAGAGCGAGCCGGCCACCTTCAAAGACCACATGCTGGTCGAGGGCGACCCCAACCAATTGGTCGAGGGCACGATCATCAGCGCCTACGCCATCCAGGCCTGCCAGGCCTTCATCTACCTGCGGGGCGAGTTCGCCCTCGGCCTCGAGCGGGTGCAGCAGGCCGTCAACGACGCCTACCGCAACGGCGCCCTGGGCGAGGACATCTTCGGGTCGGGCTTCAGCCTCGACATCGTGGTGCAGCCGGGGGCTGGCGCCTACATATGCGGCGAGGAGACGGCGCTGCTCGAGAGCCTCGAGGGCCGCCGGGGCATGCCCCGCATCAAGCCCCCGTACTTCCCGGCGGCTATGGGCCTCTACGGCGAGCCGACCATCGTCAACAACGTCGAGACCATGGCGAACATGCCGTGGATCATCTCGAACGGCGGCGCCGCCTTCGCCGCCCTTGGCGCCGGCCGCAGCACCGGGACCCGCATCTTCGCCCTGTCCGGTCACGTCAACAACCCCGCCAACTACGAGGTCGAGATGGTGAAGACCACCTTCCGCAACCTCATCTACGACGAGGGCCTGGGCGGGGGCATCCGGGGCGGCAAGGAGCTGAAGTGCTTCGTGCCGGGGGGGGCCAGCGCCCCGTGGTTCGGGCCTCAGCACCTCGACCTGCCCCTCGGCCAGGACGAGGTGGGAAAGTCCAACGGCGTGCTTCCCGGCGGCGGCGGGTCGATGCTGGGCTCGGGGTCGATCGTGGTGATGGACCAGGACACCGACGTGGTGCGCGCCGCCTGGCGGCTGGCCCGCTTCTTCGCCCGCGAGTCGTGCGGCAAGTGCACCCCGTGCCGCGAGGGCACCTCTTGGCTCGACAAGGTGATGAAGCGCATCGTCGACGGCCACGGCCGGCCCGGCGACCTCGAGCTGCTCCGCGACGTGTGCGACAACATCGCCCCCGGCCTGGCCTTCCCCTACGCCATGACCACCATCTGCTTCCTCGGGCCGTCGGCGGCCATGCCCATCATGAGCGCCCTGACCATGTTCCCCGAGGAGTTCGAGCGCCGGGTCGGCTCGGCCCCGGCCGGTAGCCTGCCCGGCAAGCCTGAGACAGCGGGGGTGGTCTGATGCCGACCAAGCCGACGGTGGAGACGTTCACGATCACCGTCGACGGCCGCGAGGTCGAGGCCGAAAAGGGCGAGATGATCATCGCCGCCGCCGAGCGGGGGGGCACCTACATCCCCCGGTTCTGCTGGCACCCCCGCATGAAGCCGGTCGGGATGTGCCGCATGTGCGTGGTCGACGTGAAGGGCCCGAGGGGCTGGGGCCTGGTGCCCGCCTGCTACGTGCCGGTCGGCCCCAACATGGAGGTCAACACCCAGAGCCCGCGGGTGAAGAAGGCCCAGGACGGCATCCTCGAGCTCCTCCTCATCAACCACCCCCTCGACTGCCCGGTGTGCGACAAGGGCGGCGAGTGCCCCCTGCAGGACCACACCCTGGCCTTCGGTCCCGGCGAGACGCGCATGGCCGAGGAGAAGCGCCACTTCGAGAAGCCGATCCCGATCAGCGACCTGGTGCTGCTCGACCGTGAGCGGTGCATCATGTGCGCCCGCTGCACCCGCTTCGCCGATGAGGTGGCCGGTGACCCGTTCATCCAGATCATCGACCGGGGCAACGGGTCCCAGATCAACGTCTTCCCCGACGAGCCGTTCGCCTCGTACTTCTCGGGCAACACCGTGCAGATCTGCCCGGTGGGCGCCCTCACCGCCTCGCCGTACCGGTTCAAGGCCCGGCCCTGGGACCTCGACCAGGTCGAGAGCACCTGCACCGTCTGCGCCGTCGGCTGCCGGGTCGCCCTCCAGTCGTCGTCGAACCGGCTCACCCGCATGCTCGGCCTCGACTCCGAACCGGTCAACCACGGCTGGCTGTGCGACAAGGGCCGCTTCTCCATCGACGCCGTCAACTCCGAGAACCGCCTCTCGACCCCGCTGGTCCGCCGCGACGGCGAGCTGGTCGAGGCGTCGTGGGGTGAGGCGCTCGACGCTGCGGCCGCCGGCCTGCGGGCCGCCCGCGACCTGCACGGCCCCTCCACCCTGGCCGTCCTCGGCGGGGCCCGCCTGGCCGACGAGGACGCCTACGCCTGGGCCAAGCTGGCCAAGGGGGTGCTCGGCACCGACAACGTCGACTGCCAGATGGGCGACGGCCTGCCGGCCGAGGTTGTCCTCGGGCTGCCCCGGGCCACCATCGAAGATGCCACCTGGGCCGACACGGTCATCCTCCTCGCTCCTGACCTGAAGGAGGAGCTGCCCGTCCTCCACCTGCGCCTGCGCGAGGCGGCCCGCGACCACGGCGTGGCCATCATCGAGCTGTCGTCCCGGGCCACCGGCCTCACCGTCGACGCCAAGGCCAGCCTGCGCCACCAGCCGGGCTGGGCCCCGGCCGTCATGGCCGCCCTGCTCGCGGAGGGCGACCCCACCGAGTCGGTGGCCGGCGTCGCCCCCGAGGCGCTGCAGCGGGCCCGCCGCCTCCTCGCCCCCGACCGCTCGGTCGTGGTCGTCCTCGGCCGGGGCTCCCTCGCCGAGTCGGCCGAGCCCACCGTCCAGGCCGCCCTGGCCCTTCACCGGGCCCGCCCGTCGGCCACCTTCCTGCCCGCCCTGCGCCGGGGCAACGTGAACGGGGCCCTCGAGCTGGGCCTGGCCCCCGGTCTGCTGCCAGGCGCCACCTCGCTGGCCGATGGCGCCACTCGCTTCGCCGAGGCCTGGGGCTCGGTCCCCGGCGCCCGGGGTCTCGACACCACCGCCGCCCTGGCCGAGGCCGCCGACGGCCGGCTCCACGGTCTGGTCCTCCTCGGCGCCGACCCCCTCACCGACCACCCCGACCGGTGGCTGGCCCGCCGCGGCCTCTCGGGCGCCGGGTTCGTGGTGGCCGTCGACGCCTTCCGGACCCCCTCGGTCGAGCAGGCCGACGTGGTCCTGCCCGTGGCCATCTGGGGCGAGCGGCCCGGCACCACCACCAACATCGAGGGCCGGGTCACCCGCCTGGGCCAGAAGGTGGTGCCGCCGGGCGTGGCCTGGGCCGACTGGATGGTGGCCTCCGAGCTGGCCTTCGCCCTGGACGCCGACCTCGGCCTCGAGTCCCTCGCCGGCATCGCCACTGAGATCGAGCGGCTCGCCCCCTCCCGGGCCGGGCTCACCCCGGCCCGCATCGACGACCGGGCCGCCCGCGACGGGCTGGTCGTCCCCCTGGCCACGGCCGACGCCCCGCCCGTGCCGGGCGAGATCGAGGCCAACGACGACCCGGGCGTGGCCGCGGTGCAGGGCCACGTCGAGACCGGCGCCCCGGCCGGGGTGGGCCCCGACACCGGCGGCGAGCCCGGCGGTCCGGTGGCGGCACCCTCGTCGGCGCCGGCCCCTGCCCGGGTGCGGCCCCCGGCCCCCTCGCCGGCGGCCGGGGTGAAGACCGACGCCTACAAGCTGCGCCTGGTCTCCTCCCGCACCCTGTACGACGCCGGCACGATCGTGCAGGAGAGCGGGGCGCTGGCCAAGCTGGCGGCCACGCCGGCCCTGCACGTGCACCCCTCCGACATCAACCGCTTCTCCCTCGGCGACGGCGGGCTGGTGCGGGTCACCAGCAGCCGCTCGGTGGCCACCCTCACGGTGATGGCCGACCCGACCCTGCCCCGGGGGGCGTGCTGGCTGGCCTTCAACCTGGGCAGCCCGGGCGCCGCCGACCTCATCGACGCCAACGAGCCGATCACCGACCTGGCGGTCGAGTCGGCATGATGGGTGCTCTGCTCGCCGTCGGCGACCCGCTGTTCGACGACGGGGTCGACGGCGCCGTCCTGCTCATCGTGGCCTTGAAGTGCCTCATCGGCTTCGTGGTGTACCTCACCGCCGTGGCCAACATGATCTGGTTCGAGCGCAAGGTCATCAGCTTCATGCAGAACCGGATCGGCCCCAACCGGGCCGGCCCGATCGGCCTGCTCCAGACCGTGGCCGATGGCATCAAGCTGTTCACCAAGGAGCCCCTGCTGCCGGCCAAGGCCGACAAGACGGTGTTCAAACTGGCCCCCTGGCTCGTCGCGGTGCCGGCGGTGGTCGTCTTCTCCATCATCCCGTTCTCGGTCGAGCCGGTCGAGATCTTCGGCAGGCAGACCCGCCTGCAGATCGCCGACCCGTCCTGGGGGATCCTGTTGCTGCTGGTGTGCTCGTCGATCGCCGTCTACGGCGTGATGCTGGCCGGCTGGGCGTCCGGCTCGAAGTACCCGCTGCTGGGCTCGGTCCGGGCCAGCGCCCAGATGGTCAGCTACGAGGCCGCCCTCAGCCTTGCCATCCTCGCCGTGGTGCTGTTCACCGGGTCGCTGCTCACCAGCGAGATCGTCATCAGCCAGGCCGCCGAGGGACCATTCGGCTACCTCCCCAACTGGAACATCCTTCGGCTTGGCTTCCTGCCCTTCTTCGTGTTCGTGGTGGCCGCCACCGCCGAGCTCAACCGACCCCCGTTCGACCTGGTCGAGGCCGAGCAGGAGCTGGTGGGCGGTTTCATGACCGAGTACTCGGCCGGCGGGTTCATGCTCTTCTACTTCGCCGAGTTCGGCAACACCGTCACCATGTCGGCCATCATCGTGACCCTGTTCCTGGGAGGCCCGGCCGGACCGGTGCCGTTCGGGCCGGCGTGGCTGTGGGGGCTGGCCTGGTTCTTCCTCAAGTTGCTCTGCTTCCTCTTCATGTACGTCTGGCTGCGGGCCACCCTGCCCCGCTTCCGCTACGACCAGCTGATGGACCTGGGCTGGAAGAAGCTCATCCCCGCCAGCCTGGTGTGGCTGCTGGCCCTGGCCGCCCTCAAGTCGACCGAAGGTGACGGCGGTGGCCGCCAGGCGGTCTCGGTGGCCGCGGTGCTGGTTGGCGGCCTCCTCACCTACGCCCTGTTGGCCCGGGCCGTGAGCGTGGGCCGGCGCCGAACCAACGAAGAGGAAGCCCCCCAGGCCGAACCCGAGCGAGCGCTGCAACCGACCACCCGGGAAGGCACCACCTGATGGGCTACTTCGAGGGCTTCGCCATCACCGCCCGCCAGATCGGGCACACGATCACCGTCCAGTACCCCGAGCACAAGCGGCCGAAGCCCGAGCGCTTCCACGGCCGCCACGTGCTGAACCGGTACGAGGACGGCATGGAGAAGTGCATCGGCTGCGAGCTGTGCGCCGGGGTGTGCCCGGCCCGCTGCATCTATGTGCGCGGCGCTGACAACCCGCCCGACGCCCCCGTCTCGCCCGGCGAGCGCTACGGCTACGTCTACGAGATCAACTACCTGCGCTGCATCCACTGCGACCTGTGCGTCGAGGCCTGCCCCACCGAGGCCATCACCGAGTCGAAGCTGTTCGAGTTCTCCTTCCGCAACCGCCAGGACGCCATCTACGGCAAGGACGAGCTGGTCGTCGACGACGACGGCAAGCCCCAGCAGCTGCCGTGGGAGGACTGGAACGAGACCTCCATCGACGACACCTCGGCCTGGGTCCGGGCCACCTCGCCGGGCGGCGACGCCAGCTTCGAGGGCAGCATCCTCTGGTCGGGCGAGCTGGGCTTCGGCGTCCGCCCGGCCGAGCCGGCCCAGCAGGACGCACCTACCAAGACCCCGCCCCCGAAGGGCCACCACTGATGCCGCCGGGCGCCGGGCTCTTCGCCGCAGAGCTCTTCTCGGTCGATAACGTCGTCTTCGTCGTCGGGGCCATCGTCGCCCTGGTCGGCGCCTTCTTCGTGGTCACCAGCCGCAACCCGGTGCACTCAGCGCTCAACCTGGTCGTCACCCTGTTCGGGGTCGCCGTGCTGTTCGTCAGCCTCCACGCCACGTTCCTGGCCGCGGTGCAGGTGATCGTCTACGCCGGCGCCATCGTCATCCTCTTCCTGTTCGTCATCATGCTCCTCGGCGTGGACCGCGAGGAGGCGCTGGAGGCCGAGCCGCTGAAGGGCCAGCGCCCGGTGGCAGCGGCCCTCGGTGCTCTCCTCCTCGGCGAGCTGGCCCTGCTCTCCAGCATGCGCTTCCGGGCCCCGCCCCCCGAGGCTGTGGCCGACGCCATCACCCCGGTGGTGGCTGACAAGACCAACGTCGAGCAGCTGGCCGAGGCCATCTTCACCCGCTACATGCTGGCCTTCGAGGTCACCTCGATCCTGCTCGTCATCGCCGTCGTCGGCGCCGTGGTCCTGGCCCGCAAGCCGGGCCGCAGCTTCGGCCTCCTGGCCCCCCGGGGCGAGGACGACTCCGCCGAGGTGGGTGCGTGAGCCCGCTCGACCTGGTGGCCGTCGCCGACCGGGCCCCGACGGTGGGCCACGGCGCCTACCTCATCATCGCCGCCCTCCTCTTCACCATCGGCGCCGTCGGCGTCCTCGTTCGCCGCAACGTGCTGGTCATGTTCATGTGCGTCGAGCTGATGCTCAACGCCGTCAACCTGTCCTTCGTCGCCTTCGCCAGCCGACTGGGCGACATCAACGGCCAGGTCGCGGTGTTCTTCACCCTGGTCGTCGCCGCCGCCGAGGTCGTCGTCGGCCTCGGCATCGTCGTCGCCATCTTCCGCCGCCACAAGGGCAGGGCAACGGCCGACGACCTCCACATCCTTTCGGGCTGACGCCCGTCGAGGGGGGAGCAAGCTCCCCCCTCGATCTCCCCCCTCCTGTGGACAGGCCTTCGGCCTGGCTCAGGCTCCTCGGGCCGCAAGCGGCCCTGCGGGCCATCTGTCAGGGGGTGCCCCCCGACACCCCCTCCTGACGTCGCCGGCCGTTGTCGCTTCGGTGGATCTGCGGCGGCTTAGTCGGGGTCTTGCGGCTTCGTTTCTGCGGGGTCGCTCCAGCCGTCCAGGTCGGCCTTCGGGCGGGGGCGGGGGAGGGCGCCGGATTGGTGGGCGAGGTGTTGGGCTTCGGTGAGCCAGGCCAGGCGTTGGGCGGGGGTGGTCGTGGCCCAATGGGCGACCTGGGCTGCTCGGGCCGCTTCGAAGCCCAGATCGGTCGGCAGACCCTCGTCAGGGTCTGGATCGGTCGGGCCGCTACCGGTCACGGAGCGCTTCCAGGGCGGTGACTCGGCCAGGTCCTGGGGGCGGCCGGCCTCCCGCTTCATGGTGATCAGGTCGTCGAGGGAGGCGATCCGCGCCTCGGTCTCGCCGACGAGCACCGTGACCGCGTGGGACCAGAGGGCCTCGAACGGCAGTGGTGAGCGGGCGAACAGGTCGACCTCGAGCAAGCCGCCGTCCGGGTCGGTCAGGGTGAAGACCATCAGGTTCCGCTCCGCCACCCAGCGTTCCCTGGTCGCCGGATCGACAAAGGCTGAGGCGGGCACCGGCAGCCTGGGCACGAGGCCGAGCCCCGTCAGGACCTGCATCGCCCGGCCCGCCGGTCCGACCTCGAGGTCGATCACCAGGTCGAGGTCGGCGGTCAGCCGGGGGTGCCCGTGCAGGACGACGGCCACGCCGCCCACCACCACGTAGCGGACGTCGGCTCCGGCCAGGGCGGCCAGCACCTGCTCGACCTCCACCCCGCCAGCGTAGGCAGCCATCGGCAATCGCCCTCCAGACCGAGAACCTCAGGCTCGCTGTCACACCGTCTGGCAAGGCTGACCGCAGGCCGTCGCCATCGTCAGCCGGCGACCAGGGGCGGCTGGTCGAGGGCGGCGGCGAGCCAGGCCAGCGCCCGGGCCCGGGCCGGCTCGCTGCCCTGTCGCTCCAGCGTGGCCAGGTGGGCGTGGGCCAGGAGAACGATGTCGCGGCGGCCCTGAGCGTCGCGCCACAGGCCGGCGACGACGGTCGCTGCCGGCACGCTGGCGGTCAGGCTCTCGGCGAGGTCGACGTAGCCAAGGGCGGTGGCCACGACCCGGTTCACCAGCGCCGCGGTCGCCTCCCCGCCGGGAACGGGGTCGGTGGCCAGGCGGCCGCCCGTGGCCACCCGGTCGGTCCACGCCACTCCGTCCCACCAGCGCACCTGCCAGCGGCCGGCCGGGTCGGGGTGCCATCCCGGTGCCGTGCCAGCCACGAGTTGACGGTAGCCCCCACCCGTCGCCCATGACCCGAGGCCGGGTCGTGGGGGCGGCGCCCGGATGCTCTCGCCTCGGGACCTGCTCCTTCACTAAGGTCCCGCGGCGACATGCTCGACGCCGCCTACCTGATCCCGGCGTTCCCCATCCTCGGCTTCGTCGTGCTGCTGTGCGTCGGGTCCAGGCTCAAGGAACCGCAGGCCGGCGTGGTGGGCACTCTGGCCAGCGGCGCCGCCTTCCTGGCCGCCCTCGTCACCTTCGTCGGGCTCCTCGGCGAGGACAGCCACCACCGCTCGGTGACCAAGGTGGTCTTCGAGTGGATCCCGTCCCTCGACGTGAACATGGCCTTCCTGATCGATCCGCTGTCGATGACGATGGTGCTGTTCGTCACCGGGGTGGGCACCCTCATCCACCTGTTCTCCATCGGCTACATGCACGGCGACCCCCGGTTCTCCCGGTTCTTCCTCTACCTCAACTTGTTCCTGGCCTCGATGCTGCTGCTGGTGCTGGGCGACAGCTTCCTGCTGATGTTCCTCGGGTGGGAGGGCGTCGGGGCCTGCTCCTACCTGCTCATCTCCTTCTGGTTCGAGCGCGACTCGGCCTCGACGGCGGCCAAGAAGGCGTTCGTCGCCAACCGGGTCGGCGACGTCGGGCTCATGATCGCCATGTTCGTCATCTTCTCCAAGGTTGGCTCGCTCACCTTCTCCACGGTGTTCGAGTCGGTCGAGGAGGGCGTCTTCTCCAAGAGCGTGGCCACGGCCATCCTGCTGCTTCTGTTCGTCGGGGCGTGCGGCAAGAGCGCCCAGCTGCCTCTCTACGTCTGGCTGCCCGACGCCATGGAGGGCCCGACCCCGGTGTCGGCCCTCATCCACGCCGCCACCATGGTCACCGCCGGCGTCTATCTGCTGGTGCGGGTCAACCCGTTCGTGGGCGTCGACGCCAGCGCCATGAAGGTGGTGGCCATCGTCGGGGCCGCCACCGCCCTGTACGCGGCCCTCATCGCCACCAGCCAGGACGACATCAAGAAGGTCCTGGCCTACTCCACCATCAGCCAGCTGGGCTACATGTTCCTGGCCGTCGGGAGCCGGGCCTACGTGGCCGCCATCTTCCACATGGTCACCCACGCCTTCTTCAAGGCGCTGATGTTCCTCGGCTCGGGCTCGGTCATCCACGGGATGCACGAGGAGCAGGACATGAAGCGGATGGGGGCGCTGCGCAAGCTCATGCCCATCACCGCCCTCACGTTCCTGGCCGGGTGGCTGGCCATCGCCGGCATCCCGCCCTTCGCCGGCTTCTGGAGCAAGGACGAGATCCTGCTCAGCGCCCTGGAGAGCTTCGACGGCCCCCTGGGCGTCGCCCTCTACGCCGTCGGGCTGCTCACCGCCCTGCTCACCGCCTACTACATGACCCGCCAGATCCAGCTCGTCTTCTTCGGCGACGCCCGCTACGGCCACGTCGATGAGCACGGCGGCCATGCACAGGTTGAAGGCCACAAGGAGGAGGAGGGCCAGCTCACCAGCCCCGAGCCCGTGGCCGACGGCGGGCACGGCGGCCACGGGGCACCGGGCCTGCCGCACGAGTCGCCGCCCACCATGACCGTCCCGCTGGTGGTGCTCGGGGTCCTGGCCGTCGTGGGCTGGGTCATCAACGCCCCGGTGCTGCTGAACTACCCGCTTGAGCACTGGCTCGAGCCGGTGATCGAGGCCGGCGACCCACTCCACCTGTCGGGCGTCTCCAGCGCCACCAAGGTCCTGTTCAGCGCCATCGCCACCGCCGCCGGTGTCCTCGGCATCGCCGCCGGCCTGCGCATCTGGCGTCGCGGCCCTGACCAGCCGGCGTTCGAGCCCAAGCTGCTGCGACGCGGCTTCGGCTACGACCACGTCCTGGCCGCCCTGTTCGGCGGGCCCGGTCGCAAGGCGGCCGACGCCATTGCCTACAAGATCGACGCCGGCGTTATCGACGGCGCCGTCAACGGCGTGGCCACCCTGGTGCGCACCGGCGGCGGCCAGCTGCGTCGCCTGCAGAGCGGCTACGTGCGCAGCTACGCCCTCGGCATCACCGCCGGCACCGTCCTGCTCCTCGCCTACTTCGTGAACCGGGGCCGGTGATGTCGCTGCTCCTCGCCGCCGAGGGGGCCGCCGAGGGAGCACGAGCCGCGACCGGCGGAGACTTCCCCTACCTCACCGTCGCCATCATCCTCCCAGCCCTGGTCGGGGTGGCCGTGGCCCTGGTGCCCCGCCGCCGCGAGGAGGTCATCAAGGCCCTCGGCGTGCTCGGCACGGTTACCACTGCGGCCCTCACCGTGATCATCGCCGTCCAGTTCGACCGCCACGAGGCGGGCTACCAGATGGTGAGCCGCCACCCCTGGATCAAGTCGTTCGGCATCTCGTGGAACCTGGGCGTTGATGGCATCAGCCTGTGGCTGGTGGTCCTCACCGGGCTGCTGTTCCCCATCGCCCTGCTCGGCCCCAAGGTGCACAAGGACCTGAAGGCCTATACGGCCTGGCTGCTGCTACTCGAGGCGTCGATGATCGGCGCCTTCGTCAGCCTCGACCTGTTCCTGTTCTTCGTCTTCTTCGAGGTCGTGCTCGTCCCGATGTACTTCCTCATCGGCGGCTGGGGCTACGCCAACCGCACCTACGCGGCGCTGAAGTTCTTCGTGTACACCCTGGTCGGCTCGGCGTTCCTCCTCGTCGGGATCATCGTCCTGGCCAACCTCCACGCCACCCGCACCGGCGGCCCCCTCACCTTCGACGTGGTCGAGCTGGCCAAGACGCCGGGCATCGCCGGCAGCCAGCTGCTGTTCCTGGCCTTCATGGTCGCCTTCGCCGTGAAGGTGCCCGTCTTTCCGCTGCACACCTGGCTGCCCGACGCCCACACCGAGGCCCCGACCGCCGGCTCGATCATCCTGGCCGGGGTGATGCTGAAGCTGGGCACCTACGGCATCCTGCGCTTCGCCATCTTCCTGTTCCCCCAGGCGGCCAAGGAGCTGGCCTGGGTGTGGCTCACCCTGGCCGTGATCGGCATGGTCTACGGGGCCGTGGTGGCCACCATGCAGAAGGACCTCAAGCGCCTGGTGGCCTACTCGTCGGTGGCCCACCTCGGCTTCATCGTGCTCGGCGCCTTCGCCTTCACCCGTCAGGGCCTGCAGGGCTCGGTGGTGCAGATGATCAACCACGGCATCTCCACCCCGGCCCTGTTCCTGCTCGTCGGGTGGCTGTACGAGCGGCGCCACACCCGTCAGATCTCCGAGCTGAAGGGCATCTGGAAGGTGGCTCCGGTGATGGGAGGCGTCTTCCTCCTCGTCGCCTTCTCCTCGATCGGTCTCCCCGGCCTCAACGGGTTCGTCGGCGAGTTCCTGGTGCTCATCGGCGCCTACCCCACCGCCAAGTGGTGGGTGGTGGTGGGCACCACCGCGGTGATCCTGGCCGCCCTCTACCTCCTCTGGGCCTTCCAGCGGGTCTTCCAGGGCGAGCCCGACGAGGCCAACCGCACCGTGCCCGACCTCACGATGCGCGAGCGGGCGGTGATCGCCCCCCTGCTGGTGCTCATCGTGCTGCTCGGCGTCTACCCCAAGCCGATGCTCGACCGCATCGAGCCGTCGGTGGCCGCCCTGGTCGAGCACGTCCAGGCCAACGGCGGCGACACCCGGAAGGAGCCGGCCATCCTCGCCGGCCCCCACCAAGCAGAAGGGCACACGCCATGAGCGGGCGCCTTCTGGTGGCCCAGGCCACCACTTTCGACCTGCCGAACGTCGAGTACTCCCGCTTCCTGCCCATCCTCATCCTGATCGGCGGGGCCCTCGGCATCCTCGTCCTGGCCTCCCTCATCGGCGGCCGGGTGGCCGAGGGCTGGTGGACGGCCCTGTCGGTGGCCACCGCCGGCGCCGCCATCGCCGCCTCGTGCTGGCTGTGGAACGACATCCAACGCGACGGTCCCGGTACGGCGGTCAGTGACGCCCTGCGCATCGACGGTTTCTCGGTGTGGTTCAGCCTGGTCATCTGCTCGGCCGTCCTGCTGTTCAGCCTCATGGCCGACGGCTACGTGCAGCGCGAGCGCCTCGGCGGCCCCGAGATCCACGTCCTCGCCCTGCTCTCGGCCAGCGGCGGGCTGCTGATGGCCTTCGCCAACGACCTCCTGGTCCTGTTCCTCGGCCTCGAGATCCTGTCGATCGCCCTCTATGTGATGGCCGGGTTCCACCGCCGCCGCGACGAGTCGGGCGAGGCGGCCATGAAGTACTTCGTCCTCGGCGCCTTCTCCTCGGCCATCTTCCTCTACGGGGTGGCCCTCACCTACGGCGCCACCGGCTCCACCCGCCTCGACCAGGTGAACCGGCTGCTCACCTCCCTGCGCTTCGCCGGCGGCGACCGCAACCTGGCCCTGGCCGGCATGGCCCTGATGATCGTCGGCCTCGGGTTCAAGGTGGCCGCCGTGCCGTTCCACACCTGGACCCCCGACGTCTACCAGGGCTCGCCTTCGCCGGTCACCGGGTTCATGGCTGCCGCGGCCAAGGCCGCCGGGTTCGCCGGGCTCATCCGGGTGCTCATCTTCGGCCTGCAGCCCCTGCGCGAGGACTGGCGGCCGGCGATCTGGGCCCTGGCCGTGCTCACCCTGGTCGTCGGGTCGGTGCTCGCCATCGTCCAGATCGACGTCAAGCGGATGCTGGCCTACAGCTCGATCAACCACGCCGGCTACGTGCTCGTCGGCCTCCACGCCAACAACATCGACGGCGTGGCCGGCTCCCAGTACTACCTGCTCACCTACGCCTTCACCGTGCTCGGCAGCTTCGCCGTGGTGTCGGTCGTGGCCCGCCAGGGTGACAGCAGCACCAGCATCGAGGACTACCGGGGCCTGTACTTCCGCAAGCCGCTGCTGGCCGTGGCCTTCACCCTCCTTCTGGCCGCCCAGGCCGGGGTGCCGCTCACCACCGGCTTCCTGGCCAAGTTCTCCGTCATCCGGGCCGCCACCACCGAGGGCGACTACTCGCTCGGCATCATCGCCATGCTCGTCACCGCCGTGGCCGCCTTCTTCTATCTGCGCCTCATCGTCACGATGTACGCCACGCCTGAAGGCGTCGACGCAGAGCACCCCGACAGTGCCGGTTCCATCGCCGTCCTCACCCAGGCGCGTACCGGCCTGAAGGTGATGCCGGCCACCGCGGCGGTCATCGCCGTCAGCGTGGCCATGACGGTCGGCGCCGGCCTGTGGGCCGGCCCTCTCCTCGACTTCGCCAAGCGGGCCACCATCTTCTTCCCCAGCTGAGCCCCGCCAAGGATCATCCCGGCCTTTGCGCCTTTGCGCTTGCCGCGCAAGGCGTGCACATCGATGGCCTAGTGTGTGTGCATGCCGAAGCGGACCACCATCGAGATCGATGAACAGCTCCTCCGACGAGCGAAGCGGGCGCTGGGAGCGACGACGACCCGGGCGACGGTGGAAGAGGCGCTGCGCCTGGCCGCCGAGGGAGCCGAGAGCGAACAGGCGGACCGAATCGACCGGCAGCACCGCTACCTGGAGCGGCTCGGCACCAGGGTCGACCTCGCGGTGCTGTCCTCGGAGGAGATGTGGAGGTAGACGGTTGGCTGGTGGACAAGAGCGCGGCGGCGCGAGCGGCCGATCCCGTCGTCGGACCTCAGCTGGCCGAGCTGGCCGGCTCGCTCCACCTCTGCCCCATGGGCCAGCTCGAGCAGCTCTACTCGGCTCGATCGGTACAGGACTACGACCTGCTCAAGTCGGAGCTGGGCACGAGCCTGGAGCTCGTTGCGGCGCCGCCTGACATCCTGGAGCGGGCGCTCGCCCTTCAGGCAGCTCTGGCCCATCACCACGGGATGTGGCACCGCACGCCCATCCCGGATCTGGTCATCGCCGAAACCGCCCTGCATCACAACCTGGGGGTGGTCCACGTCGACCGGGATTTCGAGCGCATCGCCGAGATCCGGCCTCTCGTCGTCCGTCGCCTCCGCTGAGCCACCCGCGCCCGGTTCCGCATGCCGGGCGTCGAGCAGCGTGGTGCTCCACTTGGCCCCGGCGTCGCTTGACGACGGCAGAGAGCTTCACGCGTTTTAGCGTTTCGGTCCGCTCTTCGGGGTAGCAGTGGGCCCTGGCCTTCGGCATCCGCCTCGGGGAGGGTGGCATGACGGCCGTCCCACCACCACCGCACCGAGGAGCCACCCGATGAAGGCACTGACCTGGCACGGCAAGCGTGACGTCCGCGTCGACACCGTTCCCGACCCGACCATCCAGGCGCCGACCGACGCCATCGTCCGCATCACCTCCACCGGCCTGTGCGGCTCCGACCTCCACCTCTACGAGCTGTTCGGGCCGTTCATCGATCCGGGTGACATCCTCGGCCACGAGCCGATGGGCGTCGTGGAGGCCGTCGGCGCCGAGGTGACCCACGTCAAGCCCGGCGACCGGGTCGTCATCCCCTTCAACATCTCGTGCGGCCACTGCTGGATGTGCACCCACGCCCTGCAGTCCCAGTGCGAGACCACCCAGGTCCACGAGCACGGCACGGGTGCCTCGCTGTTCGGCTACACCAAGCTGTACGGGCAGGTGGCCGGCGGCCAGGCCGAGCTCCTGCGGGTGCCCCAGGCCCAGTACGGCCCGATCAAGGTGCCCGAGGGGCCTGCCGATGACCGCTTCCTCTACCTGTCCGACGTGCTGCCCACCGCGTGGCAGGCGGTCGAGTACGCCAACGTCCCGCCGGGGGGGACGGTCGCCGTGCTCGGCCTCGGTCCCATCGGCCAGATGTCGGCCTGCATCGCCCGCCACCGCGGGGCCAGCCGGGTCTTCGGCATCGACCTGGTGCCCGAGCGCCTCAAGACGGCCGCCGACCACGGCATCGAGGCGCTGGACCTCACCGGGCACGACGACCTGGCTGCCGAGCTGCGGGAGCGCACCGGCGGCCGCGGGCCCGACTCGGTCATCGACGCAGTGGGCATGGAGGCGCACGGCTCGGGTGGGGCCAAGGCGGCCCAGGCCTTCGTCGGCCTGCTGCCCGACGCCGTGGCCTCCCCGCTGATGCAGAAGGCCGGCATCGACCGGCTGGCCGCCCTCCTGGCCGGCATCGACATCGTCCGCCGAGGCGGCACGCTGTCCATCAGCGGCGTCTACGGCGGCAACGTCGACCCGATGCCCCTGCTCCAGATGTTCGACAAGCAGCTGACGGTGCGGATGGGCCAGGCCAACGTGAAGCGGTGGGTCGACGACCTCCTGCCCCTCCTCGGCGACGACGACCCCCTCGGCGTCGACGACCTGGCCACCCACCACGTCCCGCTCGACGATGCTCCCGCGGCCTACGCCACCTTTCAGAAGAAGCAGGACGGCGCCATCAAGGTGGTCTTCAACCCCTGACCGGGGATGTTGACGGCCTCGGACCGGGTGGGGCGGTTCGGGCGGATCGTCGTCAGTTCGACTGTCGGGTCGGCGCCTCACTACGCTCCGGCGTGCCATGTCGGCCTTCCTGCGTGACTACCTGTTGGTCGTGTTGTTCGGCGGCGCCGCGATCGCTTTTGCCGGCGGGACCCTCACCCTCGGACGCCTGATCCGGCCGACCCGGCCCACCGCCCAGAAGTACCTGGTGTACGAGTCGGGGGTCGACCCGGTGCCGGGGGCCTGGTCGCAGAGCCAGATCCGCTACTACCTGTTCGCCCTGCTCTTCGTCATGTTCGACGTCGAGGCAGTGTTCATCTTCCCGTGGGCGGTGAACCTCGAGGAGCTGGCCGTCTTCGGGCTCATCGAGATGCTGATCTTCATCGTCATCCTGGCCCTCGGCCTGGTGTACGCCTGGCGGAAGCAGGTCCTGCGGTGGGTCTAGTAGAGAAGGGCCTGCTGCCCAAGCCCCTCACCAAGCTGCTCAACACCGCCCGCAGCTACAGCCTGTGGGTGTACCAGTGGGGTCTGGCCTGCTGCGCCATCGAGATGGGCGCCGCCTTCGGCTCGCCCCGGTACGACGTGATGCGCCTCGGGGTCATCCCCTTCCCCGCCTCGGCCCGCCAGGCCGACTTCGTGTGCGTCTCGGGCACGGCCACCGACAAGATGGCCCCGCCGATCCGGCGCCTCTACGAGCAGATGCCCGACCCGAAGTACGTGATCTCGATGGGCAGCTGCGCCAACTCGGGCGGCCCCTACTGGGACAGCTACTCGGTGCTGAAGGGCGTCGACCAGATCATCCCGGTCGATGTCTACGTCCCCGGCTGCCCTCCCCGGCCCGAGGCCCTGCTCGAGGGCATCGTCCTGCTCCAGATGAAGATCAGGGGCGAGGACATGGCCGAGCGGTGGAGGGGCGAGCCGCTGGTGGTGGGTGGCGGGCTGGAGCACGGAGCGGTCCCCGAGGCCAAGCCGGTCGCCCTCCTCAAGAAGCCGCGCAGGAAGAGCCCAACACCAGCATGAGCGCTCGGGGGGGCCTGCACAACAGGGAACGGACCGGGGACCGGCCATGAGCACCACCGCGGCCGACGCGCCCGCTCTCGAGGCGGCGAACCACCAACGCATCGTCGACGGCCTGCGCCGCTCCCTGGGGGAGGGCCTCCTCGAGTCGGTCCTCGACCGGGGCGACCTGTGGGTCCGGGTCGACCGTGCCAGCTGGCACAAGGCGCTCGAGACCTGCAAGCGCAAGCTGGGCCTCACCTTCTTCAGCTTCCTCTCGGGCATCGACTGGGCGCCGGCTCCGGGCCTCTCCGGCGAGAACACCTTCAAGGGCGAGGAGGCCGGCGAGGGCGACGAGCCGGTCGAGGTCGACGAGGTGGTCGCCGAGATCCGCACAGGCGTGGCCGGGGGCGACACTCGCTTCCAGGTCTTCGCCCGCCTCCACGACGTGCGCCAACACCTCGGGGTCACCCTGAAGGCCGACCTCGACGACCAGGACCCCCGGGTGGCCACGGTCACCGACCTGTTCCGGGGCGCCGACTGGCACGAGCGGGAGGCGTGGGAGATGTTCGGGTTCAGCTTCGACGGCCACCCCGGCCTGCGCCACCTCTACCTCCCCGGCGAGTTCGAGGGCCACCCGCTGCGCAAGGACTTCCCCCTGCTGTCGCGTGAGGTGAAGCCGTGGCCGGGCCTGGTCAACGTCGAGCAGATCCCGTTCCACCTCGACCCGAAGAACCAGCCGGCCCCCGAGCCTGCGGCTCCGCCCGCCGAGCCGCCCCCCGCCTCCGCCGAGGGAGGGGCCGCCGGATGACCGCCACCATGCCCGACTGGAAGAAGGCGGCTTACATCGCCGCTCAGGCCGCCGACGCCCGGGTCAACGTCGAGCTCGAGGCCGAGGGGATGACCCTCAACATCGGGCCCCAGCACCCGGCCACCCACGGGACGCTGCGCATCGTCTGCCGCCTGGACGGCGAGCAGGTCATCTGGGCCGACCCGATGCCCGGCTACATGCACCGGGGCTACGAGAAGCTGTGCGAGGTCCGCAACTACCCCCAGGTCACCACGCTCATCAACCGGATCGACTGGCTCGGCAGCTTCTGCAACGAGGTGCCCTTCATCCTGGCCGCCGAGCAGCTGATGGGGGTCGAGGCGCCCGAGCGGGCCCAGTGGATCCGCACCATCTTCTTCGAGCTGGGCCGCCAGGCCAACCTCATCCTGTTCCTGGGCGACGTCGGCACCCAGCTGGGCGCCATCACCCCGGTGTTCCTGGCCTTCCGAGACCGCGAGCACGTTCTGAACCTGATCGAGTCGGCCACCGGGGGCCGGTTCCACCCGAACTTCGACCGCATCGGCGGCCTGAAGGACGACCTGCCGAAGGGCTGGCTCGACGAGACGGTGGGCTGCATGCAGCGGGTCGAGGACTTCTGCGACGAGATCGAGGACCTGATGATCGGCGGCACCATCTTCCAGCAGCGCACCCGGGGCGTCGGGGTCATCCCCGCCGAGGTGGCGCTGGAGTACGGCCTGACCGGGGCCAACATCCGCTCGTCCGGGGTCGACTGGGACCTGCGCCGCGACGCCGACTCGCCGCTGGCCTGGAAGCACGCCGACTGGAAGGTCATCACTCACCCCGACGGCGACAGCTTCGCCCGCTGCTGGGTACGCCTCCAGGAGGTGCGGGAGTCGGCCAAGATCGTGCGCCAGCTGTGCGAGGGCCTGCCGGCCGGGCCGATCATGGCCAAGGTGCCCAAGATCATCAAGGTGCCGGCCGGCGAGTCCTACGTCGAGACCGAGAACCCGCTCGGCGTCATGGGCTACTACCTGGTGAGCCAGGGCGGCCTCGGCCCCTTCCGGCTCAAGATCCGCACCCCCTCGTTCAACAACATCTCGATCGCCTCGTGGGTCCTGAAGGGCGTGTACGTTCCCGACGTCATCACCATCCTGGCCTCGCTCTACTTCATCCTGGGAGACATCGACCGGTGATCGAAGCCGGCCTCTTCGGGCTCGAGTTCGCCTACTGGACCTCCACCACCATCAAGGTGCTGGCGGCGCTGGTGGTCGTCCCCTCGGGCGCCCTGCTGTTCGGGTACGTGTTCCTGTTCAAGGTGATGAGCGGCATGCAGAGCCGCATCGGCCCCAACGAGGCGGGGCCGTTCGGCACCATGCAGCTGCTGGCCGACGGGGCCAAGTTCCTCCAGAAGGAGGACATCTTCCCCGACGGCGCCGACCGCAAGGTGTTCGCCTTTGCCCCGATCGTGGTGCTGATGAGCACGTTCCTGCTCTTCATCGTCATCCCGCCCGCCAAGAACCTGCAGGTGGCCGACTTCGACACCGGCATCTTCCTGGCCCTGGCCGTGTCGTCGCTGTCGACGATCGGCGTGATGATGGCCGGCTGGGCCAGCGCCAACAAGTACTCGCTCATCGGCGCCCTGCGGGCCGCGGGCCAGCTGATCGCCTACGAGCTGCCCCTGGTGCTGGCCGTGGTCGGCGTGGTCATCCAGGCCGGCACCATGAGCATGCCGGGGATCATCGACGCCCAGCGCGACTTCGAGCTGTTCGGCGTCGGCGTCGGCGGTGTGCCCTTCGTGGTGCCGCAGTTCCTCGGGTTCGTCATCTTCCTCATCTCGGCCCAGGCCGAGCTGAACCAGGCGCCGTTCGACATGCCCGTGGCCGAGTCCGAGCTGGTGGCCGGCTTCATGACCGAGTACACGGGCTTTCGGTTCCTCACCTTCTTCCTGGCCGAGACGGCGAGCATGGTGGCCTTCGCCGCCATCGCCGCCACCCTGTTCCTGGGTGGCTGGTACGTGCCGGGGGTCGACCAGCTGCACGGCGTCATGCTCGGCGTCGTCGGGGTTGCCGTGCTCCTGACCAAGACGATGTTCGTCGGCTTCTTGATGTTCTGGGTGCGCTTCTCCAATCCCCGGCTGCGCGAGGACCAGCTCCAGCGCTTCGCCTGGATCGGCCTCATCCCCCTGTCGCTCCTCAACATCGTCCTCACGGGCGTCTTCAAGGTGGTTCTATGACCAACGCCGTCACCGGGTTGCTGAAGGGCATGGCGATCACCGCCAGAGAGCTCAAGGACACCATCACCAAGGGCCCCGTCACCGTGCAGTACCCCCGGGTGAAGGAGGCGCCGGCGCCCCGGTCGCGCGGCGTCATCGCCCTCAAGGAGGAGAACTGCACGGTCTGCATGCTGTGCGCCCGCCAGTGCCCGGTGTGGTGCATCTACATCGAGGGCCACAAGGACTTCCGACCCCCGAAGCGGGAGGGGGGCAAGCCCAGCTCGTGGAACTACCTCGACCGTTTCGACATCGACTACTCGCTGTGCATGTACTGCGGGATCTGCGTCGAGGTCTGCCCGTTCGACGCCCTGCACTGGACCCCCGAGTACGAGTACTCCGACCTCACCATCGAGGGGCTACTGCACGACATGCAGCGCCTGGGGGAGTGGGAGGCCACCGTGCCCGAGCAGCCTGACTACGAGAAGGGCTCCCAGGTCAAGGTGGCCAAGAAGAAGTGAACTACCTCCCTCAGCACATTGCCTTCGGCCTGCTGGCGGTGATGATGACGCTCTCGGCCATCAAGGTGGTGACGTCCAAGAACGTCGTGCACTGCGCCCTCTATCTGGTCATGGTGCTGGCCGGCGTGGCCGGGATCTACATCCTGCTGGCCGCCGAGTTCCTGGCCGCGGTGCAGGTGCTCGTCTACATCGGCGCCATCGTCGTGCTGTTCCTCTTCGGCATCATGCTGACCCGGGCGCCGATCGGCCGCAGCCGGGGGCTCGACAACGACCAGCGGGCCCTGGCCGCCATGGTGGGCCTGGCCGTCGCCGGTCTGCTCACCGCCGTGCTCCTCGACGGCTTCGGGGACCAGAGGATCAACATCACAGAGCCGCAGCGGTCCGCCGATGTCGGCCTCGAGATCTTCCAGAGCTACGTGATCCCCTTCGAGGTCGTGTCGGTGCTCCTGCTCGCCGCCCTGATCGGCGCCGTCGTGCTGGCCCGGAGGGACTGACCGGTGTACCTCAACCAGTTCCTCCTGCTCGCCGCCGCCCTGTTCAGCATCGGGGTGTACGGCGTGCTGGCCCGCCGCAACGGGGTGCTGGTGCTGATGAGCATCGAGCTGATCCTGAACGCCGTGAACATCAACCTGGTCGCCTTTGGCGCCTACCACGGGCAGGTGGCAGGCCAGGTCTTCGCCCTGTTCACCGTGGCCGTGGCCGCCGCCGAGGTCGGCGTGGGGCTGGCCATCGTCCTGCTCATCTACCGCAACAAGCGCTCGATCGACCTCGACCAGGTCGCCCAGATGAAGGGCTGACGTGCTGCCCCCGATCGCATCAGAGGCCGGCGCCGCCGCCGCACAGAGCTTCGAGGCCGGATGGCTGACCCGCCACGTCTGGCTCATCCCGCTGCTCGCCGTCGTCTCGTTCGTGCTCACCCTGTTGTTCGGCAAGCGGTTCAAGAGCGGAGGCACCTTCTTCGGGGTGGGCCTGATGGGCCTGGCCCTGGTGCTGTCCACCGCCCTCGGGATCGAGTGGATGGGCCGGGGCCACGTGGCCCTCGAGGAGCACAGCCCAGCGGCCGCGGCCGCCACCTACCGGGGCACGGCGTCAGGCGACGAGGCCCGGCCGGTCGGCGAGGTCATCGAGGAGGCCGAGCGCACCGGCCTGCCCAAGCCGACCGGCAGCGAGGAGGCGGGCGGGGAGGAGCACGCCCTGCCGTCGGGGCGCCTCGGCGTCCCCATGGCCGAGTCGGGCGGCGGCGGCGAGGAGGCTGCGGGAGGGCACGCCATCGAGGTGCGGCCGTACTACGAGGCCGAGGCCCGATGGTTCGCGATCGGCGCTGTGGAGGTCGGCTTCGGCTTCCACGTCGACGGCTTCGCCGTGCTGATGCTGTTCACCGTCTGCTTCATCAGCTTCCTGGTGCACCTGTTCTCCACCGAGTACCTGCGCGACGACCGCCGCAAGACCCACTACTTCGCCTCGCTCGGCCTGTTCACCGCCGGGATGCTGCTGATGGTCAGCTCCTCGACCAGCCTCCAGCTGCTGCTGGGCTGGGAGATCATGGGTCTCTGCTCGTTCCTTCTGATCGGGCACTGGTGGGAGGAGGACAAGAACTCCAACGCCGCCCTGAAAGCCTTCTTCACCACCCGCACCGGTGACGTCGGCCTGCTGGTCGGGCTGTCCATCCTGTTCTTCGGGGCCAGCCAGACCTTCAACATCGCCAAGACAAACGCCGACGCCATCACCGGCCAGATCCCGAGCGCCTGGCTGCTGGCTGCGGCCATCGCACTGTTCATCGCCTGCGTCGGCAAGAGCGCCCAGTTCCCGCTGCACACCTGGCTACCCGACGCCATGGCCGGTCCCACCCCGGCCTCGGCCCTGATCCACGCCGCCACCATGGTGGTGGCCGGCGTCTACATGGTCGGCCGCTTCTACCCGGTCTTCTTCTCGGCCTTCAACATCGCCAACAACGCCCTGGGCTTCAACGTCATCGCCGTGATCGGCGGGATCACCATCATCATCGCCGGCCTGCTGGCCTTTGTGCAGCAGGACATCAAGAAGGTCCTGGCCTACTCCACGGTCTCCCAGCTGGGCTACATGGTGATGGGCCTGGGCGTCGGGGCCTGGACCGGGGCCATCTTCCACCTGTTCACTCACGCCTTCTTCAAGGCCCTGCTGTTCATGGGCGCCGGCTCCATCAGCCACGCCTGCTGGCACAGCTTCGACATGCGGGACTTCGGCGGTCTGCGCAAGCACATGCCGAAGACCTTCCTCACCTTCATGATCGGCACCGCGGCCCTGATGGGCCTGCCCATCTTCGCCGGCTTCTGGAGCAAGGACGAGATCCTGCTGGGAGCCTGGACCAACGGCTACAGGGGCACCCTGTTCATCGTGGGCTGCGCGGGCGCCGCCCTCACCTGCGCCTACATGACCCGGGTCGTCTACCTCACCTTCTGGGGCGACTACAAGGGCCCGACGACCCCCGACGCCATCGAGCACGCCCAGCACGCAGCCCACGGCCACGACGACGCCCACGACGAGGCCGCCGACGCCCACGCACCCGCCCTGGTCGACGCCACCGCCTACCAGGAGGGGGCCAAGGCCTCAGCCGATCCCGGCGTCCAGGCCGCGGCCCACGCCACCGTGCAGAGCGAGCGGGGCCCCCACGACAACGAGGCCAGCCACACCGCGGACCACCACGGCGACGACCCCCATGGCACGGTGCCCCTCGGCGGCTACCCGCACGAGTCGCCGTGGCCCATCACCGTCCCGCTCATCGTGCTGGCCGTGATGTCGGTGGTGGCCGGCATCATCAACGCCCCGTTCTTCGGCCTGCAGTTCACCCACTTCTCGGCCATCGAGGCCATCGTCGCCGCCGGCGTCCCCGAACCGGCCTTCAACATGACCGTGGCCGTCATCTCCACCCTCGGCGCCCTCGGCGGCCTGGCCCTGGCCTACGCCTGGTGGTTCGCCGGCGTCCGCTTCGGCCTCGAGGGGCTGAGCCGCCGCAACAAGCTGGCCGGCGCCGGCCTGCGGCTGCTCGAGAACAAGTACTACCTCGACGCCCTCTACGAGCGGATCATCGTGCGGGGCATCAAGGGCCCGGTGGCCACCGTCGTCTACTGGTTCAACCAGAACGTCCTCGACGGCATCGTGCACGCCACCGCCTGGACAGCCCGTCGCAGCGCCGCCTTCACCTACGACGTGCTCGACCAGGGCGTCGTCGACGGCACCGTGAACGGGGTCGGGACCGGTGCCGGCGGCATCGGCCGGGGCTTCAAGTCCATGGCCAGCGGCAAGGTCCAGCAGTATGCCGCGTACCTCCTCGGAGGAGCCGCCGCCGGCGCCCTCGTCATCTTCGCCATCACCTTCAACAGGAGCTGAGCAGTGGCCTTCATCGACGGCAACGTCAACCTCGACAACGCACTGCTGTCCGTGGCCACCTTCGCCCCGCTTGGCGGGGCGGCCGTGCTCGGCCTCCTGCCGAAGAAGGAGGAGTTCCTGGTCAAGGCGTGGGCCCTTGGCACCTCGGTCTTCACCCTGCTGTGCGGGCTGTACCTGGTGCTGCGCTTCAACTACGCCGACGCCGGAGCTCCCCAGTTCGAGCGGACCCACAGCTGGATCAACGTCATCAACTCGAACTACCACGTCTTCATGGACGGGATCAGCCTCCCCCTGTTCCTGCTGTCGATGGTGGTCACCACGCTGTGCATCATCTACAGCTGGGACCACTTCCCCGAGCCCCGGAACCCCAAGGCGTTCCTCATGCTCCTGCTCGTGCTCGAGACCGGGATGCTCGGCAGCTTCGTGGCCGAGGACCTCATCCTGTTCTTCGTCTTCTTCGAGCTGGTCCTGCTGCCGATGTACTTCCTGATCGGGGTGTGGGGCGGCGAGAACCGCCAGTACGCCTCGCTCAAGTTCTTCCTGTTCACCCTCTTCGGCTCGGCGCTGATGATCCTCAGCTTCCTGGCCCTGTACTTCAAGAGCGGCGGCGCCGGCCTCGAGCCCACCTTCGACATCCCGATGCTGATCGAGCGGGGCATGTCGGACACCCTGGTGCGATCCACCGAGCTGCTCATCTTCGGCGGCTTGTTCATGGGCTTCGCCATCAAGGTGCCCATGTTCCCGTTCCACACCTGGCTGCCCGACGCCCACACCCAGGCGCCCACCGTCGGCTCGGTGATCCTGGCGGCGGTCCTGCTCAAGCTGGGCACCTACGGGTTCATCCGCATCGCCATCCCCGTGCTGCCTGGGGCGGCCCGGGAGTACGCCCCGCTCATCGCGGTGCTCGCCACCATCGGGATCATCTACGGCGCCCTCGGCTGTCTGGCCCAGACCGACATGAAACGCCTGATCGCCTTCTCCTCGGTGGCCCACATGGGCTTCGTCATGCTCGGCATCGCCACGCTCACCGACTACGGCATCAACGCCGCGGTGTTCGGCATGGTGGCCCACGGCCTCATCACCGGCATGCTGTTCTTCGTCGCCGGCAGCGTGAAGGAGCGGTTCCACACCCTCGAGATCAAGCGGCTCGGCGGCCTCCTCACCCAGGCGCCGAAGCTGGGCTGGACCCTGGGCTTCCTCTCCATGGCCAGCCTCGGCCTGCCCGGCCTGGCCGGGTTCTGGGGAGAGTTCCCCGCCATCCTGTCCACCTTCAACCCGGCCCCGGGCCTGAACGTCACCCTGTTCCGCACCTGCATGGTCATCGCCTCGATCGGCACCGTGCTCGCCGCCGGCTACCTGCTGTGGCTGTTCCAGCGCACCGCCTTCGGCACCCCCAAGCCCGAGTGGGACGACACCGAGGTCCCCGACATCACCCGGCCCGAGTGGCTGGCCTGGACACCGCTGCTGGCCGGCATCGTCCTGTTCGGCGTGCTGCCCGGGATCGTGTTCGACATCACCGACCCGGCGGTGACCGAACGGGTCACCGCCGCCGTGGTCGCCCAGGGCAAGTAGCTCTCCGATGCTGTCCTCTGCCTCCGGAGCCGGCGGGCTCGCCGCCTTCCAGGCCCCCCAGCTCGACTACGCCGCCCTCGCCCCCGAGATCATCCTGACGGCCACCCTGGTCGTTGCCATCCTGGTCGACCTCGCCCTCGAGGAGCGGGCCAAGACGTGGGTGACCCGGATCACCGGCCTCGGCATCCTCGCCGCCACCCTCCCCCTGTTCTACCTGGCCGACCACGGCATCACCGGCGAGTCGCGGGTCATGTTCGGCGGCGCCTACGTCACCGACACCTTCTCGCTGGTGCTGAAGGGCCTGCTGCTCATCTCCGGCTTCGTGGTGTTCCTGCTCTCCTTCGACTACATCGGCGAAGGCGACTACTACGAGGGCGAGTTCGCCTACCTGGTGCTCTCCAGCCTTCTCGGCATGGTGGTGATGGCCAGCGCCCGGGACCTCGTTACCATCTTCGTCGCCCTCGAGCTGCTCTCCATCCCCGGCTACCTTCTGGCCGGCTGGCGCAAGCGGGACGAGAAGTCCAACGAGGCGTCGCTCAAGTACTACCTCCTCGGGGTCCTGGCCTCCTCGCTGATGCTCTACGGCATGAGCCTGATCTACGGCTTCACCGGCTCCCTGGTCCTCACCGACATCGGCGCCAAGCTGGCCGGGCCAGCCGGCGACAAGCCCGTGGTGGCTGTCGCCATCTTCCTGGTAATCGTCGGCTTCGCCTTCAAGATCTCGGCCGTCCCCTTCCACCTGTGGGCCCCTGACACCTACGAGGGGGCGCCCACCCCGATCACCGCCTTCCTGTCCGTCGCCTCGAAGACGGCCGGCTTCATCGCCCTGCTCCAGCTGGTGTTCATCGCCTTCCTGGGTCGGGGCGACATAACCCGGCCGATCTTCTGGGTGCTGGCCGCCCTCACCATGACCATCGGCAACCTCACCGCCCTGCGCCAGAGCAACGTGGTGCGCCTCCTCGCCTACTCCTCGGTGGCCCAGGCCGGCTTCATCCTGGTGCCCTTCGCAGTGGCCACCCCCGAGGAGGCGCAGCAGTACATCGGCCCGACGGTGGTGTACCTCCTCCTCTACGCCGGCATGAACCTGGGCGCCTTCGCCGTAGTGATCGCCGTGGCCCGCCGCACCAAGAGCGGCGCCATCGACAGCTACCGCGGCCTGTTCAGCTACGCCCCCGGCCTGGCCACCGCCTTCAGCGTCTTCCTCCTCTCCCTGGCCGGCATCCCCCCGCTGGCCGGCTGGTACGCCAAGTTCGCCGTCATCCGCGCCCTCTTCGTCGACGTCTCCATGTCCGGCTCGATCCTCGGCATCATCGTCGCTGTCAACACCGCCATCGCCGCCGCCTACTACCTCCAGATCATCCGCGAGATGTTCTTCCGCCCCGCCGAGGAGGGCGTCGACCTCCGCCCCGTCCGCATCCCCGCCCCCCTCGTCGCCGCTCTCGGCATCACCCTGTCCCTCACCATCGTCCTCGGTTTCATCCCCGGAACCGTGGCCCGCCTCGGCGACCTGGCCACATTGTTCCCCGGCTAGCGCCGGGTTCCGACGCTCGTTCGTTCGCTGCGCTCACTCCACTCGGTCGGGTTCTCGCCGCCGCTCACTCGGTCGTTGCGCTCCCTCCGTTCGGGCGGGGGTGGCGCTTCTGCGGCGCGCCGTGGTGCGGTTGCGCTTTGGGACGGCCTTCGGCCGACTCATCTTCTCTGCGGCCCGGCAGCAAGCTGCCTTCCTGGCCGCGGTGGGGGGCGAAGCCCCCCACGCCCCCCGACTGGCGATCATGGCTGCCGTGGCGCCTAGGACGTGGTGAGGTGTCTGGCGTGGGGAGAGCGGGGTCGTGACGCCGGTTGAGGAGGTGGTTCTTGGGATGGTCCGGCGGCGGGGGGCGGTCTCGGCGGATGAGGTCATCGATCTGGGCCTCTACTCGGAGGGGGGGTTCTATGCCGGCTCCGGGCGGGCGGGGCGGCGGGGGGACTTCCTCACCTCGCCGGAGGTGGGGCCGCTGTTCGGAATGCTCGTCGGGCGGGCCCTTGACGGGTGGTGGCGGGACCTCGACCGGCCGGACCCGTTCGTGGTGGTGGAGGCGGGGGCGGGGATCGGGACGCTGGCCCGCAGCGTCCTGGGCTCGGCGCCGGAGTGCTCGCCGGCGCTGCGGTGGGTGTGCGTCGAGCGGTCCGCCCCGCTACGGGCACAGGCCGCCAGCGCCCTGGCCGTGGAACCGCCCGCCCACGTCCTCGGCGGCGCCGCCGGCGGCGGGCCTGTCGTCACCGTCCTCCAAGACCTGCCCGCCGGGCCCTTCACCGGCGTGGTCCTGGCCAACGAGCTGCTCGACAACCTGCCCCCCGTCATCGCCGAGCGCACCGCAAGCGGCTGGGCCGAGGTCCGGGTGGGGGAGGACCACGGCCGCCTGGTCGAGGTGCTGGCTCCCTCGCCCGAGGTGGCCCGGGCCGCCGAGCGCTGGGCTCCGGGCGCTTCCGTCGGAAGCAGAGTTCCCCTGGTCCGCCAGGCCGCCCGCTGGCTGGCACGGGCCCGGGCCAGCCTGGAGGCCGGCTGGGTGGTGTGCGTCGACTACGGCGCCACCACCACCGCCGAGCTGGGCGAACGGGGCTTCGACGGGTGGCTGCGCACCTACCGGGCCCACGGCCGGGGCGGCGGCTGGCTCGAGGGTCTCGGTACCCAGGACATCACCTGTGACGTCCCCGCCGACCAGCTCAAGCCGTCCACCATCGAGCGGCAGGCGGACTGGCTCCGACGGCTCGGCATCGACGACCTGGCCGCCGAGGCCCGAGGCACCTGGCACGAGCGAGCCGCCATCGGTGACCTGAGCGCGATGCGGGCTCGCAGCCGGGTCGCCGAGGTCGAAGCCCTCACCGACGCCTCCGGCCTCGGCGCCTTCCTGGTCCTCGCCTGGACCGGCGGTCCCACGCAGGGCGGGTCCCGCACGGCCTGAACGGCACCGGGCGCTCAGTCTCCTCCCTCGAACAGGTCGGCCAGGAAGCCGCCCCGCTTCTTCTTCTTCACGCCACGGTCGTGCCGGTAGCGGTCGTCATCGTCGTCGTCATCCCGGTACGGGCGGACCAGTCGCTCGCTCTGCGGCCGGTGGGCGCCCTCCTCCCGGGCCTCGACGGCGTCGAGGAGCTTGTCGAGCCCGCCCCGGTCGAGGAAAACCCCCTTGCAATCGCGACACAGGTCGATGATGACGTCGCGGCGCTCGACCGGGTGCATAGGCCCATCGCAGGAGGGGCAGCGGATCTCTCGAGTGCTCATGGCAGGGTGCCTCCCAGGGGGATCGTCGTTGCTAGAAGCCCAACGTCGGGGCGCCGGCGGTGGGTTCCGTGGTGGCTCCAGCCGCCGGTCGCATGAACGAAGTCTCATCTCCTTCTCACCGCTGGCCAACCTGCGCTTGGGAGAACAGACCTCGACAACGACGAACCCAAACGAGGAGATGACGATGAAGACACGACACGCGTTGGTGGGCATGGCCGCAGCCGGTGTGGCGGTGGTCGGGTTGCTGCCCAGCCCGGCCGCAGCCGAGGAGACCACCTGCCGAGGCTCGCTCGGCCGGGTGACGGTGGACAACCTCCGGGTGCCGCAGGGGGCGAGCTGTGCCCTCAGCGGCACCTACGTCAAGGGGACGATCAAGGTGGAGCGCGGGGCCACCCTCAAGGCCGGGAACGTGCAGGTCATCGGCAACGTCCAGGGTGAGAACGCCGCCCTGGTCAGCGTGACCAACGGCTCCAGGGTGGGCGGAAGCGTCCAGGTCGTGCAGGGCCGGGCCGCCACCGTGAAGGACTCGAGCATCAACGCCGACATCCTCTACGACGAGAACCGGGGGAGGCTGCGGGCCGACCGCAACGTGGTGGGTGGCAACGTGCAGGTGTTCAAGAACACCGGTGGGGTCGCCATCAACGGCAACCGCATCGACGGGAACCTGCAGTGCAAGGAGAACGCGCCGGCCCCGACCGGGGGCGGCAACATCGTGCAGGGCAACAAGGAGGACCAGTGCGCCCGGCTGTGATCTGACCTTCGCCGGAACAGCGAGCCGGAGGGCGGTGCCCGAAAACGGGCGCCGCCCTCCGGCGCGCCCCGCCTCAGTCGACACGATCCGCAACGTCCCCACCGGTCCGGACGAGACGCTCGTGGTCCAGGCCGGGGTCGCGGGAGCCGGCGCCGCGGCAGGCTCGATGAGAGATCTCTCATCTCGCTCTCATGACCCGCTTCCCGGTGGGCGAGAGGCTCTGCTCAGGATGTCCGCCCGTCGAATCGCTCTGGCCGTAGCCGTGGTGATCGCGCTGCTGTTCGGCTTCGGCCTGCTGCGCCAGATCTCGGCCTCACCGCTGGAGGACGTGCCGGTCATCCAGCTGCGACGCCCGATGCCACCGGCCCCGCCCCCGCCCGGGCTCGAGACCTTCGTGCCTCCCCCGACGGTCACGACCGCTCCAACGACGCCGCCGCCAACCGCTCCGGCGGCGAGCACGCCACCGCCGCCTCCGCCGCCACCGGCCACCAGGTCGGTCGACACCGGGCCGACCACCCCACGGCAGCGCCCGGTCCCGACCGTCCCGCCGCAACCCCGAGCCGACACCGACGATGACGGCGGCGGCGGCGACGATGATGGCGGCGACGATGACGACGGCCTTGACTGAGGGGAGCCGTTCCCCCTCATCGCTCCGGCAGATCCTGCGCGGTGCCCGCGTGCGGATCCTCGTGTGGTACGTCGTGCTCCTGGCCGCCTCCTCTCTCGTCTCGGCCCTCGTGACCTACCAGGTGCTGTCGGCCCGGCTCGTCGACGAGATAGAGGCAGGGCTGGTGCAGGAGACCCAGGAGCTCGATCAGCTGTCCGCCGGCAACAACCCAGCCACCGGCATGCCCTTCGGGGGGGACATCGCCGCCATCTTCGACACCTTCCTGCGGCGGAACATCCCGGACGAGGGCGAGGCCCTGTTCACCCTCGTCGACGGACGGGCCTACAGGACCAGCAGCGGACCGCACCACAACCTGCTGGCGGACGAGACCCTCACGACGCGGTGGGCGGCGCTCACGACCGCGGAGCGCTCCAGCGTCACCACGCCGAAGGGCGAGGCCCGCTACCTCGCCGTGCCCATCCGGCTCGGCGAGGCCAGGGTGGGGGTGTTCGTCGTGGCCAACTTCCCGGCCAACGAGCGGCGGGAGATCGTCCAGACCGTGCGGGTCGTGGGCGCGGTCTCGGCCGTGGTCCTGCTGCTGGCCTCGATCCTGGCCTGGCTGGCCGCCGGTCGGGTCCTCGCCCCGGTTCGCCTGCTCACCGCGACGGCTCGCCGCATCACCGACACCGACTTCAGCCGCCGGATCCCGGTGACCGGCTCGGACGAGATCGCCGAGCTGACCGCCACCTTCAACGCCATGCTCGACCGATTGGAGGGCGCGTTCCGCAGCCAGCGGAACTTCATCTCCGACGCCGGCCACGAGCTGCGCACCCCCATCACCATCATCCGCGGCCACCTGGAGCTGATGGGGCCCGACCCTGACGAGCAGCGGGAGACCATCGCCCTGGTCACCGACGAGCTCGACCGGATGGCCCGCTACGTCGCCGACCTCCTCCTTCTGGCCAAGGCCGAGCAGCCCGACTTCCTCCAGCGCGAGCCCGTCGAGGTCGGCGATCTCACCCGGCGGCTGTTCGCCAAGGCCCAGGCCTTCGACCCCGCTCGCTTCCGGTTGGCCGAGGTCGGCTCGGGCGCCGCCCTCGTCGACGCCGACCGGATCACCCAGGCCGTCATGAACCTGGCCGACAACGCCGTCCGCCACGCCGAGGGAGCCGGGGCGATCGCCCTGGGATCGCGGGTGTCGGACACCTCCGCGTGCTTCTGGGTCCATGACGACGGACCCGGGATCCCGCCCAACGAGCGCGACCGGCTCTTCGACCGGTTTGCCCGTGGCGACGCCAGCGCCCAGCGCGACGGCTCGGGGCTCGGACTGGCCATCGTGGCCGCCATCGCCCGAGCCCACGGCGGACGGGTCGATCTGGCCAGCGAACCGGACGCCGGCACCGGCACCACCTTCACGATCGTCCTCCCGTCCCGGCCGACGAAAGGCCACCGGCCGTGACGGTGATCCTCATCGCCGAGGACGAGCCGCGGATCGCCTCCTTCCTGGAGAAGGGCCTGCGGGCGAGCGGCTTCGCCACTGTGATCGCCGACACCGGCACGCTGGCCGCTGCGTTGCTCCGCCAGCAGACCTTCGACCTACTCATCCTTGACCTGGGCCTCCCCGGCAAGGACGGGTACGAGGTGCTGCAAGAGCTGCGCCGCCGCGGCGGCAACCGTCTGCCCGTCATCATCCTCACGGCCCGGGACGGGGTCGACGACACCGTGGCCGGGCTCGACGGCGGCGCCGACGACTACATGACCAAGCCGTTCCGCTTCGAGGAGCTGCTGGCCCGCATCCGGGCCCGCCTGCGCGACGGTGACGCCGGCGACAGCACCGTGCTGCGCTGCGGCGAGCTGGTGCTCGACCTGCGCACCCGTCGGGCGCTGGTGGGCGACCGGACGGTCGAGCTCACCGCTCGGGAGTTCACCCTGCTCGAGACGCTCATGCGCCACCCCGGCCAGGTCCTCAGCCGCCAGCAGCTGCTGGACCTGGTGTGGGGCTACGCCTTCGACCCTGGCTCCAACGTCGTCGACGTCTACGTCCGCTACCTCCGCCAGAAGCTTGGAGCCGACCTCATCGAGACCGCCCGGGGGATGGGCTACCGGCTGAAGGGCTGAGGTGGCCGCGGTGGCTCGGCCGTCCCGGTCCTCTGCGGTCAGGGGGTGGTGGCCACCGCCGCCTGGCCGACACCGGTGAGGACCAGCTCGCCGTCGGCCGCAGGCACCCAGGCCGCCGCTCCGCGTCGAAGGAGGAGCTCGTCCTCCGCAGTGCGCAGCACCGTCTCTCCCTCCAGGGCCAGCACCACCCGGGGGCGGTCGGCCGGGACGACGGCGGGAACCGTGCCCAGATCGACCAGGCTCAGCGCGAACTCGGCGGCTGGGGTGTCGTAGCGGCGGACGGTGCCGTCCGTGCGGGCGAGCACGAGCGGCGGCGGGCCCGGCTCGAGGTCGAGGATCGACAGCAGCTCGTCGACGTCGATGTGCTTGGGGGTGAGCCCGCCCCGCAGGACGTTGTCGCTCGAGGCCATGATCTCGATCCCCACTCCCTCCAGGTAGGCGTGCAGGTTGCCGGCCGGCAGGAAGATGGCCTGGCCCGGCTCCAGCTCGACGAGGTTGAGGAGCAGGGCCACGCCGATCCCCGGGTCGCCCGGATGGGTGGCGGCGATGCGCCGGGCCCAGGTGGCCTCGGGCCCGTCGCTGGCGGCCACCGCCCGGGCGATCCTGGCCGCCACCTCGCCCCGCTCGCCATCCGCCAGAGACAGCAGGCCCCCGACCGTGCGCCCGAGATCGCCGGTGACGAGCGGGGCGAAGGCGGGGAGGTCGGCGAGGCCGAGCTGATCGAGCAGGGCCAGCGTGGCCGCGACGGGCCGGAAGCCGCACAGGGCGTGGAACGGGGTGAGGGCGCAGAGCAGCTCGGGCTTGTGGGCGCCGTCTCGGTAGCGGCGCTCGGGAGCGTCGAGCGGGATCCCCGCCGCCGACTCCTCGGCGAAGCCCGCCGCCGCCCGGGCCGCCGAGGGATGGGCCTGCAGCGAGAGCGGCTGGTCGGCCGCCAGGACCTTGAGAAGGAAGGGGAGCCGGGGCCCGAAGCGGTCGAGGGCTCGGCGGCCGAGCGTGGCGAGGGGATCGGTGGCCACGATCTCATCCAGGCGCACCCCGTCGGCCCGGGCAGGCGCGGACGGGTGGGCGCCGAGCCACAGCTCGGCCTGCGGACCACCGTCGGCGACGGTGCCGAGCAGCTCGGGGATGGCCGTCGGCGAACCCCAGGCGTAGCGCTGCACGACCCCCTCGAGCACCTCCACGTCGGGGCGACGCTATCGCCGACCCGGCCGGGGCCAGCGCTCCTGCTCGTGCCGTCGGGCTGGCTGTCACGGCGGCGGCTAGTGTACGAACACATGTTCGGGCCAACGGAGGCTGTGCCAGCGGTGTGCGAGTCCGAGGTGCTGGTCGGCTGGCGCCTGTCGGACGAGCAGCGGGCGGCTGCCACCCACCGGGGCGGCCGACGTACGCAACATCCTCGACTTCCCGGTCCGCTTCGGGGCCGACACGTTGCGCCTCGAGCAGACCCAGCGCTCCACCCCGCCGCTGGTGGCCTTCACCAACGCCGTCATCGCCGAGGCCCCGGAGCGGCACGACAAGCAGCTGTGGTCGGCCCGCACCGGCACCGTCCGCCCCGCCCTCGTCACCTGCGCCGACGAGGGGGCGCAGTCGGCGGCGGTGTGCGAGCGCCTGCTCGACCGTCGGGGCCTCAACCGGGCTGGAGGAGGAGCGGGTGCTCCGGCGGGAACCGGTCGGCGAAGCGGGCGGCCAGGTCGGCGGCAACCCTGGGCGGGAACGGGTAGCAGGTGCCGGGCTGCAGGAAGCCCTGGTTGGTGAACGGGTGCGGAGGGCCGGGCTTGAGCGCCGCCGGCAGCTCCTCGAGCTCGATGGGGCGGACCAGGGCGACCACGTCCACCTCGGCCAGCCAGCCCGGCGGCGGCCCGCTGGTGGCCCGGCCGTCGCTCGAAGCCACCCCCACCGCCCGCAGCTCGCCGGCCACCACGTGCAGGGTGACGTCGTCGGCCCGGATCTCCCCCACGTTGCGCGACGAGGCGGGCACGGGTCCGCTCGAGGGCCGCACGGCGGCGACCACCCCCTCGGCCCACTCCTCCTCGGCCCGACCCGTCTGGTCGATCCACCACACCCCACGAGCGCTGGCCCCGAAGTACTCCTTGCGCCCTGCGAGGTGCACCGGGGCCGCTCGCGTGCTGGGCCGGGTGGCCGCCGGGCGAGAGGCAGCCGCACGCACCGAGGCCGGCCGGGACGACGCGGGACGGCTGGTTGGCACTGGCCGCAGCGGCTTGGGAGCGGCCCTGGCCCGGCAGATCGAACAGGTGCCCGGGTGCAGGCCGTGGATGCACTCGTCATCGTCCACGTCAGCGCAGGCTAGGCCGTAGTGTCCGCCGGCAAGCGTCGAGCGGAGAGGCAATGCGGTGAGCGGATCATGTCGTGATCGGCAGGTGAGCGCAGCGAGCGAGCCGGCGAGGAGCGAGCGACGCCTGTCTGGACTGAGGAGCGACGAGGCGAGCCGCTTTTGCTCGCCGTTGGAGCGACGAGGGAAGGCAGGCGGAGAGCGAGTGACGATGCACCGGCGGGAAACACGGTGAGCGAAGCGAAT